>CAIOZW010000201.1 GCA_903862855.1 uncultured Acidobacteriota bacterium
AGGGCCGAGAAGTCGCCGCGGCGGAAGGCATCGGTCGGCACGCTGGTGACAAGGGCCGTTCCACGACGCCGCCGGAAACCCTCCCACGAGAAGAACCAGAACATCTTGTCGCGAAGGTTGACCTTCGGCAGCATCACTGGCCCGCCAAGGGTCACACCATACTGGTTGAGCCGGAATGGCGTCCGACCAAGACCACTGCGATTGGCGAAGAACTCATTTGCATCGAACTTGTCGTTGCGCAGGTACTCATAGAGCGTGCCGTGCAGATCACGGGTTCCGGACTTCATGACCATGCTGATGTTCGCACCCATTGAACGGCCAAACTCAGCTCCCGTATTGGTCGAGACCTTGAACTCCTGGATCGCGTCCATGGGCGGTGAGATTCCGGGTGAGTTCATCATCTGCATGTTGGAATCGACACCATCAAGAGTAAAGTTGTTGTCCTGCGGGCGTCCACCGTTGACGGAGAAGAGCCCGGTTCCGGACTGGGCGACTCCCTGCTGCTGGCTGCGGGTGACCGAGCTGGTTCCCGGCATGAGCAGGATCAGACGCGTATAGTTACGCTGATTGACTGGCAGTCGCTCGAGCGCCTTCGAGTTGACGATGTTGCCCACCGAGGCATCTTCGGTCTGCAAAGTCGGGACTCCACCCGTGACGCCGATCGTCTCGGTGACCTGGCCGACCTGCAGTGAAAAGTCGAGCTCAATTACTGTTCCAACCTGGACGACCACATTGGTGCGGATCTCCTTTTTGAAACCGTTCGCTTCGACCTCGACCGTATAGTTGCCGGGATTGAGCGGTGTGACTCGATATTGTCCAGCTTCGTTGGTGACCACTGAACGTTCGATACCCGTCCCTTCGTTAATAACTTTGACGCTGACGTTGGCGGCTACGGCACCGCTTGCATCGGTGACATCACCAACGATCGTCGCTGCCGTCTGAGCCTGGGCAGCAGTCGCCAAAAGTATCAGCGCAAGGATCGTGAGGATCAAACCTGACCCTGACTTGCTGATTCCGAATCGCATTGACTTTCCCCCTGATTAATTACCATGGTTTCTGTATTCACTGACATTCACGACCAGCTACTTTTCCATGTGAGCCGTGGGCTGAGCCGCGAGAGAATCGTGCATCAACGGCGTTGACACACCAACTGCGGCCCAAAGTGGGTTGTTTTACCCGGAAACCTGTGAAAGATCCCGATCCATTACTCTTGATGGATGAGCATCTGATTGTCGTGTCAGTCAGAAGATTACGAGCAGGAGCGTGACGAACAGCCCGGAACGAATCCGGATCGGACAGTTCACTGCTTCGTATTGGTCTATGGAGAGTTACGTTCGCACCCTGCTCACAGATCGTGCGCAACGGCAGAAGCTTGCTAAATGCAGAATACAATCGTTTATGCAAAATAGCTTTCTGGCGAACGAGTGAGTTTTACGGTATTCTTGCCGTTCTTGTCAAGATTAACTGGTCACAGATCCGCTATTCCTGCATCAATGGAGGTAAGAGGGCGTGCTACTACACCCGTCGAGAAGATATTGCCGTGCAACAGGCCGTGGAGACCTCTCCATCATTCAAGAATGGAGGCGATCGAGATCATCCCGATATGGGGGCAGGTTTATATCATCCATACTTGTGCAGGTGGCGGTTCTGTTTGGCGCTGGCTTAATGACCGTCGCGTGGGGACAGGGAGTCTCGACGCAGAACGCCGCGGCAGCACCGCGCAGCAGTGATTCCGGACGACCTTTCGTGGCCAGTTTCAGCAACATCGCCTCCGAGTCCGGACTGACCAAGAGATTCACCTCCGGTCACGAGACATCCAAACGGTTCATCATTGAAGCCAATGGTTCCGGTGTCGCCATGGTCGACTACGATAACGATGGGCGACTCGACCTCTTTATGGTCAATGGGTCACGACTTGACGGCTTCAAGGGTGTCGCCGCACCAACCAACCATCTCTTCCGGAACAGTGGTGGAAAGCTCTTTGAAGATGTGACGAAGAAGGCCGGTCTCGAGCAGGCGGGCTGGGGCAATGGAGTTGCGGCCGGAGACATCGACAATGATGGGTGGACCGATCTCTACGTCACCTACTGGGGCCCCAACCTTCTCTACCGGAATCGTGGTGATGGAACATTCGAAGAGATCGGAGTGAAGAGTGGCACGGCGGGGCCGGCCCGTGAGTGGAGTTCCGGCGCAACCTTTATCGATTATGACCGTGATGGTCGGCTCGACCTCCTGGTCACCAGTTACCTCGAGTTCGATCCGGCAACGACACCGCTTCCAGGAAAATCACCCAACTGCGAGTGGAAGGGGATGCCGGTTCTCTGCGGACCGCGTGGACTGCCATATGGTCGTGTCCGCCTCTACCACAACCTTGGTAATCTCCAGTTTGAAGAGGTGACCGCCCGATCGGGAATTGGTGGATTGAAGGGGATCTACGCCTTCACCCCGATTGCCGCCGACCTGAACGGTGATGGCTGGACCGATCTCTACATTGCCTGTGATACGACCCCGAGCATTCTGCTGCGTAACAATCAGGATGGGACCTTCACCGATATTGGGGCTGAAGCGGGAGTCGCTTTCAGCGAGCATGGATTCGAGCAGGCCGGGATGGGGGTTGGAGTGGGAGACTTTGATCAGGACGGTCGGCTCGATCTGATCAAAACAAACTTCTCCGGTGACTATCCAAACCTCTATCGTAATAGTGGTGACTGGGTCTTTGAGGACGTTGTGATTCGGGCCGGTCTGGCAGTCAACCCACAGTATGTCGCGTGGGGAATCGGGATGGCCGATCTCGACAATGACGGTCTGAGTGACATCCTGCAGGTGAATGGACACGTCTACCCGGAGATTGACACAGCCTCAGCCAGATCACAGGAGAGCTACCGCAATCCGCGTCTCGTCTATCGCAATCTTGGTGACGGGCGATTTGAAGATGTCAGTTCCAAGGCGGGACCTGGGATTGCTGAGCGCCAGTCGAGCCGCGGTGCTGCTTTTGGAGATATCGACAATGATGGCGACATCGATGTTCTGGTCATGAACATGGGTGAGGCGCCATCATTGCTGCGTAATGATCTGCCACCCGGGAGTGGACACTGGGTGCAGGTAAGGCTGGAGGGAACGCGGTCGAACCGCAGCGCGATCGGCGCGATTGTCACGATTGAATCGGGGGGGCGTCGAGAGATGAGAACTCTGCTGAGCCAATCGAGCTACATATCTCAGAATGATCTGCGGCTCCATTTCGGTCTCGGAAAGGGAGACCGGATCGACCGTTTGCGGGTAACCTGGCCAAACGGGCAGACGGAAGATTTCCGTGGGGCGGTGGTCGACACGATTCTTCATCTTGTCGAGGGAAGTGGCGAGGCCCGTCGTCAATCAAGCAAGAGGTAGTGACCAGTAAGAGGTAGAGATTCGATGTACAGAGCAGTCCCATTACTCCTGGCCCTCACTCTGACGGTCTTCTGTCAGGATCCGGCAGATCCCGCCGCCCTTTCGGATGCCGCCCAGGAGGCGGCCCGCGCCAACCGACCGGCTGAAGCGGAAGAGTTGTGGAAGAGGGCTCTGAAGGCTGCCCCCGGGTACTTCCCCGCCCTCTTCAACCTTGGCTATTTTCACTACTCGCGACGTGAGTTTGAACCGGCGGTTCCTTATCTCGAGCGTGCCCTGCGGGTCAGAGCCACCGACTTCAACACGCACTACCTGCTTGGAGCCTGCTATCAGTCACTCGAGCGGCGGGAGGATGCACTGGCAAGCTGGCGCCGCGCACTCGGGATCAATCCCCGTGCGAGCAAGCTGCTTCAGATCATGATCGTCGAGTATGGTCGGGGCCGCTATTTTACCGAAGCGGCGGCCGCTGCAACACAGGCGCTCGAGCTGACGCCGGATGACCTCAACGCCTTCCTGCTGGCGATCAAGGCCAATCAGGATGCCGGACTCTATCCGGTGGCCCTTGAGATTGCGCAGCGGGCCGTGACGAAGTATCCACAATCGGCGCGTGCACGTTTTGAATTCGGGTTTCATCTGCAGAAGGTCGGGCGGATCGATGAGGCGCTGGGCGAGCTAAAACTGGCGGGGAGCCTTGATCCGAACTATGAGGAACCACACTACTTTCTGGGCGAGACCTTGCAGCAGCTGGGCCGCTCGGCAGAGGCCATCCCGAGCCTGCAACGGGCGCTCGCGATTCGAACCGACTACACCCCGGCCCGCCTCGCCCTTGCGCGGGCGCTGATCGCCCTCAAACGACTGCCTGAAGCCCTCTCCGAACTGACCGAGGCAGTTCGACGCGATCCGAGCCATCCACAGCCGCATCTTCTGCTTTCACAGGTCTACTTTCGCCTTGGTGATGAAGCGAATGCCCGTCGCGAGCGGGAGACCTCACTTCGCCTGCGTCGCGAGAATCCAACGATACTCGAGGCGGTGCAGGGGCGCCAGTTTCCGGCCTCCCCAGGTCCCCGAAAGTAAAATCGATATTTGATCTATTTATAATCGGGGAGTGCCGCTCGCCTCTTCGCTGATCAGTCGGTGCTTTTCCCTCGATTCAGGATCGACTCAGCTTTGCTTCATTTGGCCAGAACCCGGTGGATCAGTTCGATCACCCGATCGAGGTGAGGCTCGATCCCGAGCCAGAGAGGGAGCCTGACCAGCCGCTCGGCCAGATTGGTCGTTACATCGAGAGTTCCGGCTGTCCGGCCAACCTCGCGCCCCATCGGGGAGGAATGGAGCGGGACGTAGTGAAAGACACAACTGACGCCCTCAGCCCTCATGGCATCGATAAATGCCGTCCGGTCGGCAAGATCACGCAGAATCAGATAGTACATGTGGGCGTTGTGCCGAGAGTCAGCACCGATCAGCGGACGCCGGACTCGCCCAACCTCCTCGAGCCCTTTCAATCCTTCGTGATAGCGCTTCCAGAGAGCCATTCGCCGGGTACTGATTGCTTCCGCCTCTTCCATCTGTGCCCAGAGAAATGCGGCGATGATCTCTCCCGGCAGATATGACGAGCCAATATCGACCCAGGTATACTTGTCGATCTGCCCCCTGAAAAAGAGGCTCCGGTTGGTTCCTTTCTCGCGAATGATCTCGGCACGCTCGGCGAAGACTGGATCGTTGATGAGCAGTGCTCCACCCTCCCCGGCGATGATATTCTTAGTCTCGTGAAAACTGAGTGCTCCAAAATGGCCGATCGAACCGAGGGCACGATCCCTGTAGGTTGCCATGATTCCCTGTGCGGCATCTTCGATGACGAGAAGTCTAAAGCGGTCAGCAATCTTCATTATCTCGTCCATCTGGCAGCCAACGCCGGCATAATGGACCGGAACGATGGCCCGCGTCCGGGGGGTGATCGCTGCCTCTATCTTCCGTTCATCGAGGTTGAGATCATCGGCACGGATATCGACAAAGACCGGGACGGCGCCACGAAGGAGAAAGGCATTGGCCGTCGAGACAAAGGTATATGACGGCATGATCACTTCATCACCGGGCCTGATATCGGCAAGGATCGCCGCCATCTCCAGCGCCGCCGTACAGGAATGGGTCAACAATGCGCGATGTGTGCCGGTCTGTCGTTCCAGCCAGTCCTGACAATGTCTGGTGAAGCGGCCATCCCCAGCGAGCATGCCCTTGAAATGGGCCTCAGCAATGTATGACAACTCCCGCCCAACCATATAAGGCTTATTGAATCCGATCTGTTCCATTCAGATAACTTCCCTGACTGTCGAGCCGTCGCCGATGATCATCGATCGACGGCAAGCTGCGCGAGACCAAACCCGGTCTTCCCATAATCGTTGCCATTGTAGAGCATGAAGAGCTGGCCTCGATGTTCAAAGACGAATGGGTATTCGATCATTTCGTCATCCCACCCGCTGGCTGAGACGTCGATCCCAACCGGTTCGCTGGAACGATCCCATCGTCGACCATCGACCGATTCGGCATAGCCAATCCGATAGGCATCGCCGCGACTCGAGAACCACATTCGCCACGCTCCCCGCTCTCTGATGACCGTCGGACGTGAGATGGCGTACTCGTCTTGACTGGCATAGTCGATGGCGATCAGTCCATCGCGACGCCATTCGACCCCATCGGAAGACTCGGCATACTTGATATGGTAATGATGCCGGAGCTTTCCGCCCTCCTCACTCCAGCCGGTGCAAGAGAGATACCACATTCGCCAGACATCTTCGCCAGGGATGACACAGCAGGAGGCGCAAAAATGCGGCTCAAGTCGGGTACGGTCGAGAATCGGACCAGGAAATGCCCGCTCAAAAGTCGGGCTTTCTCGGCCTTTTGCCAGACCGATTGAATTGCGAAAGGGGACGGTGACACCGAGATTCCAGCCAATATAATAGAGAAGTTTCTGTCCGTCAGGTGCTTCGGTCAGCCAGGTGGCCATGGCACCACTGTCGTCGAACTCACCCAGACTCCCCGGCTTGAGGACCGGCGCACTTGAGAGATCGAGAATCCGATCCGGGCAGTTGAGATCGATCACCAGATATCCGGTATGGCTTCTTCCGCGCCGATCACGACTGCTGAAATAGATCCTGAAGAGATCTCCCCCCAGCGGCTCAGCAATCGGCACGGCCGCATGGGTACTCATCCAGTCGATCTTTCCATCCGGACAGAAGACCTGACCCAGTTTCTCCCACCTCATTATTTCTCCTTTGGCGTGCCAGGGGGAGACGAGGTCTCCTTCTCGTAGATCACATATCCGTAACCAGGTGTGATCGAAGTTACCGAAATGCCGAATATTCGCACGGGAAACTCGGTCAGATTCTTCTCAATCAGCCTGTAACCATTCGATTGGACCGGAACATTTGTATCGAGCAGCGAGTCCTGCAGCGTAAAGTAGTAACGCGCCTTCATTCCGCTGAAACTCTCATTGAGATCGTTACCCCAGACACTGGCTCGACTTTTCCATGGTGGGCCATCGAAGACGACCGATGACCGCCCATTCGTTGACGACCAAGAATCGATCAGGATGTATTCATTCTCCGCCAGACTCTCTTTCAACTGCTGAAATCGCGCGAGGGCCATTGAATAGCTGACGCCGTGTTCGATCACTCCACGCTGAATCAGTGAGGTTCTCAAGAAGCCGAGTCCGGGCATTGCTACCACCAATGACATTATGACAACGAGTCCCGCAGTCAGAGCTTGACGATCCAGCCGAAGTTGGTGTTCGATCCCCCGACTGGCCAGCGTTACCTGTAACGACAGATCGATCCTTCTCTCGACCAGCATCAACTGTCTCAACATCCAGAGAAAGATGGCTGGGTAGAGGCCGATCACATCGTAATGTCTCTCCGGCCAGTGAAGAATGAAGAACCACAATTGTCCCGAAAGGGTAAACAGCAGGCCCGCCAGAGTGAAATTGAGTGGCCAGGAATCCCTTCCAGCAAGGCGCCTTCCGGCAATGATCAGCACCATCAGTGTGACAAGCAGCAGTGGCGTGATCAGGAATGGTGCATATTTCACCCAGATGAGGGCGCTGGCAATCCGCGCCAGACTCATCTGCGGAAAGTTATAAAAGAGCTGGTACATTCCAGGCTGGAAACTCATTCCGTCCCTGACGGTACTGGTAAAGAGATCAGACAGTGGTCCGGCATAGACGATCGAGGTCAGAACGACCCAGACAAGCAACGAAACGACCAGACTGATCGTTGAGTCGACAACCAGCTTTCTGAAACGGGTCACCCGCAATGAACTGGAGAGGACCGTCAACATCCCGAGCAGATAGCCAGGAAGTGGCGAGATCGCGCCAACTACGCCAATGGCAATCCCTGCCTTTAACGAAGTGAATCGATCACGAAGAACCAGTTCATTGAAGAGCCCCGCCAGCAGCAGGACCAGCACTACGCCATGATCCGGGCGACCCTGCAGATACTGCAGCAGACTGGTTGTCGCATATGCACAGGAGACGCCACATCCCAGCGAGACGAGTGGCGAGGTGGCGAGTCTTCTTGCCGGCACCAGATAGAAGAGCAGCAGTGCCAGCAGAAAGCCAAGCAGATTCAGCCTGTGAAACTGGGTCAATAGAGCATCATACCCTCTTCCAGTGATCAAGGCGGCGATCAGCGGATGGTAGAGCTGACCATGGACCCTGAAGGTGCGATCACCATTGTTCACTCTGATATTGGGAGTGAAGACATCGAACGTATTTCCAAGGCCGTTCGCTCGATTGATTACGACCGTAGTGTACATCGAGCCATCTTCATAGATGCCTGGCCACAAAGACCGGGTCGCCCGCCATCCGCCATCGATCCCCGTCAGAATCAGCAACGTCAGGAACAATCCAATCAAGCACCTGATCATCTTTACACTCGCCATCTTCTTGGTTATCTGCATCACTCCAACCCGGCCATCTGCCGTCCCCGTCCCGGCCATTGTTTCACTGACTGTTGCATCCCACAGTACTACGGTCGGCCATCCTCCTGGCAATCTGGCCGTCGCTCACCTTTCTGACGATGATGGTAAACTCATACAGTCCATAATCGTGCAGAAGAGCGACATTCTTCGAATATCGTCGCTTGCAGTGATCGAAGAGCTGACATGGATCGGCGTAGAAGAGATCTGACCTCATCTTTTCCTGATCTGAATATGAAGTGAGACAGTTGAAGGCAAATCCGTCGAGGCTTGTCCGGTCAAGAACATCCAGGACACCGAGCAGATAATCAACCCATTCTGTATTGGTTATTCCAAGTCGGACATTGAAGATTCCACTTGCAATCCCGTAATCGGCAACCACTTCTGGAATTGAACCGGGATTGAAACTGACAAATGGCCGACCCCGGTAACGATCGCGGGCGGCGGCGATCATCTCAGCGGAGACGTCGTACCCATAGTACTGAAAATTGGCATAGCGGGGGGAAAGAAAATCGACCAGTGCCCCATAACCACAGCCAAGATCATTGAGCGTGAACCCATCTGCCCGATCGATCACTCTCGCCAACTGCGCAAATCTGTTGAGCTGACCATTCTCTCCATTCCAGTCCACACCCTTTGGCGTGGCCCCGTGCTGGTTGAGCCGGTCACCGTAATAGTTGGCAACCTCACGGAGCAGGGTCTCTTCATCTCGCTTCATCGACCGCTCCTCTCCTGATCGGGCTCTTCATTACCACCGGCACGATAGACTCGGCGGATGATCGAATATGGGCGCTGCTTGACCTCAATGAAGATCTTGGAGAGATATATGCCCTGGATACCGAGAAAAAGGATGATCAGCCCGGAGAAGAGCCAGATCGAGGCAATCACCGATGTATACCCGGAGACTGGCTGGGCGATGAAGAAGTACTGAATCAGCAACCCGGCAATGAAGAGGCTCGCACTGAATGAGATCAACAGTCCAAAATAGAAGACAAAGACCAGCGGCCGACTGCTGAATGAGGCAACCGCATTGATCAGAAGATCGATCTTCCTGCGCCACGAATATGTAGTGGGGCTCGACTGGTGTTTGACGACTACCCGGCTCGACTGGTCGAATCCGGTCGTGACCCACAATCCGCCGATATTCAACTCCCTTTCCTGATGGGACAGAAGCGCCTCCAGGTAGCGGCGAGACATCAGTCTTGCCGTTACAACATTGTCCGGCTGCGCAACCCCGGTCAGAGCTCTGAAGACACGATAGAAGAGCCAGCCACTCAACCTTTCCGGCAGTGCGCCCTTCCGCGTCTCCTGGATACCATAAACTACGTCAACCCTCTCGTCCTGCCTCTGCTGGTCAAAATCCAGCAACCACTCCGGCTCTTCCTCCAGATCACTGTCGATCAGAAAGATCCATTCACCCTTTGCGTGGGCCAATCCGATCATCATTGCCCGGTGGTGGCCAAAGTTGCGTGCGAGGTCGACGACGACGACGTGAGGATCGGTCTGCACCAGCCGCACTGCCCGGCCCAGACTGTCATCAGGTGATCCGTCATTGACCAGGACTATCTCATAATCTTCGCCGACAAGCTGTCGAGCGACGCTCCCGGCTCGACTGTGAAATTGATCGATGTAGGCGGCTGACGAGTAGAGCGTGCTGACTATCGACAACTTGATCATGCGTCTCTCCTCAGATAATCAGCCGCTTTCGTTCCACAATTGAAGAGCAGATCGAGTATGGTCACTCCGTGCTCAAAAGTACCCCAGAGCTGCGGATAGCTGGGATATCCTGTGTAGTCGAAGAATCTTACTTCAATGCCGGCGGCATTGAAGAGGCTTGTCTCAAGGTAGTCAATTGCCGCGGGTCCCGAGATATACTCGGTCGCCCCTGCCTGTCGACATATCTCAAGCAGCCGCTCCGTCTTTCCCTCAGCAAGATCGTAAGCTGAGGAGTCTTTAATTGAAGTCCGGATCGCCAGCTTCGAACATACCCACTCGATCAGATCTCGATTGAGCTGGCTCAGATGAGTATATTGACGGTCAAGATAGAGCGGCTCCAGCTCGCGGCTCATCTCGGAAAAGTATGGTGCACGTCCATAGTTGGAAGATAGTGTCCTCCAGTGGTCAAGCGCCCATTGTGCCCCATCCAGCTCTGTCTCTCGAATCGTCTGATGATAGCGACCCTTTACTTTCACCGGCACTGTCAGCCATTCGAGCCCTCGTGGAGTCTTGATCCTGTTCCGGTTACGCCAGTCACGGCGTGTGTACTGCATGTCATCGTAGAGAATGAACTCATCGACCGACCCGATCAGATCAAAATATCCCTTCCAGGGTATATAGTTGGATTGAAGAATGGCGACTCTTTTCAATTGGCAGATTCCAAAACAGCGTCCCTTCGCTGGAGACTCTCTTGACGTGAGCCAGCGCTCTAACTCGGCTGAGCAGGCCGAGAGAGGGCCGAGCTCTCGTCAGAGAAGTATCTTCATCTTAGTGAATGTGATACGGCGCTTCTGGTAGTTTTCAACGTTCTGAACACTGCCGTCAGGGAGGGCAGGAACTTCGATTCCATTGCATCTTCGGCCTATGCTCAATTAGCGACTTTGACGATACTGAAATAGTGTTCAGTGGTCAAGCTGGCGACCAGTCTATCAATATGCTTATCTTGTTGACCGACATTGTGCTACCTTAGCATTTCAAGTGATCGAAGGTCGGAGACCCTTCAGGATGGCACCAGCTGTCGAACTTTCGGCAGACAGGGTGTCAGTTGGCTCGACCATCAATGTCGATACGATATTGGTCGAGATGATAAGTCGTCGAATGGAGAGTAGTAAATGAAACTGTTCCGCGCCTATCTTGTCGTAGCTTTTGCAAGCCTAAGCAGTTACACCCTCTTCGTTGTCAGCCACCAAGGGTGGAACCTTTTCTCGGTCTTCTTCTCCAGTATTGCCGAACTTGCCTGGCCAGGACAGTTCAACCTGGATTTCATGATGATCCTGGGTATTTCGGGCATCTGGGTGGCCTGGCGTCATCAATTTACCGGCAAGGCAGTTGTGCTGGGTCTTTTAGCATTCTTCGGCGGAATGGTATTCCTGGCGCCGTATCTGTTTTGGGCGAGTGCGCAGGCGAAGGGCGATGCGAGGACCCTCTTGCTGGGTAAAGAACGCGCCCACCACTGAGTCTTTTGTCGCGATCATCATCAACGATCAGTCCAGGCTTGCGATCAGCCTGTCCGAGCAACATTTATTTCTCGCATTGCTTTTGCTGGATGGTGAACGACCAGCTCTGACGGTGGGTGGCTGGAGTAGTCTGGCAGCTATCAGTCGACTAATACCCTGACGGGGGAGGGGTGGACGGTTTCGCTCCGGCAGCCTCCTGGACAATGCGAACACCGGCTGAAGCGCCAATGCGGGTCGCACCGGCAGCAATCATCTCTCGTGCGGCAGTCAGATCCTTCACTCCGCCCGCTGCTTTGACGCCCAGGTCCTCTCCGACCGTTCGTCTCATCAGTTCTATATCATCGACAGTCGCGCCACCCCGGCTGAAGCCGGTCGAGGTCTTCACAAAATCGGCCCCGGCCTCCCGAGCCAGCCGGCTGGCGCGAATCTTCTCCTCATCGGTGAGAAGAGCCGTTTCGAGAATCACCTTGACGATTGCACACCCCTCGTGGGCGCTCGAGACGACTGCCGCGATATCGCGACGAACCAGGTCGTCATCACCCGATTTGAGCGCTCCGACATTGATGACCATATCGATCTCGGTTGCACCATCAAAGATGGCACGGCGTGCCTCATAAGCCTTCACGTCCGGCAGAGTTGCTCCAAGTGGAAAACCGACCACCGTACAGACCCTCACACTCGATCCAAGCAGTCTGACCGCCGCTTCGCGCACCCAGGTCGGATTGACACAGACTGACGCAAACTGGTAAGCGCGGGCCTCATCACAGAGCTGCTCGATCTCGATACGGGTTGCCTCTGGTTTGAGCAGGGTATGATCGATATAGCGGGCAATATCGACGGTGACTGCCGCCGCCTGCCCCCAGGGCAGGCTGAGTCTTGCCGCTCCGGCATTGAGAGCACAGGCGAGGTGATGCGGACTGCAATACGATGCCCCTTGATCCGGATCCGTACTGGTCAGGTCTCCACCCACCTCCACCTGGTTCAGCCGCAGAAGGAGTCTCTCTGTTATCTCTTCAACCAGTTTTTCGATATCAGAGTTCATCTCAGCAACAACCTTTCCGTGGTCGCTCTTCATCGATCGGCTGCCCCGTCACATACCCCTTTACCACCAGCCGGATTATGCTGAAGAAGGCGTGCAGCCTCACCCGCCATTCTCGTCCCAGATTATATGTTCCACGACGATTCACTTTGACATACTCTCCTCGATCTCCATTCGGGCCGGAAAGGTCATCAAAAATCCGGCCATCAACTCTATCTCACCACCGGTCAGCCAGAGAGGCGGGGGCGCGGTGACGGGATGATCTTTCCCGTCGTGATGAAGGTAGTCTACCCATTCATCCCTGGTGCGAGAGTCAATTCTTCGCAGATCGGGCGCAACGCCGATGATGCCGTGTCCATGAAGACCGTGACAGGACTGGCAACTGCGTGAGAATGGCTCACGCACCATCTCTGGAATGAGCGGCTCGCGACTCCGGCCCAGAGACTGCCCCGTCCCAGTCGACACCTCTCCGGTGTGTACTGGAAGGATGATCAGGATGACGATAAAAACCCACCAGCGGTTGACAATTATTGACATGCCAGGGATCAGATGCGGCGTTGCTTTTTCTGACGGCACTTCGAACAGACGCCGAAGATCCGCAGACTATGATGCGTCAGTTCGAAGTCGAACTGCTCGGCGATCTCGTCCTGCGTCCTCTCGATGACTTCGCTGTAGAATTCGATCAGTTCGCCACAGCCGGTACAGATCAGGTGATCGTGGTGCTGATGGTTGTAGTGATGCTCGTAGCGGCGACGCCCATCTCCCAGCCGCTCCTCCCGTGCCAGTCCGCACTCACTCAAAAGTTTGAGGGTGCGGTAGACGGTGGTGTACCCGACCGTTGGATCCTTCTCCTTGACCAGATGATAGAGATCCTCGGCACTGAGATGGCCCTCTGTCCGGAGAAAGATCAGCAGTATGAGCTCCCGCTGGGCAGTCTTCTTCAGTCCTGCCCGCCGGATATGCTCGAAAAATATCTCTTTCTCCTGAATGAATTCGGTCATGGTAATAATTTTAACCCGCGAGATATTACCACGATTGCTCGGACAGGAAAACTATCATCGCCCCACTGGGGTCAATCCACTCGGAACACTGGCTGGGACCGCCGGTGACGATTCAAGATTGTCGAGGGACCGGAGAAAGCTGATCAGATCGGCCTTCTGCTGGCTGTTCAGATTGAGCTTCTCAACCTTTGAGTCCTGACTGATGACCTCGACCCCACGTCCTCGCCCGCCACCGTCATTGTAAAACTCGACGATCTCTTCAAGCGTGCGGAAGATACCATTGTGCATGTATGGTGCCGTACGTGAGATATTCCGAAGCCCGGGTGTCTTGAATTGACCAAAGGCATCACGCCGACGAATGACTGCACCAAATCCGGGGTCTTTGTCGAGTGGAGCCCCCTTCTCCAGAGAGACTGGCACACCCGTCGAGGCGAGTACCCCATCGTGGAAATGTGGCGGGATGTGGCAGACAGCGCACTGCCCCTGACCGAAAAAGACGACCATACCTCGCAACTGTTCGGTCGAGAGTTGCGTATCATCGCCCCGCACGAACCGGTCATAGGCCGTCTCGACAATATTGAGTTTCCGTTCAAAGGCGGCAATCGCCCGGGTAATGTTCGGAAGTGTGATCTCACTTCCATCACCATTCGACTGATGGCCAAATGCACTCGCGAAGAGTTGACGGTAGCGCGGAACGGCCCGCAATCGGCGCAGCAGTTCAGCAACACTCGTCTGGTTCATCTCATCTTCGGCAAAGATCGGAATCAGCGCCTGCTCTTCGAGCGTCGCAGCACGACCATCCCAAAACTGGAGGTTATTGAAGGCCGAGTTGAAGACACTCGGCGTATTGCGGGTCAGCTCGCGTCCGGTTCCACCTCTCTGGGGACCGTAACCGTGCCCACCAATGCCAACTCCTCGCGCCATTCCATCGGCCATACCATAATCAGGATGATGACAGGATGCGCAAGAGGTTGTTCGATCACCGGAGATAACCGGATCGAAGAAGAGAAGATACCCAAGCTCGACCCGCGTCGCTTCGCCACGGTTGTTGATCGGCTCAACCGGAGCAGCCATCTGCTGGACACTCTCGGTGGCGAGCAGGCCGCGGGTGATTCGCAACCACTCCTGGCGATCATCAGGGGTGAGACGCCGGGACTCCTCCACCAGCCCGGCTGTCGTTGGAACGACAGCGGCATCGGCATCATATCTGACGATCCACCAGCTCACCACCCCGGTCACCATAAGGGCGATACTCCCCAAAAGAACGACTCGCGGAAGAGATAGCCACGAATATCCTCCGACACGAAGATCTTTCAAACTCAGAATTGTCATGATAACTCCTGCTCTACGGGGGATCACTGATTCTGGGGGGCGATGACCGAATGGCGGACTACCTGGCGTAGTAGCCAAACCTTGTTGTGACGTGCAGACGGGGCGTCTTCACTTTGACCCTGATCGCCCGGTAGCGTCCGTCGCGATCAGCAACACCTGGAGTATAGAAAATTACATACTGGCTTCGCAACTCGTCGGCGACCTGCTGATAGACGGCGTCGAGCTGATCAAATCCTTCCGGGAGAAAGAGGCGGCCCCCCGTCTCTTCGGCCAGCCGGGAGAGATTGCGCTCACTCGCCTCCAGCTCGGCGAGGGTGAGGCGAATGCCATCTATCTTCAACTGATTGAGTGATGATCGTGACTGGCTGTAGAACTGGAGCTGTTCCCGTTCGTGGTTACTCTGAATGCGTGTCTTTGAGAGGGCATATACCGGCACCTCCTCCTCGACAACCGCCCGGAAGGCCTGCTCAAAGCGGATCGAACCGCGTCCACTGTCAATTCCATCCGTCAGAACAATGATTGCCTTGCGACCATTGATCCGGCTGAGCTGCTCACGTGCGGCCAGAAAGATTGCGTCATTGAAATGGGTGAACATCCCGGTCGTCAGACGATTGAGAGCCCGCTTCAGCGTCGCTCGATTCGATGTCCAGTCCTGCACGAGTTCAACCTTGTCATCAAACCGAATCAGGCAGATCCGATCTGACGGATCGAGCTGTGACATGAATCGCCACGCCGAGGCCTTGAAGTCCTCCAGCTCAGGAACCACACTGCTGCTGGTGTCGATGAGCAGCACAACATTGACCGGCATTCGCCGAAGAGCAAACGAACTGATCGACTGCTCAACTCCATCTTCAAAAATCCGGAATTGATCCACACCTAGATTGGAGACCAACTGCCCGTTTTCATCACGCACCGTCACCGGCAAGAGGACCTCACTCGTTTCGATGGCGATCGATTCTTCGGCAGGTGGCCGTGGGGGAGAGGTCGGGCGCTGCGCCACGATCGTGATTGGCAGAAGCAGGCAGGCCAGAAATGGAATGGCCCACGCTTTTCTCATTTTGACTCATCCATGGCCGCAGTCATGGCCTTGATAATCTTCTCACTGACCCGGTTCTGCTTCAGCTCGCTCAGCGCTCCGGTCGAGAGGTCGAAATCGACCTGGGCCAGCTCGATCTTGCGGATGATGGTTCCCTCCGAAAAACCGGCCTGAACCATCTCGAGCACCCCGTGGTTGTCCAGTTTCGGAGCCCGTTCAAGCCGCGGCGTATTCGATCCACCAGCACTCTCACCGGCTGGACGGACGATCTTCACACTTGCCGAACCTGTCACCTCGGTATTCTGCTGCCGCTCTCCATTATTGTTTGGCCCCCAACCTCGGGTCTCGGCTCGACTCTCACTCCCCGACTGTGACCCAAAGATCAAGGCCTCTTCTTCACGCTGGCGTGCCTGCTTCTCTGTCGGTACCTCTTTATAGATTGTCGACCCTTTGAAGAACTCTTCGTCAGCCTTCGAGAAAAAATCGTCATTGCGGAGTGTCGTCTGACGCCGAATCGCCTCGCGAAGGTTGGTCCGCTCGATCATCTCACTGATGATTCGCTCATTCACTCCACGCCTCTTCAGCTCGACCAGCTTTGGTGTGGAGATATCGAAGGCCGTCTCCGATGTCCTGATCAGCGTAATAATCGTCCGCTCCTTGAATCCGGCCCGCGACAGGTCGATCACGGCCTCATTGGTCAAGACCTCGCGTGTCGCTGAGGATGTCCGTCCCTGGGCATCCGCAACGGTTACCGATACGACCAGCAATGTCACGAGCAGACTCAGCCTCAGCAGATCAGTCATTGGTGCTCCTCCGGGAGTAGTCCGGCTACTCCGCCTTCATTCGTCGATATGCGGTATTGATGCGCCAGACGTAGCGTCTCGTCTCGGCATAGGGTGGAATCCGCCAGCCGTGCCTCCGGACGGCCGACTCACCGGCATTGTAGGCGGCCAGCGCAAGATTGACATCTCCCTGAAACAGATCGATGAGCCAGCGCAAATGTCGTGTTCCCGCCTCGACATTCTCACGCGGATTTTCGATATTTCGAATCCCCAGACGCCGGGCCGTCGCCGGCATCAACTGCATCAGACCGCGTGCTCCGACCCGTGAGACTGCCCGGTAGTTGAAACCGGACTCTTCTCGCATGACGAGATAGATCAGCAATGGATCGAGCCGGTTTGCCGTTCCAACCTCGATGATCAGGCGGTCGAGTCCACGGTGCCCGGTCGTGAAGTCGAGCGAAAGTGGCGTCATGCCCCTCTCTGCCTCTTCACTCTTTGCCACCCGTACTGCGGCAACCTCCCCACGATCGAGAAATCCCTGCATGTTGCCCATCCGGTAGATGTAACGCCCGGACTCTTCGCGCAGCTCATCAACCTCAAACCCGGAACCATCCTGCAGAATGACCGTCATCGGTGTTCCGGCCGATGGTCGACTGCGCTCTCCCCCCGGCGGTGACTGTGCCCAGCCACTTCCCGTCCAGCCTGTCCCAAAACAGGCGACGGCGGCCACCACAAGTATTCTCTTGAAATCAAGTGTCCTGAGCATCATGGAACATCACCACGGTAGAGCTACTCGTGGGCCATCCCAAAATAGTTGCTCCATGAGAGGTCGAGCAGCTCTTCGTTGAGAATTGGCGGTAATCCCCTGAACTGGCAGATGTCGAGGAAACGGTTGATCAGGTCTCGCGGTTCGCAGGCCTTTCGAATGCGCCTCTCTGCTGTATATTTCTGCAGAAGATGATCGAGAATCTCCGGCTCAAAGACCACTCCTGCCGTGTCGGCGTATCGCTCGAAGATCACCCGGTAGATCGACTCACTGGGTGGCTCGATGCGGACCCGGTAACCCATCCGACGGAGAAACGCCTCATCGACGAGGCGGCTCGGTTCAAGGTTGGTCGAAAAGACGACCAGTTGCTCAAACGGTACACTGATCTTCTTTCCGGTATGAAGCGTCAAAAAATCGACCTTCCGCTCGAGCGGTACGATCCACCGGTTGAGCAGCTCCTCCGGCTCAACCCGCTGCCGTCCGAAATCGTCGATAACCAGCGTTCCACAGTTGGCCTTGATCTGGAATGGGGCTTCGTAATACCGCGAGGCACGGTTATAGATGAGGTCGGTGCTCTCGAGGGTCATCTCACCACCGACAATGATCAAGGGGCGGGAAATTCGTACCCAGCGCCTGTCATAGCCCTGAAAGATCTCTTCATCATAGGTTCGATCGTGATTGTGTGCGTCGAAGATGCTGATGACGTGTTCGTCGATGGCAATCGCGTGCGGCACCCAGATGGGTGCCTGGAGGGCATAATTGACCCGCTCGGCAATCGAGGTCTTCCCGGTTCCGGGAATCCCTGAGATAAAGAGGCTGCGACGCGAGTTGATCGCAAACCCAAGTGTCTGGAGCAGACTTTCGGGTAGAACGAGGTCTGAGAAGGCCCTTTCGACCTGATCGAACCCTACCTTCTCCTCTGGCAGGGCTTGGGAACGCATGAGCGCACTGTAGGCGTTGAGCGAGACCGGCGCCGGGCCAATGTAGCCCGACATCTCCATCAGCCTCCGCAACTGATCCCATCCCCGATCGAGCAAAGCATAGCGATTTGAGTTGAAACCAACCGCCCCACGCCCATCGAGATACTTCTCGCGATAGAGGTACTGCAGGAGCTCTTCGACCAATGGAAGTGGGAGACAGAGCCTCTCCGCTACCTGTCCGGTCGTCATACTGCTTTCAGTCGCCGCGGTCTTCAGTGCCAGATCGACCAGAAACTGGAAGGAGAGTCCCGTCTCTTCGATCGACTCGGGTATCGGCGGAGCAAATCCGCTGATCGATGAGTGACTGGGGCTTTCGTCGTACATTCCACTCTCCCGATCCAGGATTGACACTATTCCTGCTCGCCGGCCTGATCCTTCTGGTTGATCGCTACAACGCGGCGGTGCTGCTCTCCAACCTGTGAGGCCTCGCGCAGACGCCCGGTCCGCTCATAGAGCTGCGCAAGATTTCCCAGAGCCGTGAGCGAATTCGGCTGGGCATTGAGGGCCAGCTGGTACTGGCGGATCGCCTCTTCATATTCACCCTGCTGATTGAAGAGATACCCAAGATTGAGGTGTGCCCCCGTCTGACCAACGGCAATGATGAAATGCTCACGGGCCTTGGACATGTTTCCCTTTCGGCCATATGCCATTCCAATATTGTTGTGAAGACGCAGATCCTTCGGATCCTCCTTGAGCCCCTTCTTGTACCATTTGATCGCCTGTCCGTCGTCGCCGGCCAGGGCATAGGAGTAACCGAGGTTGTTCATATATCGGGCATTATCACGATCGGCCCGGAGCGCCTTCTCGTAGGACTGCTGTGCCGACGAGTACTGACGCTTCTGATCGTAACAGACCCCCATCAGATTGTGGGCCTCGGCAAAATCGGCGGTGAGCGCCGTTGCGGCCGCGAGCTTCTCGATCGCCGCATCGACCCGACCCTTCTCATACTGGTTGACGGCATCGTCAAAGAGCGCCTGCGCCGCTCGATGAGCAACCGTCGCGTCACTATCGACCGGGGGCTGATCGACATCGGCCATCATATCCTTTGAACTCTTCGACCGCTGCACCGGAATGATCTTCATCCCTTCAAGGTCTTTGCCATTCGCGTTGCGAATCGCCAGCGAATCCTTATCGCGGCGCTTGAAGATACCGGCAAAGAGTCGCACCGGCGCGGTGACAATCTTGCCAAAGGTACTCCGCTTCCGGATCTTCTTCTTCTGGTTACCTTCCTCACCGGAGTCACCTGCCTCTTCAGCCGTGTCACCCTCCTCCAGCTCGAGTATCTCCGACTCGGCCTCGAGGAGAAGATACTCTCGACCAGATTCAAGTGATGAGACAATGCCGTTCCGGAGAGGCCGAATGGCCGCTACCGAGATGACCATCAGCACAATTCCGAGAGAAATTATCAGAACTGGCTGTCGATACCGCTGTTTGAAATTTTGAAGTGACATGACGTAACCACCGTTATCTTTTTGTCTTGTTTGTCTTGTTTGTCTTGCTTGTCTTGCTTGTCTTGTTTGTTTCGCGTTTGTCCCGCTTGTTCCGCGTCTCTATAAATTCGCGCCGTCTCGATATTTCGAATGTGGCCCCAATCGATCCCTGGATCTAGTCCTGTGAATGTCGATCATTCTCCTGTTCTGACAAGAACCTGCGCCACCGGATCTTCATACATCTTCTGCCAGCGTCCGCTCATCAGCGCAATCAGTGAAAGAGGCTCATCTCGACGCAGAAGCAGCCATTTGATTTCATACTGGTCGAGTTTGGTTGCCCACTCCGGTCTGACAAGTGTGACTTTCTCCATATCATCGAGGACCGTTCCCTGCCGGTAAAAGTCCCCACGACCATCAACAAAAACCTTATATCCGGGCCAGAGCCTGTAAATCAGGTAGCCGCCAAACTGGTCGTGAGCGTAACCATTCCCGGTCAGGCGCTGCTTTTCGATAAAATCACTCGCCGCAACTGGAAATTTTGCAGGGCTGAAGTTCGGCGAGAGGAGTTTGTCAGCCCCACTGCTGCTTGTCAATCCGATCACAAATAGAACTGCGGCAAGGTAGATCAGCGCTCCAGTCACCTGTTGATCGATCCGCAATATGCCGGAATACCATTCAATAACCGCCCGCAGAAAGCCTCTTCCACGCCACTCGATCGCGGCCATCCGCTCAAAAAGAGCTGCGGCCGCTCGGGTAAACTGTTCCGCCAGGACAGGGGCCAGCGTGACTGCGGCCAGCGTAATATGCCGCTCCGACTGCAGCGTCAGGTGGGCCCAGAGAAGGTAGAGCCCGACTTCGACTACCCGCCCCTCCCGCCATGCCAGAAAGATGGCCAATCCCCCAAGCACCAGTAGCGCCTCGACCAGCTTGCCATCGAGCTGATGAAAGTCGGGAGACTGAAACTCCTGCGTCGAGGCGAGCAGCTGACGATCGTTGAGGAACTTCCAGATGTGCTGGTAGAGTCCCAACCCGTATGGCGTAATCAGAGCGCCGAGGAGCGAGAGAACCCCGACACCGCCATATGCGATAATCGGTCTCCGAAGCTCTGCCACTCTCCGCTCACCTCGTCTGATCATCTCCGCTGCTTCGCCAATCCCGTAGATGGCCAGCAGGGCAAAGATGATCACGAATGCTCCGTGAATATTGGCCCAGAGCGCTACGATCAGCGGCGTTAGAAGGATCCAGCTTGATCGCCTCCGGTGGTAACCTTCGACAAGGGCCAGCCAGATGATGAGCAGGAGGATCGAGAAGAGATGTGGTCGTGCCAGCCAGTGGACGATACCGCAGATCGCCGCAAAAAGTACGAGAACACTCGCGACCAGCGGATCACTTCCGCGCCTGATCATTATCCGATAGAGGAGACCAAAGGCCAGCAGCAGCAAGATCACCGCCCCGGCAACGACTCCGGCCAGCCCGCGCGCCTGATGCGCAAGGGCCATCAGAACATCGGCCAGCCACTCCCACGCAAACCACTCCTTGCCGGCCATACTGAACGAGAATGGATCGGTCCGCGGAACGCTGCCGGTCTCGATAATGAGCTGACCATTCCTGATGTGCCATCCTGCGTCACTGTCGAGCAGAAACCTCCAGCTGCTAATCAGCAGCAGGTAGAGGGTGAGCAGAAACGTGAAGCTGCCGATCGATGGAAGACACCAGCGAATGAACGGACCAGATGGTGTTGGCTCGACTCTCTTTCGTTGGCTCAAGATAGCACCAGCTCCACTGATCAATTGCCGATCTCGAGCTGATCGCCCGGATTGAGGCGAAACCTCGAGATCGTCCCCGACTCGAGTTCGAGGACGCTGCTCGCGGCAGTGTGTGGACTTGTCAGACGAAATGGACGAAGGTTCTCCACCAGCCTGACAATCCGCAGTTCACGGTCGAGAAAGATCGCATCGATCGGGAAGAACATCCAGAAGGTGTGGATGCCCTGGCATGGGCGCAACAAGAGGCCGGCTCCCGGCGCGAGGCGAGATGTAAACATCAACCCCCGCAGCCGTGTCAGAAAGGTGTTGGCAAGCCGCACTTTCGATGCAATGACCTCTCCGGACGGCTGGTGGATGATACTTCTCTCTCTCCGTCGGGGTGAGGCCGTCTGTCGACCCGCCAATCTCTCCCTAAACATCCCAGTCGTCGTCACGCTCTCGCATCCGCCGACGAACGACAATGACACTGAGTATGGCAGCAACAACCAGAAGAAACGCAATGATAATGTAGTTGATCGTCAGATCGGGTCTCTCGCCAGCTGATTGAAGGAGCAGGGCAAGCAGAAAATTGACAAGCAGGACCATTGACTGGACTCCTTAACTGATAATGATGTTGTTACTCGCCCGTCACTCCAAGGAGTTCGGGGAGTTTGATCAGTGCCGGCCCCATTAATACTATCAGGAGCGCCGGAAAGATAAACAAGAGCAGCGGAAAAATCAACTTGATGGCCGCCTTCGCGACCATCTCTTCGGCCCGCTGCCGCCGCTTGGTACGCATCGAATCGGAGAAGACACGCATCGAATCGGCAATCGAGGTGCCGAAACGATCGGTCTGTACCAGCATGGCCACCAGCGATTTGAGATCGCTGACACCTGTCCGGTCTCCGAGATTACGCAGCGCTTCATCTCGCGGCCGACCGGCCATGATCTCGCGATTGGTGATCGAAAGCTCCTGGGCAAGCGCCGGTTCGACCAGTTCCATCTCCCGGCCAACCCTCTGCAACGCAGCATTCAGACCAAGTCCAGCCTCAACGCAGACGACCATCAGATCAAGGGCATCCGGAAGCGACCGGGTGATCCGCAACTGCCTCTTGCTGATCATTCTGGAGAGCATGAATGAGGGAAGGAATAGACCGAATCCGAAGGAGACAAG
>CAIOZW010000202.1 GCA_903862855.1 uncultured Acidobacteriota bacterium
CACGACATGACCATTGTCAATGGGGTGAGCCGGATAGGTTTTATGACTGGTGGCAAGGCCGCTCTCTGGAAAGATGAAGAGATGGCCGATGTCTTCACCTCTCGCGCCGTCCGCTTCATCGAAGAGCAGCGGAACAAACCCTTCTTCCTCTACTTTGCCACACACGATCCACACGTTCCGCGACTACCCCACCCGCGATTTTTTGGGAAGTCTGGCATGGGTCCTCGCGGAGATGTACTGATCGAGATGGACTGGAGCGTCGGCGAGATTCTGAAGACGCTCGATCGACTCGATCTGACGCGCGAGACACTCGTCATCTTCAGCAGTGACAATGGTCCTGTCGTCGATGATGGTTATCAGGATCAGGCAGTCGAAAGATTAGGGGCCCATAAGCCCGCTGGTCCGTGGCGTGGTGGCAAGTACAGCAACTTCGAGGCCGGCACCCGAGTTCCATTCATCCTGCGCTGGCCGGCGCGCATCAAGCCTGGCGTATCTACGGCACTCGTCTCGCAGATCGATCTCTTCGCTTCACTGGCCACGCTTACCGGACAGAGACTCAAGCCGGGCGAGGCACCGGACAGTGTCAGCATCATGCCAGCCCTGCTTGGCGAATCTCGAAAAGGTCGTGATTCACTGGTTGAACAGGCGACGGTCCTTTCATTGCGGGAGGGTGACTGGAAGTATATTTCTCCTGGAAGAGGACCATCCATACAGAAACAGACCAACACTGAGATGGGGAACGATCCTGCTGGTCAACTCTATAACCTAGCCATCGATCCAGGTGAGACCCGCAACCTGATCAAGGCTGATCCGGTCCGCGCAACCCGAATGAGACAGAGCCTGGAGCAGATAAGCGGGCGCAAGATTGCTACCTTTGATTGACAACACCTGAATCCCTGGATCTGCTGTCCTGAGAGCCAGGTAACTACCCTGAGCGACGACGTAACCTTAAACAAGGAGAACCTTCCATGACAACTCTCGACTGGGTGGCAGTGGCCGCCTATTTTGCCATCCTGCTTGGCCTCGCCTGGTGGGTAATCCTGAAGGGGAAGAACACGACCGACGACTATTTTCTTGCCGGTCGTAATCTGGGCTGGTTCGTTGTCGGAGCCTCAATCTTCGCCTCAAACATCGGATCTGAACACGTGGTCGGACTGGCCGGATCAGGTGCGACTAGTGGGGTGGCTCTCGCCCACTACGAACTGCACGCCTGGTGTCTGCTGGTCCTCGGCTGGGTTCTGATCCCTTTTTATGTCCGGTCGAAAGTCTTTACCATGCCAGAGTTTCTTGAGAAGAGATTCTCTCCAACCGCTCGTTGGGTGCTTTCGATCATCTCACTTGTCGCATATGTACTGACGAAGATGGCCGTTGGCATCTTTGCCGGAGGAGTCGTCTTTGCAACACTGCTGCCCGGACTCAATCTGAAACTGGGTGAGGTGACACTCGACAGCTTCTGGATCGGCTCGGTGGCGGTGATCATTATCACTGGCGCGTACACGATTCTGGGAGGTATGAGGGCGGTCGCCTATACGGAAGCAGCCCAGACAATAATATTGATCATCGGCTCGACGCTGATCACTATCTTTGGACTGATGAAGCTGGGTGGATGGAACGAACTCCGCGCCATTCTCGATCCGGAACTCTTCAACCTCTGGAAACCGATCATACCAGACGGAATGATCGGGACGTGGGAACCCGTTCGTGAGACGGGAAGGATAGCCTGGTACTTCAACGGCGATTATCCATGGGTAGGAATGCTCTTCTGTGCGCCAATCGTCGGACTCTGGTACTGGTGTACCGATCAATACATCGTGCAGCGGGCCCTTGGAGCACCAAACGAGCGGGAAGCAAGGCGTGGGACCATCTTTGCCGCTTTTCTCAAGCTTCTGCCGGTCTTCATCTTCATCATCCCTGGACTGATCTGCCTTGCACTCGCGAAGAGTGGCAAAGTAGCAGCCCTGACCTCGCTGATCGATGCCAATGGTAATGTCATTCCCTCCCAGGCCCAGGCGACATTTCCGCTAATGGTGCAGCACGTTCTTCCCTCGGGGATCCGTGGAGTGGTCGTCGCCGGCCTGCTGGCCGCATTGATGAGCTCACTGGCAGGTGCGTTCAACGCAAGTTCAACCCTCTTCACCATGGATCTCTACCAGAAGTTCCGCCCCCGGGCGACGCAGGCCCAGCTCGTCTGGATGGGCCGGGTAGCGACGGTTATCATGGTACTGATCGGCCTGGCATGGATTCCCGTTATTCGGGGGTCGCGCGGACTCTATGACTACCTGCAGGGTGTGCAGGGGTATCTTGCCCCTCCGATCTTTGTCGTCTTCTTCCTTGGAGTCTTCATGAAAAGGCTCAATGCGAAGGGATGTCTGGCAGCTTTGCTTGTTGGTTTTGCTCTTGGCGCCTTTCGCCTGCTGGTCGACACCCCGGTCAGCCTTCACCTGTCTGGGTATGAAGATGGTTACACAACCGGATCTTTTCTCTGGATCGTCAATAACATCTATTTCCAGTACTACAGTCTGCTGATCTTCATCGTCAGTGTAATCGTCATGATCGCCGTCAGCTATCTGACCGAGGCTCCCGATCAAAATGCGATTCGTGGACTCACCTACGGAACGGAGTCGGATGCCGATCGAGCTGCGACTCGCAGCAGTTGGAACCGGACTGATGTTGTATCGTCCATCATCGTCATTCTGCTGATTCTCGTGGCCTATGTCTACTTTAACGGTTAGCCGATGAGGGCTGTGGCCTGACCTTATCCAGGCTCAAACATCCGGAGTGGAGGGTTCGCCCAGTTGGAACTCTCCACTCCTTTGATTGTTCAGATATTCTGATTTCTGATCAATCTGTCAGTGGTGTTGATCATCGCCTGCGCCAGGCCTGTCTGTCGAAATGTGTGAATGCCTTTTTTGTACCGGCAAATGTAATACTTTCGTAATACCGCACCCACAAACCACCGGGGATAATTGCGGCCATTGTTGTATTGCTCATCCTCGCCTACGATCATAATGTTCCAATTGTCATGCTGGAGCAATTTCCGGTAAGAACAGACTGGAACCTTATTCAATTGCTGCCTTTTCTCGAGGAAAGAAACGATGAAGCACGATTCTAATGTGATCAGATCGACCGAGCCACCGCCACGCTGGCAGGATCTCGTCAAGCCATTTCAACATTCAGACAATCTGCGAAGCATTTGGCAACTGGTCAATACGATCATCCCGCTCTTCCTGATGTACTATGCAATGTACCGCAGTCTCTCCTACAGCTACTGGCTGACACTGCTGCTGGCGCTGCCGACCTCCGGTCTCCATATACGGACATTCATCTTTCAGCATGACTGCGGTCACGGTTCATTCTTCAACTCGACCAGAGCCAATGACATCGTCGGGACGATCTGCGCTTTCATCTCAGTCATTCCCTACTATCAGTGGCGTCACGAACATGCGATTCATCACGCGACCTCCGGTGATCTTACCCGTCGCGGAGTCGGCGATGTCAATACGCTGACCGTCAAAGAGTACCTTGCACTGACGAAATGGAGACGTTTTCGTTACGTCGCGTACCGCAACCCGATCGTCATGTTTCTGATCGGTCCAATCTATGTCTTTGGATTCATGTCGCGACTTGTCGGTAAAAACTCAGGAAAACGTGAAGCACGAAATGTCTACCTGACCAACGCCGCGATTCTTGCACAGATTGTCGGATGGTCGATGGTTATTGGCCTGAAGAACGTCGCCTTGCTCTATCTCCCTACCTTCATCATCAGCGGTGGCGTTGGAATATGGCTCTTCTACGTTCAACACCAGTTTGAA
>CAIOZW010000203.1 GCA_903862855.1 uncultured Acidobacteriota bacterium
CAGCCGCGCGTGTATGATCATCATTGGTGACCATCGAGGGTCTGATATCGACCCAAGTTCCACGTAAACCCTGCCCTCGAAATGAGGCCGCAACTACGGTTGATGATAAGAGTTCACCATTGGCAGAAAGGGCATCGGAGACTCGGTCCGTCAGACTCCCCAGGGTGGAAATCTCCGCAAGCAGCTGGTCGATCCCGGAAAATCGCTCCTCAATCTGCTGACATACCGAATCGGCGTCGGTTGGTAAGGCCAGCTCTCTCACCGTTTTGAGATGATGGCTGGCGAGTCCGCCAAGTTTTGTCCGGGCTGAATCTAATTCACCAAGCGAAGCCAGACGGCCACATTCGAGCAGACCGTTGGTTGTCTTACCCATCGCCGAGACGACGACGATTGGTCTTCTTGCGATAAATTGATTGACGATACTTATCAGCCGGCGGATGGCCGTCGAATCCTCGACCGATGTCCCGCCAAATTTCATGACCAGCATATTAGAACTCTGAATCTCAAGCCACATCCACGACAAAATGGCATTGTGGGTAGAATAGAAAAGGGGTCAGCAGTAGTGAACTCTGCTAACCCCTCGTCAGGCGAATGCGCCAGTTATCAAAATGACCTGATGACTCTGGATTACGAGAGCTCCCCATCGCTGTCAGACGATGACAACCTCGGGGATTTAGCCCCGACAGTCAGCCCGGGTCACATCGAAGAGTGACCGTGGCTTCGGCGATCTATCCCTTTCAGATGACACTTGATGGGTCTTCGCTCCCGCGTGCCAGATACTAATGAAGATCGCGCCTCTACTCGTTCAAACTAAAAAAGAGCAATATTGAATCAAGTCGTGATGATGTGTTAAAGACTCATCTTTGTCAAGATGTAGTGATCACAAGTTGATCAGCAGCATGAACATTCAAAGGAATTAGATATTGAATAATATGGACTTCAAATGGTTAAAGGTGGAGACGATCTACCGCGAGTTGCGGCCTTCACGACACGGATCGGAGCAGCGCTGGATTCTCAATCGCGAGACAATATCCAATCAGCAATCTGGAGAGAAGGTTACGAGGGGAACGATTCGTCATCCGGGGATCTGCGTAATCATCCCTTGTCTTGATGACGGTCGGATAGTGTTGATGAGGCAGTATCGCTATGCGGCCGGGGAATCGATCTGGGAGCTTCCAGCGGGAACGCTCTCAGGGCGTGAAGAGAATGGCCGGATGGTGGCGACCGAGTCGCCCGCAAGCTGTGCCGAGCGGGAACTGCGCGAAGAGACAGGATATCAGGCGGGAGATCTGCGCTCACTTGGCTCGTGCTATGCGATGCCTGGCAGCAGCGATGAGTTGATACACCTCTTCGTCGCAACTAAATTGGTAGCCGGTGATCAGTCGCTCGACATTGGCGAGGTGATCGACGAGTTGCGTGGATTCACCTCGTCTGAAATCCTGCAGATGCTCAGCGTCGGTGAGATCAGAGATGCGAAGACGATCGTCGGACTGGCCATCTTTCTGGGAATATCAGCCGGCAACAGTTGATGCATTCAGTCGGGCGGGTGAGAAAGCGGTAAGGTCGAATGACGGTGTCTCTCCGGTGATCAGATCGACCAGAAGCTGTCCGGTCAATGGGGCGAGCAGAATGCCATTACGGTAATGGCCAGTCGCATGAAAGAGTCCATCGATTACCGGATCAGCTCCAAGTACGGGTAG
This sequence comes from uncultured Acidobacteriota bacterium, assembly GCA_903862855.1. Classification (GTDB taxonomy): domain Bacteria; phylum Acidobacteriota; class Blastocatellia; order RBC074; family RBC074; genus CAIOZW01. The sequence goes on from CAIOZW010000203.1 coordinate 1,701, forward strand.
CTGATCGTCAACCCGCGGTCGCAGGCCTGCCCAGGTCTCGAGCAACGAAAGTCGGGCAAAGGTGGGCAGCATCTCGACACAGTTGGCAATGATCGAGGCCATCCCGGCCGGAGTGTTGCGCCGATCATACCCGACGATCTCAGTCGTTGAACCACCGATGAGACTTCCATCCCG
>CAIOZW010000204.1 GCA_903862855.1 uncultured Acidobacteriota bacterium
ATGGAGATGGCATCGACACCTCCATCGGTACGCAGGCTGCCTTCAACCTGCACATATGCCCCGACGACCGGGCTGCCGTGTTCGCGAGAGATTCGCGTACGAGAGCTGACCGAAACCTGTTTTCCGCTGACCGCCCAGGTTCCAACCAGTGAGCCACCGTTTGGAAGCGTCTCGATAGTGCCATAGAAGCGGGTGTAGCTGATGGCACTGCCCGATCCGCGTCGGATCTCGATCTCCTTGGCGACGATCGTTCCATCGGCCTGGAGTGAACCCTCGACCTCGGCGATGGCGCCAACGGCGGCCGTGGCACTGCCCTGGTCGATCTTCGTCGTCGCCGCGACCTGCACCGTTCTCTCACCAACCTTCCAGGTGCCAACGAGTGGCGAATCAGCGCTGGTCGGGAGAATGCTCTTGATCTCACCGATGAAGGAGACATCGCCACTGGTCTGTTCTCCGCCGATGATGGTGATCTGTGTTGCCGTGACCTCACCAGTGGTGGAGACAGTCCCGCGCACTTCGACCAGACTGCCGACTTTGACCACGGTCTTGTTTCCGATAAATTTGGTCTGTGCCGAGACCTTGATCGTCCGGCCGGCGACCTTCCAGTCGCCGGTAAGGTCGGTCGCCGCGGGAAGGCTCTCAACCTGGCCACGCAGGGTTACTGGCAGTGGTGGAAGCTGAATGGCCGCCTTGACGACGATCGATGTTGCATTGAACTTCCGGTCAGCCCCAAAGCTTCCGGTGGCCTCGACGAACGCTCCGATCATCGCATTGCCATCCTTTTCGTCGATCGTTGTCTGCTGACTCACGACGACGGTGCGTCCGCTGACTACCCATTCGCCAGGTTTGATCGGGTTGGGCAGCTTTTCGATTCTTCCGCTGATCTTGATCTGAACTGGTATCGGTTCGGGCAGGATGACGATCTCGTTCGCTGTGAGACTGTTGCTGGCGCCGATCGTTGCCTCGACTGAGGTATTGGCTCCGACGGCGACCTCGCCGGCCCGCTGATCGATCTTCGTCAAATCATTGACCGTCACCGATCTCTCCCCGATCTTCCAGGTGCCAAGACGGCCGGGTGTGCTCGGCAGTTCGACGATCCGTCCCGTGAAGCGCACCTTGGTGCTGGTCGGTGGGGTAAACTTGACCTCGATCTTGGTTGCATTGTAGCTTCCGTCTGTCTGACGGATCACTTGCGCTTCGATGATCGCACCAACCCGTGGTGTACCCTCGATCTTTGTTGTCGTGCTGACCTTGACCTTGCCTCGCAGCGGGGCAACGGTCCAGTCGCCTGTCAGGTTATCGGTTTCAGGCAGGGCGACGATTGCCCCGGTCACCTTTACCGTCGAGTCCTCATCGGCCTTCACCGGCTCTCCTCCCAGCAGAGCGTTGAAAGCAATAAAGGCCAGGGCAGCCCAGGTCGCAACCGACCGGACCAGTCTCTGAGCGGAAAATTTGTTCTTCATTTGGTGGACCTCGTTAAGTCGCAGTAAGTTATCCTTGCTGGGCTATGTTAGGACGATAACGATAATAGTGTTCGACAAGGCGAACAGATGAAGCAGGTAATGAGAGGGTCAAGTCAATCATCGACCCGGAAAAGGTGTTTGGTAGAGGGTCGTGTTCATCACGGGGGCTTTCTTGTCAGGAGCGTAACACTCTGCCGTGACCACGATACACTTTATCATTTTGATAAACAACTGCTCCATTGATGATCGAAGTCACCACTCCGGTTGCCTGGGCGCGTGGATTTTGAAAGCTGGCACGGTCTTCAAGTCTTGCAGTGTCGACCAGAATCAGATCGGCAAAGGCGTTCGGTCTGATTAAACCCCGATCGGTGAGACCAAAGATCCGGGCCGGGAAGAGGGTCATGCGGTGGATGATCTCTTCGATGGGAAGGTCGCGGAAACGGTGGAGAGCACGCGGGAAGGCTCCATAGGCGGCCGGGTGGGGCAGTCCATGACCGTAGTCTTCGGCATCGGTACAGAAGGCACAGCGTCGGTGGCGGGCAAATCTCTCCAGGTATTCGCAGGAACCATCTTCACCGGAGACCTCGGAGATAAGCATCGAGACCTGTCCCTGCTCGGCGATGATCAGGTCAGAGATGGCCTCGAAAGGGCTTTGGCCACGTGCTTTGCCAAGCTGGGTCAGTGAGAGGCCCTGCAAGAGCTGGTTCTGCGGACTCTCGACATAGCCGATGCGGATCGAACCCCACCCGGTCGCCCGGACGAGGTTGTGGGGCCAGCCCCCATCGTGGCCATTTGATGCGTCTGGCCAGGGTGGCCAGGTCGGCTCATACTGTTCGATCTCCCGGGCGATGCGTTCCCGAGTCGGGGGATGCTGAAGCCTTTCGATCAGCGCCGGGATGCCACCCTCGAGCGCCCAGGGCGGATAGATGGCGATCATCATTGTCGCCGCAGCGTTGTATGGAAAGATGTCAAAGCTGAGGCGGATACCCGCGGCGATTGCCGACTGCTGGATCGACAGCACCTGGTCGATCTTCGGCCAGTGGGTCCGACCGACCGCCTCGTTGTGTGAATGGTGAATCCGCACGCCGGTCTGGCGGCCGACCTCGATCAGCTCTTCGACGGCTGGAATGAGGGTCTCGCTCGAACCGCGAATGTGGCTGGTGTAGAGGCGGTCGTATCCGGCGACGATCCGCGCCAGTTCGTGCAGTTCCTCAGGAGCACTATACATTCCCGGGGGATAGATCAGTCCGGTCGAGAGACCGAAGGCTCCCTCCTCGAGCGCCCGGTCGAGTGCCCGGCACATGGAACTCAGCTGCGCGGGTGATGGTCGACCTTTGGCCATTCCCATCGCCTCGATGCGGATCGGTCCGTGTGGCGCGAGTGTGCCGACATTGATCAGTGGGCCCTGCCCGGCAAGGTGGTCAAGATAGTTGGCGGTACTTCGCCAGGGCCACGGATCGGCCACTGCCGCCGGACTCATCCAGCCGTTCAGCTCACGCAGCATTAGTCCCGTCGCCACACTTGAGAATGGGGCGGCTCCCAGACCGCAGTTTCCAACTATGGTCGTGGTGATTCCCTGGGTAACCTTGCCGCAGAGCAGTCGGGCCTGTTCAGGTGCCGGCAGGGTAAAGATGAGGTCGGCGTGGGAGTGGGGATCGATCAGCCCGGGCAGGATCGTCAGCCCGGTCGCATCGATCCTCTGCCGGGGGGGGCCATCGAAGGTTCCCGTCGAAACGATCCGGTCAGCGCTGATCGCCACGTCACCACGGTAACCCGGCTGACCGGTTCCGTCGATGATCGTCCCATTGCTGATCAGCAGATCGATCGTCATGAGATTATCGCCGTCGCCCCTTTACCTGCCCGTTACGGGTGGAGTGGGAGTGGGCAAGGGCAAGGGCAGACTCGCGACGAGACCCTTGCCCTCGCGAATGGTGTAGAGCTGGTTGGCGGCGAGCCCCTTGATCTGCTCGGTCTTCCCACCCGGCCACTCGATCTCGACCCGCTCCGCCCGGTCATTCCGTCCCAGTCCGAAGGTCAGCGTCAGCTCGCTCTGCGAACAGTAGCTCGATCCACTGTGGACCATCTGCCACTGCCGGCTGCCATCCGGGAGAGCGATCAGTACCCGCGCCCCAATGCCGCTCGTGTTC
>CAIOZW010000205.1 GCA_903862855.1 uncultured Acidobacteriota bacterium
TCCCTTAGTAAAGCTGGTTGGGACCGTTGGTAACCCTCTCCTTACCTCTTCAGTTCGTTTGTCCTCTTTTTCCGACTCCATTCCTTTCAGCTTCAGTCTCGCTGCTTTTGCATACCTTCCCTCCGGATATTCTTTAAGGAACTCCTCCACCACCTCCTTTCTGGCTGCTGCTGCCACCTGCTTCCACGCCTCTTCCTCCGGATCCAGCGTCGGTACCGGCACTGGCTTTATCTCTTCCTTTACCTCACTCACCGATTCATTCTTGTACTCTTTCTCTCTCTCAAGCCTGAAGACCATGTCTCCCAGGTTCAGTTTCACATCCTGTATCTTCCCATATCTCGGTGTCTGGGTTTTTCTACTCTCCTGGCTCACTTCCCCTGACAGATATACCCCGAGCTCTTCTCCTGTCACATATCCATCTCGGTCCAGATCTCCCTCCCCTTCAATTCCTCTCACGAAATATCTTCTGAAGATGCTCTCATCCGGTACCTGCTGTTTTGCTGTTCCTGACGTAATGAACTGCCTGACCGGCTGCGCCGCCTTGCTCGCGATCATTGGCGGCACTCTTTTAATACCTTCACTCCTGAACAGTGCACCCGAAAAGCAACTGTCAAAGACGAACATTGCGTGATTTGACTCGATCTGCTTTGCATATGTGTTGATCTCTTCCATGCTTATCGTGGTTAGAAACAATCCTCGATCTGTCTTCTCCGGCGCATTCTTCATCACCAGGTAGCCCATCTGCCGATCATCGCTCAGATCTCTTGTATGCCCGTGCCCCGCAAAGTAGATCAGCAATCGATTCTTCTGCTCCAATCCATACTCGTTTATGAATCTATCCAATCTCTCCCTGAACTCACCACGATTTGGATCGATCAGCTTCTCTACAACAAAGCCTTTCAATTCAAGTGCTCTGCTAACAGCTTCGATATCCTTCAGCACACCCGGCAGTTTTGGCCAGTTGACATAGTCACTCACCCCTATCACCAGCGCGTGGCTCTCGGCATAGCCGATCGGATCTACCTTCACCTCTCCTGCCACTCGCGATCTTACCCCTCTCTGCCCCGTCTGGCTTCTCACTCCCAGCTGGCTCGAGCCGATCAGCAGCATTGTCAGGATCACTATTGTCTTGGCTCTCATTCAGATCTCTCCTCGGATATTTGATGACATATCTGCTTTGTCTCTCGTCGTGATCACTCGTCTCCTTTTGGGAGACTGCTCAAGCTGGGACCAGCCAAGGCAAGCACCAATGGCTTGACTCGATCCCAGTCCTGGCTGGAATAGCTGAGAAATATATCGGCCATCTTTCACTATCTCATAATTTTACTTGTCTGCATCCTCAGGAATAGGGGCAGATACCTGGCCAGGTGCGTCACCCACCAACTATCAATTCAGGATGACACGAACTACTTTTATCAGGATTCTCTCGAAATTGCCAACTCCCAGGCCCGTGATAACTCAGCAATAGGTTACACAGGCCCCAAGTTAATATTCCTACAATTTAGAAATGAGTCCTATCCATCATCTCCTGACCGTGGATTGACAATTCCCACCTTGAATTTTGAACCCAAGTTTCGTTCAAGCAGAAAAATGGTTGCCTTTCGACGTAATGAATAATATAGAGAACGAGCCGAGCAGATCAATTTCAGCAATTCAGAGGTGAAGAGCATATGAGTTACCGCAACGTTTCGATCATGGTAGTAATGATCCTGCTCATCCTTGTTGGTCAGGATGAGCAGAAAGTGGTTTTAAGCCAACAGCCGGTTGCCCCGGGGCGGCAGCCCGGAGTGACGAGAGTTGAGAGGCCAATGCGATGGGATGCAGGTTTGACAGTGGGGTCGGTGGAGACGACGGCCATCGGGGGCAGAACGATCAACTCATCGACGAAGTTGAAGGTCGACTGGCGGAGTTTGACGGGGATCGCGATCGATCATTACGAGGTCGAGGCTGCGGAGTCGATCGGGTCGACGACAGTCAAACTCTCGACGGGGAGCATCGCGACGACTCTGAGTGGACTGAAGGCGGGAACGACCTACGCGGTAACAGTAAAGGCCTGTTATGACGCAGCGTGCCGATACTCGGTTACCTCACTTCCCGCGAGCGGAAAGACCTCTGAAGAGTACTGGCAGATTCAGGGGACGGGGAACAGTTACAATACGGCGACGAGAGTGATCAGTGACGGCAACATCGGTTCGCACGGATTTCGGTATGGTGAGTGGGCGGGGGCATCATTGAATGGGCGGATTCGCCTCTACTACAATCCAATGGCCGGGAACGAGAAAGGGGCCAAACCGGCGATTACGTCAGGGGTGGCGACGACAAGCCTGGCGACGGTCAGTCAGTTGAGTGGTGAGTCTGGATTTGGCCTGCTCAATCCCTGTCCATTTGCAGCGCCAGGGCAGCCGGCCCCAAGTTGCCCGGGCACCGGGGCGGTCAAGACACTGGCCCTCTTCCAGGCGGTGCCGATGAATGGATTCATCCGGATGTTCTTTGAGGCCAATGGCACCGACGGAAAGAACCGGATTCTGCAGATTGACAGTCGGGATGGGTATCAGGGGCGCGACTTCAATCGCGGCTCGAGAACGATCTGTCAGACGATCGGGGACTATGCCGCCGGGGGAGAGTGTGAGGCACGGGTCATGATCGGCGTCGAGGGAGACCAGCTCGAGGGGAATCCCGGGATCCAGCATGTCCGGCAGTTCAAGATGCTCTATCCGACCATCGGTTCGACGGTGGACAATCGGTGGGATGGAGCAAGTGGGACAGCCATGATCCTGACAGTCAATCTGTCGAGTCAGACCTGCTCACCGTACGCATTCCTTCAGGGGTATGCAGTTTGGGACGGAACCGGCTGGCGAGTCCAGTATCAGACCAACGGGTGTCCGAAGATATTTGAGCAGATGCAGGCGCCCAATCCGGTTCACCTTGGTGGGAACCGCTACAAACTCTACTATAACAACACGACCGCACTGCGGAGCCAACCATCCAACCCGCTGACCGATTTCAAGGTGATGAAGATGATCTACGCCGATGGTGAGCGGACCGGAAGTTCGACCACCATCGATTTTGAGGACTGGGAATCGACGACGAGTGCGAGAGAGATCTTCTATCTCTGGCCTGATGGTTCGATAATGAGTGATGAGAATGAGAGTAAGTTCGATGATCACGTGACGATTCTTCCGACCCGAGATCCGTCATACCAGGTCATCTACTCCAATTTTTCAAATGCACAGATCTCCCCCTTCATTGGAATGGCGGTGCTGGTTAACCCCTAAGGCCCTGAGTTACGGGGAATTTCAGCGAGTGGTGATCGAGGAGAGTATCCCGGCAGTGAAGGTGAGCATACCTATGAGACGAACGATTGCAATTTCCCTGTTACTGGTCAGTCTGGATCTCGTTGCCAGATCGCAGCCGGTCTTCAGTGACATCTTTCCGGCGGAGGAGTTTGCCGGACGCCGGGCAAAGCTGCTGGAGCGGATTGGTGAAGGGGTGGTCGTGATTCAGGGGACGACCGAGCGGCCGGGGGAGCAGGCCTTCCGGCAGAGCAACCATTTCTTCTATCTCTGTGGCGTGATCGAGCCGCGGGCGATCCTGGTGATCGATGGTCGGACACGCCGGTCGATGCTCTTTCTCTCGGGAGGAGCA
>CAIOZW010000206.1 GCA_903862855.1 uncultured Acidobacteriota bacterium
CTGATCACCTCACTACTACTGACGGTGCCGCTGGTGCTGCCGATCTTCTGGATGATCTTCGATACCACCCGCGCGACGGCCGTCGCCGAACGGATGATGGCCGATCAGATCGACCTGCTCTGGCTGATCGATCTGGTCAATGGGCGCATAAGTGGCTATTCCATCGAATCGACCACGGTCTCTCTCCTGCTTGGTCTGCTCGTGACTGGAGTCATCTATTCACTGCTCCACACCCTGCTCACCGGAGGCATGATCAGCGTCCTTGTCGCCAATGATCGACATTTCCGGATGTGGGACTTCTGGGCCGGCGCCGGACTCTATTTCTGGCGATTCTTCCGGCTCATGATCATTTCACGGCTGCTTCAGGGGCTATGTCTGGTTGGATTGATTCTCTGGATGAGGCGACTTGGCCAGTTTGATGAAGTGGCGACTGCCTATACTCAGTTCATTCGTCACAAGTGGGCGACGGTTGTGGTGGTGATCCTTCTCCTCACCTTCATTTCAATGGTCTTCGACTATGCCCGGATCAGAACCGTCAGCCACAACGCGACGGGGATGATCCGGGAGACCTGGCGAGCCTTTACCTTCACCATTCACCGGATATTCTCAACCAGCACGCTCTATTTTCTGGTGGGAGTGATCGGTCTGGCACTCTTCGCCGCACTGGTCTGGTCGCGAGCTCAGATTGGCCAGACGGGGATGGGGAGAGTGCTCGCCGCATTTGTCGTCGGTCAGATCGCGCTTGGCGTTCGTTTCTGGCACCGGATCTGGTTTCATGCCGCCCAGATCGAGTTCTATCACCGCACCGCCGAACCAGAGGTAAGCGCCGAACTCCCACTCTTTATCTGCGGCCTGCCCCAGATGGAGTACTATCGCCGCACCTCCGAACCAGAGGCTCTCCCGGAGGAGAGCCCCGAGTCAGAGTTGGAGAAGGATCCGGCACTGGTCTCGACAATTGACGAAGATGTCGCGCCGGAGATCATCCGCTGGTGAGCAATGTGACCCCCGGTCTGGAGATTCTCCTAGCCCTGGGTCACATAATTGACCAGCGTTCCGATCGGTTCAATCGTGATCCGGATCTCATCATCGACCTCGAGGCTGAACTCGTCAGGTGGAACGATGCCGGTGCCGGTGAGCAGGAAGCAGCCGTGTGGGAACTGATCCTCGCGGAAAAGGTAGTCGACCAGTTCCTGCAGCCCCCGCTTGAGACTCGACAGCTCGGTTGAGCCGCGGAAGACCTGCTGCCCCTGGCGGCTGATCTCGAGGACGATCTCTGTCTCGACTGGAAGCGCTTCATCACTCACCAGTATTCCGGGGCCAAGGCCGCAGCACGCACTGTAGACCTTTGCCTGTGGCAGATAGAGGGGATTCTCTCCCTCGATATCCCGTGAACTCATGTCATTGCCGATCGTGTAGCCGATGATCTTCCCGTGTGAGTTGAGAACGAGGGTCAGCTCCGGCTCCGGCACATTCCATTTTGAATCGCGGCGAATCCTGACCTTCTGGCCATTGCCGACGACACGGCTCGGCGAAGCCTTGAAGAAGATTTCCGGGCGCGCGGCATTGTAGACTCGATCATAGAAGTCCCCGCCACCGGCATCCTTCGATTCATCCATCCGTGCCGTCCGGCTGCGAAAATAGGTTACCCCGGCGGCCCAGACCTCCTGGCTCGCAATTGGCGCCTGCGCCTGGGTCAGTGGATCGAACCTCGTCATCCTTTGTCCGCGCCGCGATAGACTGGTCAACACCAGCTCGAGGTCACTGCGGTTGAGCAGCACATCCCAGTCGGTTTCAGGAAGCAGATAGAATTCGTTGCGGTCCTCGATCACCGGACCCTGCTGTGTCTTGTATAGTTTCATCGTCTGAATGAATATCCTTTGGGTGTATTTGGAGCGATCTGTCGATCTGATTGCGACAAGAAAATAGCACAGGCTCGAGACCGGCAGCAAAAAGATCCGCGACTATTATCGACCTTCCAACAGGAATTCTTTGTCAGCAGGGAGATGACGATTGGGCGAGAGAAGGATGAGCGGATTACAAATGAAGGTGAGCGTGATCGGCCCTGCAGACTCACCTGACGTCTGCAGGAAGTTCGAATTGACCTGATCAGTTATCAGGAGCAGACCGGTGCGATGGCAGGTGGAGATGACCAGGATCGCGATGCTGGCGGGCCAGAAGTCCGCGCCCCCAGTTGAACCGACACATCATCCCGAAAATGCTTCATCATTCCCACCCAAAAGTCCGAATCCCCATCAAAGCATGGCCCGATTTAGCAGCCCCGATGGTGTCCAGATATATTTGGTTCCATTTGATCACTGACAGTGCCTTCCGGCATCGTCTGGAATCTGGCCCCTCCAAAATGCGCTTGCCATCAGTCAGCAGGCAGGGCAATCGCATTATCTCTCAGGATCTGCACGAGCGCGTTTTGAAGCGCCCCAACGGGGCGCTGAAGGAAATCTTCATTTATGGCACGGAATGTCCAAAGTCCAGGGCGCCCCTTTGGGGCGCAGGA
>CAIOZW010000207.1 GCA_903862855.1 uncultured Acidobacteriota bacterium
CGAAACGATTATCACCGGTTTCAAGGCCATGCACGACTATGCCAAAGGCAGCGGTGTCACATTGCTTCTCGAGTCGCACGATGAGTTCTGCGAGTCGAAATCCCTCGGCAAAATTCTGGGTGGTATCAATCTCCCCACGGCTCAGCTTCTGTGGGACGCTCATCACACCTTTGTCAGTGGGGGTGAGAAGCCGGTCGATACTTGGGCCAGCCTCGGCAAGTATGCCCGTCATACCCATCTCAAGGATTCCGTAGCAGAAAAGTCGGTTGCTCAGGGTGGGCGACGCTACGTTCTGACGGGTACCGGCGATGTCCCGGTCAAGGATGTGGTCAAGGTTCTGGTCGCCAATCGATACAAGGGATACTACTGCTTTGAATGGGAGAAGCGCTGGCATCCCTCGATCGAAGAGCCGGAAGTCTCGATCCCACACTACGCCGGCGTCATGCGCGAATATCTTGCCGCGGCCGGCTATAAGGCCTAGTCGCTCCCGGTCGTTTGCCAACAGCAAGAGGAGACCGATATGGAACAGACCCATATGGAACAGAAAAGATCAGCCCCGGTCAACTGGGAGTGGATTGGCAGTGCCTGGCGTGTCTTCAGCGACGGTATCTTCACCTGGATAATGATGCAGGTGTTGCTGCTCGTCTTTGTCGTTATTACCGTCAGCCCGATTATCCTGATGCTTGGCGGGATCGGTATTCTTGTCTCACGTGAGGAATGGCCGGGATTGGCCGGACTCTCGTTGATCGCCATCTTATTGATCCCGCTGATACTTATTCTGCTCCTTGTCGGTGGGGCGTTCCTGGCTGCTGGCCTCTACAAGACGGCTATCAGAAAAGCGCGCGGAGAAGAGATTGTCCTGACCGATCTCTTCTCTGCGACAGACTCCCTCCCGGGAGTTCTCGGGTATATGGGCATCATGGTCGTCGTCTTCATCGCAATTGCCACTCTGCTGGGCAATGTTGGTGGGGATGGAGGGCTCCTCAATGGGCTGACCTCCCTCCTTCAATCGATCATCAATATGGTCATCCTTGGTCTGACGATCTTTGCCATTCCCTTGATCGTTGATCGACGCGCCGGAGTGATTGAGTCCATTCGTGAGAGTGTCGCCCTTACTCTGCCACACTGGCCCTACTACGCTCTCCTTGCTTTCATCTCCGAGATTCTGAGTAGTCTGGGAATCATTCTCTGTCTGGTCGGAATTGTGATCACGTTCCATTTTCAATGGACCATTCCTGCCGTTGCCTACTGCGACGTCTTTGGCCTGCGGGTCAATCCATATCCTGTTCCACCTCCTCCACCCGATTTTCGCGCGCCCGCTGACATTGAAGAGGATCCCCGACAGCAAAAGTTCGAATGGAAGACCGAGGGGCCAACACTGCCACTCGCCTGTCCTCATTGTGGTGCAACGCTGAATCGCGTCAGTCAATTTTGCAGTCAGTGCGGAACCAGGATTGGCGGGGCTTGAGGATGGGCCGAGTGTGGATTGCTGGGGTCACGGTGTTGCGAGAATGGCCCCGTTTATTGAGCGAATTTTGAACGCCAATCTTCAGGGAGCGCCCCCGGCAATGGCCAGACTTGTCGAAGCCCCTCCCCTCATGACCCGAAATGAAAAGCCAGAGTCGAGCCGACCCTGGGCAGGAATCGCATAGAAGATGATCCCTTGTCCCGCTCTGCCGGCTTGCAGCTCCCCGACTCTTGGC
>CAIOZW010000208.1 GCA_903862855.1 uncultured Acidobacteriota bacterium
ACCAAGTCCGAGAGGTGATGGCAGGCCGCGAACGATACTTACCGTGTAGTCAAAACCGTCCCAGTCGGAGATGAATGGATCCTGAAACTTCCAGGCCAGCCACCAACTGAGCAACATCAGCGGGGCAAGAAATCGGAGATGCAGCACGAGGCGCGGAAGCAATTCAACCTTTTGGTGCGTAGTATCCACGACGATGCCTGATTCGTGCCTCCTTGCGATTGGCCAGTCGAATCTCGATCTTGCGGAAGGATCCATCGGTTGCTTCATTACGTGGCTCGTAGGCGAGTAGATACTGCTGACGGAGATCCTGCTCGAGCTGCACAAAAGCCTGGTCTAGTTCCCGCGATCTGCGCGGAAAGACGGCCCGGCCGCCGGTCGATTCCGAGAGTCGCTTCAATGCTCCTTCGTTGACCCCACCAAAACCGGGATCTCCAATCCCGATCGAGTAGATGACAACCTCGGCCCGGAGTGCTTCATCGATCGCATCGCCAATCTTCATGCGACTTGTTGTGTCGACGCCATCCGTGAGCAGTATAATTGTCTTACGTCCCGGTTCACGGGCCAGCATATCGGAACAGGTGGCGACAATGGAGTCCCAGAGTGATGTTCCACCCTGGCGTGAACCACCATTGATAGGCGGTGTCGCTCCACCAAAAATAGAGACTGGCGGAGGGGCAATGAAACTCAACTCTTCCAGTCCGCGCCGGACTCGCGAAGGATTTGACGTCAATCCCTGGACGATCGTCGCCTCACCCTCGAACTTGATCACTGCAGCTGTATCTTTGCCCGTTCTGAGTACCGCATCGATAAAGTTACCGCCAGCATCCTTGAGCAATGGCAGCGTGTAACGCTCACTGCCGCTTACATCGATCAGCATTGCCAGTGTCAGCGGAAGATCAAACTCCTTGCGAAAGGTGAAGATCTCCTGGGCTTGACCATTCTCGAGGATCTCGATCTCTTCCTTCTGCAGATCTCCAAGATAGCGGTTCTGCTTGTCAAAGGCGGTGAAGAGTACATTGACCAGTTGCGTCCCGAGACGAATGGTCGCATCCTGATCCTCAACCTCTTTGACCGGCTTCGGGGGATTCTGCGGAGGGCTCTTCACCGGATCTTGTGGCGGGCGCTTCTCCTGGCCACTTACCCCCCAGGTCAAATTGAACCCAATCATCAAACCCAAAGCGACTGTCACCGTCAGACCAATAAAAAGTCGCGATACCTTGCTCATCGAAACTCCTTCCTCTGCCGGTGCTCGGTCACAGTCGACTACTGTCTTGCTCCAAATGACCGCGGTGGCAGGGCTGAATAGCCCTTCTTGGCTCTAATTCGGTAATTTTTGTAATTGGGAAGTCGAACCTCGATCGTCCGAAACTTTCCATCGAAACGCTCATTAGTGGGAGAATAAGAGAGGATATACTGGCTTCGCAGCTCAATCGCGATGCGGGTAAAACTTCTTTCAAGCTCGATCACCTCGGCCGTGAAGAACGCCCGTCCTCCGGTATCCTCCGCGAGCCGCTTGATGTCCTTGTCCTCCTGGCGGTCAACGGTCCCGGCCTGAACACCAAAGAAACCTCCCGCTTTCGTGCTGATGACGAAGATGACCGTCTCTGTCCGCTGGGCAATGTCGATCGCATCAGCGAGTTCCTTCTCACTGATGGTGTCCTCACCGTCACTGATGATCACGATCGCTCTCCGACGTCCAGTAAGGGCCGACATCTTCTCTTCGCAGATCTGGTAGACTGCATCATAGAGCCGTGTCTCACCCTGCGCCTTCACCCGGTCAATCGACTTGGTCAGCAGGTCGAGCCGGTTCGTAAAGTCCTGGTGCAGCTCAACCTGCGAATCGAAGGTCGCAAAGAGCGCCCGATCACGTCGGGATGTCAACATCGTCTGGAGAAATGAGACCGCCGCATCCTTCTCGAACTTCAGTTTTGGCTTGACGCTGTTCGAGGTGTCCATGAGCACCGCAATATCGAGGGGCAGTTCAGTCTGTGAGAGGAATGATTCGATCTTCTGTACCTCGCGGTCTTCGAGAATTTCAAAATCCTGCTGCTTCAGGTCAACCACAAAACGACTTGTCTTGCTGTCGCTGACGGTGATCGGCAAGCGCACGTTGACCGTGACGGTCGAGATCTGGCCCGGCGTAACATCCTGCTGGTCACCTGATCCGCGCGGCGGACGGTTCTCTCGGGACTGCTCCTGAACAGGCTGCTGAGCCATTGTCCTTGTCGCGATGCCAGTTCCGCTGACGGTAATCATGATTACGGCCAGCGGTAGAACCATCTTCAGTGCCATTCGCAGAATCTCTGCTGGTGATCCTTCAATTAACTTGATCATCCGGTTCATCAATCTCTTCTTCCTCCATTTGCAACGATCCTCTGAACGAGTTGTCGATTATAGTTTGCATTGAAGCAGGGCGTAAAGTGGGCTGAATCGCAGGATCATCTCAAAAAATAGAAAGATCTGAATCATGCTGCGACGGAAAGACGGAAAAAAGACCCGATATAACGATAAAAGGCAGAGTCCTGCCAGTATTCCTGGTGGACTCTGCCTGCATTGTCTCCGCTGGATTCGACTTAACCAGATTGACTCATCCGCCGTGTAGCGGGAGATCTGCTGTCAGTGCCGATCCCCACCGTCTCTACTTGGCCTCGGATGCAGGTGCTTCGCCGCCACTCGTGCCCTTTCCAGCATTCTGGAATGAACCGATCGGCGATCCCTCCTCACGCGGAAGCGGGCTTGGTGTCTTCGATTCGTTGAAACGGATCGTTCCATCTTCAGTGACGTTGAAATCCTTGTAGGCTGTGCTGGCTGTCGACCTCGTCGCCTGAACACAGTACTGATCGGGCGTCGCGTCAGTGGCCGTGTAGACATAACCGCTCACCGGATTTCCACTCGAATAGTTAGAATCGATCAGCGAGGCTTCGTTCAGCTCTTTCAGTGTGCCAAAGCGCCCTTTCATTGTGTTGTAGAGCGATTCGTTCTGGTGAATTGTTCTCAGAGAGTTGATGGTCGCTGTTTCACGGCCAACTTTCAGATTCTCCAGCAGTTTGGGGACGGCAACCGCTGCTAGAATTCCAATGATCGCCACGACGATGAGCAGCTCTGTCAGCGAGAATCCGGCTTCGAGCCGGCGTTGCAAGCGTCTTTCTTTCATAAACCAGTCAAGCTCCTTTGTTGGCAATTCGGTCGCGGAATACGGGTAGTTCTTCCTGGGTAGTATTACAAAATCTCAATGTGGTCAGCCGGGTCACGGTTAGATCAAACCTGCCGGGAAATGGCAGCACCCCCCCCCGCTCGAAATTGAATAATGCAATTCAACAAATCTGATCGGCACATCTGAGATATTTATCCGAGAAATCCAGCCGTCTCAGGATGACATCGAGCGGACAGACCAAGATCAATATACACCATCATTCAACCGGCGAGAAGTCTCACTTACGAACCGTACCGCCGCGTGAATAAATGAGCAGTCCACCCAGCAGGAAGAGACCGGAGATGACAGCCCAGGTGAAGGCCCAGAGCAGAGACGGCACACGGGTCAGCTTTTCGAGGATGAGAGCGTCGCTGTGGACGCTGGCGCTGCCCGAAACTCTGATGAGGGTCAGCAGGTCGAGGATGGCATTAATGCAGCATTGCACGGCAAGAAAATTGAGCAGGAAGTGGCTCAAAAATGGGCGACTGTGGGCGGCGATGATCAGTCCCACACAAAGCCCTATGCCGATCATCATTGTGAAAGTGTCATCTGATAAAACTACGGCAATCAGCGCAATGACAACCGAATTGAGAATGAGCATCCTCTCCGAGAATCTTCCCTGCCTGCTGATCGCCAGCAGCAACGCCCCATAAGCACAGCTGGTGAGGTAGCCGGCACTGGCGATCACCAGTGTCTGTCCACCGCGTGAATAGGTCTCTCCGCTGGCGTTGGCATAGACCAGAATCTGATCAACCGTGCCATTGGTCAGGATAGCTGCCAGGGCATGTCCTCCCTCGTGAATAAAGGTTACAAATAGTCGAAACGGGTAGAGCAGGAATCCGGTCAACGGAAGGATCCAGAATAGAATTGAGACAAATGTCGCAACTATCAGGAAGAAGATCGAATTGAAGTCATCACTATTCTTGCGTTTTGCCATGTGCCTTGACACCGGAAAATTGAATATTCATCCTCAACGGCCGGGTGCTGGAATAATTTTCGCCTTGCAGATAGCCGGTCAGGTTACGAGGGGTAAACGAGTGCAGTATTGCACAAGTTCAAATAAAATTTGTGCCTCGAATACCGGAGACCGAAATTCTGATATATTGAATAGTAGTCAGTTCATCTCCCCCGGGTTGTCTGCAACGATCGCCTCACTCTTCAGGAGGTAGCTATGATTAGCGGCAAAAGAATATTTGGGTTCAGTTCAGGCATGGCAGGCGTGCAGAAACTTCTGGTCACGACTCTGATGGCCTTCCTGCTGCTTTTCCTGACCTCACCAGTGGGAAGAACACAGGAGCAGGCGACTGTCGAGGAGGTCGTGGCGAGGGTCAGCCTGGTTGCCGGAGAGGTCAGCTACCAGCGCGCAAGCGAGTCGGAGAGTAACTGGTATGACGCGACCATCAATCTGCCCCTCGGCGCGAG
>CAIOZW010000209.1 GCA_903862855.1 uncultured Acidobacteriota bacterium
TCGACGAAGTCCAATATGCACCGGAGCTCCTGACATATATCAAGATGCTGGTTGATCGTGATCGACGTCCGGGCAGTTTCTGGCTGACCGGCTCCCAGCAGTTCCATTTGATGAAAGATGTCTCCGAGTCTCTGGCGGGGCGCGTGGGGATTCTGACGCTTCTCGGGTTTTCTCAACGGGAGATAACGGGCACTCAGTTTACGCCGCCATTTATTCCTGATTCACAACAGCTCGATGCCCGTGACGTGAGCCAGCCAGTCGGGATGCGTGAAATCTTTGAGCGTATCTGGCGGGGCTCATTTCCGGCGCTGTGGGGAGATGTCGAGGTCGATCACGGGCTTTTCTATGGATCATTCGTTCAGACCTACCTCCAACGCGATGTTCGCGACCTGGCAAATGTTGGAGACGAGAGCGGTTTTCTGCGCTTCCTGCGTGGTTGTGCTGCACGCACCGGTCAGATGCTCAACCTGCAGGATCTTTGCCGTGATGTTGGCATCAACCATGCTACTGGTAAGCGCTGGCTGTCGATTCTCGAAAGCTCGGGCATCATCTTCCTGCTTCAGCCGTTTCATTCAAATATCAGCAAGCGGCTGGTCAAGTCTCCGAAGCTCTATTTTCTGGATACTGGGCTCGCCGCCTGGCTGACGCAGTGGTCTACGCCGCAGACTTTGGAAGCTGGAGCAATGGCAGGGGCCTTCTTCGAGACCTGGGTCGTGAGCGAAGTTGTCAAAAGCTGGTGGCATAATGGACGTGAAGCCCCGATTTTCTACTATCGTGATCGTGATGGAAGGGAGATCGACCTGCTGATCTATCAGGATGGGCAGCTCTATCCGGTGGAGATCAAGCGATCAGCGACGGTTGGCAAAGAGGCTGTCCGCCATTTTCACGTTCTGGAAGGGCTTGGACTGCCGATCGGCTCGGGTGGTCTGGTCTCGCTCTGCGAAATGAGGCTGCCTCTCACTCCGGCAGTCGAGGCGATTCCGGCATATTACCTTTGAGCGTTTCGGAAGGCCGGATATTTCTCCATTGCCAACGCGTTGGCAATGGAGCCTGCCGGATATTTAAAATGTCAGGGAGAACCGGCAAGGGGGTTATCACGAACAAGTCGAGATTGCCAACGCGTTGGCAATCGAGCCGCCTCTGCCTGAGCTTGGTCAGTCACTCGGCGTCAGAAGTTCTCCTTGATATTGCTGGATGGTCCATTCGCTTTGACACTCTCAATGCCAGACCGGCAAGCCTCAACGGATGAGTACATCTGGCTTGTACCGATCACCTGATGATTGCCTGCTTTCAACGTAAAGTAGGGCTGTCCGCTGGATGACGTCTTCTCTTCATACCTCTCTGCCAGTGGACTGTTGGTCTGCACGGAGGCAATACCATTTTCAGCGGCACTCTTTGAGTCATAGGTTTCACTCGTCAGGATTGTCTGGGCGTTTCCTGCCTTCAGCACGAAACGGAAATTACCGCTTTCAGTCTTCGTCAACTCATACCAACCAGCCATGGTGATCTCTCCTTGTTGAAAGCTGAAGCTGGGAGTGGGTAAATCGATCCCTTACCACAGCGTGTCCAGGCGAAAGAATCCTGCTCTGTCATTCGATGTCGACATCGTGCAAGATATTGAAGTAATCGGGCGATCTGCCACGATGTTGAACAAAATAACCTCAGCAATTCACTTGCTGTCAAAGCGTGTCTGATTTGCCGATCACATTGGGAATGCAGAATACTTCACGGTTGACTTAATTGCCAACGCGTTGGCAATCTCACGCAGGGTGATCAGTGCGAGGAGTTATCTCAGTGGAGTTGTCCCTTTCTCCAGGATCTTCAAATATTCGACATAGCTGAAGAGACGATTTCGCTGCTTGCCGGTCAGCTCCTGCACAATGCCAAGACTGGCGAGATTGGTCGGCCCTGAGATGATCGTCGGCAGTGTCAGACTCAACGCCGATTGAATTGATCTCATCAGATCATAGTCTTCCGCAGTCAGACTCAGGGGGGGATCTGGCGGCAAGGGGGGCAGGATGAACGCCCGACACTCCTCACCAGCGACCGAGCTGTTGACGTACGTTCCTGATCGGTGGCCAGGCATCATTACCTCTTCATTGCTAAACTTTGTTTAGTTGACCAGTTGTTTATTCAAATATAAATGGTCAATTTTTAGCGAGCGATAGCTGGTCATTACACTCAGAAAGGGGAAGGGAAGCCGTTCGCCGCGCTGTCAGTCTCTCTGGCCTCGATTGCCAACGCGTTGGCAATCCGTATGAGATTTGCCTCGCTGCACCTGATGACGGCTGTCTACAGAGAAGATGCCTGCATTGGCGATGGAATACATCAGTGCTAATAGTAGCCATGGTGCTTTCAAAAAGTCCTCGCTCGCCTCCATAAAATCTGATAACTTGTATTTGACTGCCTAACTTACAGGATTACGGCCGTGGATGAGAGGAGAGAGATGATTACCATTCCACCTGAAGTAGAGAAACAGCTTGTCGCCCTTGCAGAGCAGAGGAGTGTTGATCCGGCCTCTTTAATTGCTTCTCTTGTTGCCAAAGAGATGAATCAAGATCTGGCTGTGTCACCCACTACAAGTGACGAAGATATTGATCCCAATGCTCTGAGTCGGGCGATTGCTGCACTCAATAATCGTTCGCCTGAGCAAATCAAAGCTGCTCAGGATATGGCTCTCAGGGAGTTCACGGCTGAAAGAGAACTTCCGGCAGGGGCAAAGACTATCTTCGATGTGATTCCTGAGATCAGAGGGCATGAGACAGACGAACAGGTTGCACAGGCGCTTCGAGAGCTGAGCTGATGAGGAACCTTTTTCTTTTTGATACCAATATTCTAGTTCACCTTGTTCGTAATGACGCAACAGGAGAGAAGATTAGAACGAACTATTTACCGTTTATGGCTGAACCCAAGCCATTTATCTGCACCGTGAGTGAGGGGGAACTCCGCTCTCTGGCTTTACAGTGGGCATGGGGCAGACAAAAGACGGAACAAATGGGCTTTGTTCTTGGTTATTTTCGACGCGTTTCAATAGAACGGACTGATGCAACCCAAGTCTACGCAACTATAGACGCATTGTCGCAATCCCAAGGTATCAGAATGGGGAAAAACGATCTGTGGATCGCTGCTGCCGCACATATTGCTGGGGCAAGACTCGTCACCACGGATGATGATTTTGATCATCTGATGCCAAGTTTACTTGCGGTCGATAAAATTACCTCTCAGTGATCTGCGACTGACACTTGGGCACATTCAATAATTACCCCGATTCGTATCCATTCTATTCAAAGCCCCCTGGTTGACTGCCCAATAGCACAACGGCCTCGATTCGTCTGAGTGCAATGACATACCTTGATACACTCCTCTTCATTGCCAACGCGTTGGCAATGATGGCTGTGCAATACCTGATGGCTCACTGTGATTAATTCACTCATGCATCTTGAAAACATTCCCTATACACCATTTCCTGCTGAGGAAGTTCCTGTGCCACATACCGGTTAAGGTTTGGTATTTAAGCTCTTGATTTCACTCTGTTCCACGCTTTTGTTATGGTATTTCCGATAATGCGAATTTTCGGAAATACTGCTTGCAATTATCAGATCTCCCGGGGCATCCTGAAGGCGCCAAAGGGCAGGGAATAGAGCTGGTTAGCCAACGAAAGAGGGGGGTGGATGGAGGCAGAGCTGGTTCCAGGTCAGGCAGCGAGTCAGGCAGCGAGTCTGGCAGCGCGCGAGCAGGGGCGGTTTGAGCCGCGGCAGGCCGTTCAGTTTGCCGAGCGGTCGGTCTCGGTCGAGACCCGTCGAGCCTACGAGCGCGTTGTCAGGGAGTTCTTCGCCTCGGTGGGTAATCCCGCACCGGGCATGGTCACCGTGGCCCAGGTCCAGGCCTGGCGCGACAGCCTTCTCCGCCGTAAACGGCAGAAGGCGGCAACCGTGGCCTTCAAGCTCACCGTCCTGCGCTCCTTCTTCAGCTACCTGACAGCCCTCGGGATCCTCGAGAAGAATCCGGCTGACCAGAAGTTTGTCATGTCGCCCAAACTGCCGGAGACGATGGCCGGGCGCGCGCTCACTGCCGAGGATGTCCGGCGACTGCTCTGCGGTCCGGATCGGCGCCGAGCTGAAGGGGCGAGGGACTTTGCCTTGCTGATGGTCATGCTCAGGCTCGGCGTCAGAGTCTCCGAAGTCTGTTCGCTCAGGGCGTCGGATATCCGGTGGACTCACGGGCGATCAATTCTGAAGTTCAAGGTGAAGGGGGGAAGGGAGCGGGCTCTTCCGCTGCCGGATGATGTCCGCGCGGCGATTCGGGACTACCTGAAACTCGATGAGAGTCGGCGGCGGAATCTGCACAGCGATGGAGATGAGGCCTTTCTCTTTCAGCCGCTCGTCAACTACCGGACACTGGAGTTCGCCAGGCCCCTCTCGACGCGGATGGTTCATCTCATCGTGCGTCGATGGGGTGATTACTGCGGGGTAGGGAAGCTCTCACCGCATGACCTGCGGCGGACGGCCATCACGAGGGCGCTCGA
>CAIOZW010000210.1 GCA_903862855.1 uncultured Acidobacteriota bacterium
ATATATTGGCCCGCCCGGAGAGCTCCATCGATCGGAGAAAGCAACGGCACATCGTCCTCGCCTCACGAACCATCCGACGTCTGCTGCGACTTGAGGGGGAGACTTTCCGATTTGATGCGATCTCCATCATCTGTAAGCCAGGAATGGTTCCAATCATCACCCACCACCGTGACTTTTTTGGGAATGAAAATTTTCGCAGTGGGTTATTGACAAGTAACCGTCATTGACTGTATAAAGTCATTTCGCCAGCGGGAGTAACTCAGTGGTAGAGTGCAACCTTGCCAAGGTTGAAGTCGCGGGTTCAAATCCCGTCTCCCGCTCCATTTTTACCTACAATTTCAATTAAACACTCTCTTCTGGAAGCCCCTGTGTCACAAAAATCATTAAACCTGACTTGTGATGGTCGCTTCTCGTCAAGTCCCACCCTGACTGACATCTACACACAAATCCCACTCATCACTGTGACGAGACCCTAGCCGATCAGGAGATCTGTGGCTGTGTAAAAAGTGCCGCGAAGTCTTTACGGGGATCTTTTCTATCTTGGCGACGTTTGTCAATCCACTCCGTGATTACCTCACGACGCCTCTTCACACGCGGTGGCTTCTTTTCACGCAGTTCATTGCTGACCCTGTTGGCTGTCTCTTCTTTCTTGATCAGTCTCGCTCTATTCATCACTCCCTCCCTCTCCCTTGTCTTCGATTGGATACTGAGTAAGATCGTGTCAACGAAATTGCTCTCAACCGACATATTGACAATTGTTGCACCACGATAGTTCCCGGCGCATCATTCTCTGAAATACGGTTTAACCTCAATTGTCCTGCTCATTATCCCGGCAACTGAACTGGTCTTTTCGAAACATTTAATTGTATTTCAAGTCATTACAAGTCATGCAAGATTCGTACCAGGCAACATCGTCCTCGTTTTTGTCGATTCAATCTGAATAATTACGAACTTTTCCATCGACAAGAGTAAAAAGTGTGCTATATTCCACAATGTTCTGATGAAAAGTTCATTACCCCTAGCCTCTTCAACCTTGTTTCCTCGGTCGAACGCTACGCAATCTGATTATTGCAGCAGTTATTCAGTTTTAATATGACAGGCAGTGCCCTGTCCCGGTGTGTCAATTTTCCACAGCGGATAACATTTTTACCCTTTTTCTACAGCCTTACCATTCTCGTCAAGAGTCGATTACGCAATTGCGGATCGTCTGGTTTGCAAAATTCAAACTGGCTGATGAGGGTCTGTGACCAGGTACGGCTGCTGCACAGACGTGCCTCGGCAATTGATGCCATCAAAGACTGAACATCTAAAAAACCATTCTCGAAATTGTACTGGATACTCGAACATACTCGGATCGTTGAGGACGGCTGCCTGGAATCCGAATGACAGGAGAAGTACCTGATGAAGAAAGCAAAATTGATCAAGAAGGACTCGCCACTGCAGGAGCAGATACGAACAGAAAAGAGAACGCGCAAAATCAAAGTAAAACAGGTAAAAGAGCGGAAGACCATCGACGTAACCCGTCAATGGATCAAACAAAAACAGAGTGATGGTCCTGGAGCAAGAGAGGCCTTCGCCTCACTCTTCGATGAATCTGATCCGCAATCAGCCTGACCGACCACCACAAAAGAATTGAGATAGAGCCATATCCGAGAATTCCGGCACCACAAGGGTTTCGATCATTTGTCAACCTCGATCTGCATGATCTTGGTCAGCCCAAACCGACCATAAATGGCAGTTTACTGGCCATCATCATTCGTCAATATCATGAGCAATATCAATGTGCAGGAGCTGACAGTTACGAGGCGTGAGGTCTTCGGATGGTGTATGTATGACGCCGCAGACTCAGCCTTTACGACCGTCATTGTTACCGTCCTTTTTGCCCCTTATTTCAGCCTGGTCGTGGTGGGAGATTCAGGCCGAGCCGACATGCTCTGGGCCCAGGCCGCCTCTGTCTCAGAACTCTTTGTCGCACTTCTGGCCCCCATTCTTGGCGCCATTGCGGACTATTCCGGCAGTCGCAAGATTTTTCTTGGGCTCTGTGCTGTCATCATCATCCTCTTCACTGGATCTCTCTGGTTCGTCACTCCCGGGGCGGTCATGCTGGGTTTCTGGCTCTATGTGATTGCGAACATCGGCTTTGCCGGAGGAGGAGTCTTCATTGACAGCTTTCTGCCCGGTATCTCAACGCCCGGCAACGCCGGCAGAATATCAGGGATAAAGTGGACGATTGGGTATCTGAGCGGAATGCTCTGCCTTCTAATCTGCTTTCCCCTCGCCAACAATAACATTGTCGCGAATCCAACCAGTGGGCAGTTGAGCATGGCCCGCCTGATACCAGTAGTAGTGGCCATATACTACATGATTATGGTCATTCCGACCTTCCTTTTTCTGCGCGACCGGAGCCAAAGACATACCCTTCCAGCTGGAACCGGTTACCTGACCGCCGGGTTTCGTCGGGTACTGAACACGCTGCGCCATATCCGTCACTATCGAGAACTCTTCAAACTGTTGATTGCCTTTCTTGTCTACAACGACGGGGTGGTGACGGTGATCTATTTTGCGGCTCTCTACGCAACCGTGACCATTGGGTTTACGACTGGCGAACTGACGATCATGTTCTTTCTGCTCAACATCGTCGCTGCCGCTGGGGCTTTCAGCTTCGGACTGCTTGCCGACCGGATTGGTCAGAAGAGAACCATCTACATCTCCCTGATGCTCTGGATGGCCGCCGTAATTCTCGCCTACCTCGCCCATACTAAATCCGAGTTCTACGCCGTGGCGACTCTGGCCGGACTGGGACTGGGCTCCTGTCAGTCGGTCAGTCGCAGCCTTTTTGCGCTCTTCACGCCCCGCGAGAATGCTGCAGAGTTCTTTGGATTTATGGGGATAGCCGGCAAGGCACTCGCCTTCCTTGGCCCATTGATCTTTGGAACGATCTCGAGTCGCACCGGAAGCCAACGTCCAGCAATTCTTGCCATCGGGCTCTTCTTTCTGGTAGGGATGGTGCTCCTCTCCTTCGTCGATGAAGAGAAGGGCAAGGCTGCCGCAAGGGTGGCCGTCGATCAGTCAGATCAGGAAGATTGAGGTGAAAAGTCTTTGATCTCATTTTGCAACTGGCGAATGGCCTCATAAAGGACGATCGCGACCGAGTTGGCAAGATTGAGTGAGCGGATCGCCGGGTTTGGCATGTGGATGCGAAGGCATTGCGCACGGTAGGTTGAGAGAAGGTCAGCTGGAAGGCCCAGTGTTTCACGGCCAAAGACAAGGCAGTCGTGTGGCTGAAATCTGAAGTCTGTGTGGAGTCTCTCCCCGCTGGTCTCGATGAGTACCATCCTTGAGTGCGGCAAGGATTCCCGGAGAGCATCAAAATGGCGGTGGTAGCGGATCTCGACATCGTCCCAATAGTCGAGTCCGGCTCTTCTGACCGCCTGCTGATCGACTCGAAAACCAAGGCGCCCGACAAGGTGAAGAGCGGTGTAGGTCGCCCCGCAGAGTCGGGCAATATTGCCCGTGTTTGGTGGAATCTCCGGTTCAATCAATGCAACGTGGAGAGGTGGCCAGATCTCCGTTGAACCACTCTCGGAGAGCAGACTCACTGCTGTCCTCCCACCGCGGTCATCCAGCCGCTCAAACCGAGAATCAGCACGAGAAAGATCGGAAGAAATCCCCAGCCAAGCCCGGCGGCCTCACCACGGGCACACTGGGCTATCTTGTAATTAATGAAAAAGAAGCCTCCGCAAATGGTCAACAAAAGGAGTGAATATGGAAGCCTCATTGGAGGGGTCAAATTTTTGGCACTTCTGAAGCTGATAAATCCAAGCATCCACAGAGAGGTCATGATGGACATGAGGGCAGGTAGGAAGAAGATCATCCATCGCCCTCCCCAGCCATCAGGTCGTCCAAGAATGTTGAAATGGATCGGGATACGCGGTGGAAGACTCCGATATAAACCAAAGGCTCTCCACCAGGTGAGGATTGAGAGGAGAACGGACAAGGAATTGACGATGCGATGCATGAGGCCTCACACTCTGTGAAGACCGGAACGGGTGACCAATACACCTGTTCCAGTCTTTCACAGAAAACGGATCGATCAGCTTCCGGCGATCAGCTGTCGCAGAACATAGGGGAGAATCCCTCCATGCTGGTAATAGTCTATCTCGATCGGTGTATCGATACGGAGGACGACCTGAACAGTCTCGGAGGTTCCATCAGCACGATGAACGGTCAATGACACCTCCATGCGCGGTGAGACATCTCCATCAAGACCGCCAAGATCAAAGGTCTCTGTACCGTCAAGCTTCAGTGTTCCCGCGTTGACCCCATCCTTGAACTGAAGCGGGAGGACTCCCATTCCAACCAGATTGCTGCGGTGAATCCGCTCGAAGCTCTGGGCAACGACAGCCTTCACCCCAAGGAGTCTTGTTCCCTTGGCCGCCCAGTCACGCGAGCTACCCGTCCCATACTCCTGTCCAGCAATGACGATCAGCGGTGTGCCCTCGGATTGATACTTCATCGATGCATCGTAGATGCTCATCTCCTCGCCACCAGGATAGTACTTTGTCACACCGCCTTCAGTTCCCGGAACCATGAGATTACGTATCCGGACATTGGCAAAGGTACCGCGGGTCATGACCCGGTCATTGCCTCGACGCGATCCATAGCTATTGAAATCGGCAATCTCTACGCCATTACCGATCAGATACTTTCCAGCCGGCGAGGTCGACTTGATCGACCCGGCCGGACTGATATGGTCAGTCGTAACCGAGTCTCCGAGGATGGCCATCGGGCGCATGCCCTTGATACTGCTGATGATCCCCGGCTCCATGATGAAATTCTGGAAGAACGGCGGCTGCTGGATATAGGTTGACGACGGATCCCACTCATAAACATCACCGGTCGAAGAGGGGATCTCATTCCAGAGTGGATTTTCTGAGGTGAAATCGGAATATAGTCTCCGATAAGTCTCAGGATCGAGTGCGGCGTGGAGAACCTGGCGCACCTCCTCTTGAGATGGCCAGATGTCCCGCAGGTAAACATCCTTGCCATTACTGCCCAGGCCAATCGGTTCGGTCATCATATCGATATTGACTCTGCCGGCCAGCGCAAAGGCGACGACTAACGGTGGGCTCATAAGAAAATTGGCTTTTATGTTCTGGTGAACTCGTGCCTCAAAATTTCTATTACCAGAGAGGACAGAGGCCGCAATGAGATCATTTTTGGTCACCAGCTCCTCGATCCGCGGATCGATGGGGCCGGAATTTCCAATACAGGTTGTACACCCGTAACCAACGACGTTGAACCCAAGACGATCAAGAAATGGTTGCAGACCTGTTTTTGACAGGTAGTCTGAGACGACCCGTGAGCCTGGCCCGAGAGAAGTCTTGACGGTCGGTTTGACCTGAAGCCCCAATTCGACCGCTTTCCGAGCCAGCAGTCCGGCCGCGAGCATGACACTCGGATTGGACGTGTTGGTGCAGGAGGTAATGGCGGCGATCAATACTTCACCATGTCCGAGTTCGACCTTGACTGTCGGGACGGCAGAATCGAGCGACTCGGGTTTGAGCTGGATCTGACTCGTCCGATCCGCGGCAATATTGGTTGAGTAGCGAGCGGTCAGATCTGCCGCCTCTTTTCCATATCCACTCTCGGCAACCGGTTTGGTGAGCAGATCATTAAATCTATCACGCAAAGTGGTCAGTTCAATTCGATCCTGGGGCCTCTTCGGTCCTGCCAGATTCGGAACGACATCCGAAAGATCCAGTTCAAGCAATTGGCTGTACTCGATCTCCCCCTTCTTTGGAATCCCAAACATACCCTGGGCCGTAAAGTAGTTGCGGAAGGCGTCGACCTGAGCGTGCGTGCGACCGGTTGCCAGAAGATACTGACAAGTCTCTTCGTCGACCCCGAAGAAGCCCATGGTTGCCCCATACTCAGGCGCCATATTGGCAATTGTCGCCCGATCGGTCAGGGATAGCGAGGACGCGCCCTCTCCGTGGTACTCGACAAACTTTCCAACGACCTTTGCCTTTCGGAGCATCTCGGTCAATTGTAGAACCAGATCCGTCGCTGTCACTCCCTCCTTGAGCGCGCCAGTCAGATTGACACCAACGACATCCGGAGTCAGAAAGTAGACTGGCTGACCGAGCATTCCCGCCTCTGCCTCGATTCCACCAACGCCCCAGGCGACTACACCCAGACCATTAATCATCGTCGTATGTGAATCGGTTCCAACCAGCGTGTCAGGATAGTAGACCCCTTCTTTCTCAAGAACACCCTTGGCCAGATACTCGAGATTGACCTGGTGGACAATTCCAATCCCAGGAGGCACGACCTTGAAGGTATCAAAGGCCTGCATTCCCCATTTCATGAACTGGTAACGGGCCCGGTTACGCTCAAACTCGATCTCCATGTTCTTCTGAAGCGCATCTGCGGTCCCGGCCACATCGACCTGAACCGAGTGGTCAACAACCAGATCGACTGGGACAAGTGGCTCGATAAGTTTTGGATTCTTTCCAAGGCCAGCAACTGTCGAACGCATTGCTGCGAGATCGACCAGCAGTGGTACGCCTGTAAAATCCTGCAGTACGATGCGCGCGACGACGAAAGGGATCTCAGCAGTCCGCTCATCTCTTGCTCCCCAACTTGCCAGTGCGCGGACATCCTCCTCACGGACCTTCCGACCATCACAGTTGCGGAGGACCGACTCGAGGACGATTCTGATGCTTATTGGCAATTTCGAGATCGGTCCGATCCCCTCTTTCTCAAGTTGCGGGAGAGAATAGAACTTTCCCTTGCTCCCATTCCCCAGATCGAACGATTGACAGGTATCGAAGAGATTATGTGCCATATTTTACCCACTGGTGAAGATGCCGGTTTCTGATCATCCTATGCTCACTGTACCGGCCTGACCGGATGTGTCTCCTTCAAGATTGGCCCTGACAGGCAAAGATGTGGTAGTAGCAAATCAGTTTAGTGTTGGCACTTCCAATCGTCAAGCTGTTGTCATCCAGTCAATTCGAGCCGACCTGATCATCTTGCATAAAATGGCATGAAATAGAGCGTCAACGATCCTCCAGTCATCATTTCAGAGATGATCAGATCTTGGCTAAATGAACTGGTGGTGATCAATGACAAGCCAGCCCTCGGATGAAAAAAATAGTTGTTGAAGGCTCTTGTCAAGGATGAAAGTTTTCGGTATATTTTCGGTGTCAATCAAGGAAGCTTTGACCTGATCGATTTTTCAAAGATCGATTCGTAACCGTATCGTTCATCAGGCAGTCATTCATCGTGCGTTCATATTCTCTGAACGAGGTACTCAGCAAACCAGGATTTTATGAGCAGTTCATTCGAGAAGTTTAATTGTGCAGTAAATCATAGAAAAAGGAGAGAATATCCCATGCAGCACCAAAAGAGCGTCGTGGCAGTGGTCATCAAACAGTATGGTACGGGACTCTATCGAACCTGCGTCAGTCTGAACCGTGAGAGGACGGTCTGCCTGGGTACGCATGCGGATGAAGAGACTGCCAGTGCAAGATTGACGAGATTCTGGAAAGCCTATGACGAAGGGACGATCCGTGCGACTGAGGATCTTCTGCAACTGATCGATCCAGTAGAGGCGGGATCTTGTAATGACTCGATTGACCATCAGAAAGAGCAACCAACCACACCGAGCTGACCGACAAGACAGGGGGCGCGTCTTCTCACTATATTTCTGTAACCTGCACTTGGAGACAAGGGTATTATTCAACTGCAGCGAGTCTGGCATAAAGCAGGGTCTAAAAATCGATTTCATCGCATCGAGTGAAGGTCATTGAGCTCAAATTCATCACCGTTGCCTTCTCTGCAGATCGGTTGTAATCTTCGAAAGTGTTCTCAATGATGAGGTCAAGCGCGACTGCTGACGATTGCCGGCACCATCTCCAGAGTGACAAGAGAGAATCATTTGAGACCTGACCAGCAGGGATTGCCCGTCAGAGGGGCCTCTTTCAGGTGGGCCCTTCTTGCCATAGCAGGTGATTTGGTTTAATTCGATGATGGCAAATTGACCGTCATACCCCAAGTTTGCTCATTCAAAGCGAGCAGCTCAAATCAAATGCTTTACGACATCCGCAGGCCCGGCTCATAACATTGAACTCCGATTTTACCAGGAAGAATCATCTCAGATTTGAAATAGGTGGGCTTTCTGCACCATACTTTGGAATGAAATTTCGATATTTCCTTATATATTTCAAAACGGCACTTGAAACAGTCCGATGCCACGTGCCTTTGATAAACCCCTTGCCAGGTTATTTTGATGGATCCGATGCGAGCATTTGTGCGCATTTTTGATTCAGATTTTAAGCGATCTGATTATTTAAAGAGGAGCGAGAAAAAGTGAAAAATCAGCTTCAGATTCCAGGAATACTGCTCATCGCCTTGTTGAGCATTGTATCGACTGTCGTGGCGCAGGATCCACCAACACCACCGACACCGCCAGCCGCAGGAGGTGAGCGAACGGGTCCTCCGGGTCAGTCGCGAGAGCAGGAGATCAAGCCATACGATCGGGTGATCACCAAAGATGCCAAGACGGATCAGGGCGTCTTCACTGTCCACCGGATCAAAGAAAAGATCTACTATGAGATTCCGAAGAGCGAAATTGATCGTGAATTCCTCTGGGTCAGCCAGATCGCCAAGACGACGCTTGGTGTCGGATATGGTGGACAGGCTGCAGGAAACCGTGTCGTTCGTTGGGAGAGGGTCAACAACCGGATTCTCCTCCGCAATATTTCCTACAATGTGGTTGCCGATCCGTCAGAGCCGATTGCGCGTGCCGTCCGAGCCGCCAACAATGACGCGATCATCATGGCCTTCAATATTGAAGCACTTGGAAAGAGCGAATCTGTCGTCATCGACGTAACCCGACTCTTCACGACCGAGGTGACCGAATTCAGTGCACGAACGAGATTACGTGCACGCGGCTTCGATCCATCACGATCATTTATTGAGCGGTCGGCCGCCTTCCCTGAAAACATCGAAGTGGAAGCCTCGCATACTTTCACCAATCCCCCGACCGACATTCCCGCCATGGCCGCGCCACCCAATCCTTTTCTCGGAGCAGGAATGGGAACGGGCAGTGCAACCGTACTCATGCACTACAGTATGGTCCGGCTCCCCGAGAAACCAATGATGCCACGCATCTTTGATGAACGTGTCGGATACTTCTCGGTGCGCAAACAGGATTATGGCAAGGACGAGCAGCGAGCCCCGGAACGGACCTACATCACCCGCTGGAGACTTGAGAAGAAGGATCCCCAGGCCGACATATCGGAGCCGGTAAAGCAGATCGTCTACTACATCGATCCGGCGACTCCAACCAAGTGGGTTCCCTTCATCAAGAAGGGCATCGAAGACTGGCAACCCGCCTTTGAAGCAGCTGGATTTCGTAACGCCATCGTCGCTCGTGATGCGCCCAAGGACGACCCGGACTGGAGTCCGGAGGACGCACGTTATTCAGTCATCAGATGGCTTCCTTCAACCATCGAGAATGCATCAGGCCCGCATATCCACGATCCGCGGACGGGTGAGATTCTTGAATCGGACATACAGTTCTATCACAACGTCATGAACCTGGCGCGGGCCTGGTATTTTGTGCAGGCCGGCCCGCTCGATCCGCGCGCCCAGAAACTTCCACTTCCCGATGACCTGATGGGTGAGCTCATCCGTTATGTCGCTGCACACGAAGTCGGACATACGCTCGGGTTTCAGCACAACATGAAGGCAAGCTCACAATATTCGATCGAGCAGATCCGCGACCGTAATTTTGTGAAGACGATGAGCCATACCCCGACACTGATGGACTATTCACGATTCAACTATGTCGCCCAGCCTGAGGACAAGATCGACCCGGCCGATCTGATTCCAAAGATTGGACCTTATGACAAGTGGGCAACCATGTGGGGGTACAAACCTGTTCCAGCCGCCAAGAGTCCGGAGGAGGAGAAGGAGACCCTCGACAAGTGGGCGCGAGAGCAGGATCGGACACCATATCTCAGGTTCTCAACCGCAAAATCTCGCGGTTCCGATCCCGGTGAGAATACGGAAGCGGTAGGTGACACTGATGCCGTCAAAGCCACTGAGCTGGGATTGAGGAATCTGAAGCGAGTCGCAGACATGCTACTCACGGCGACCTCAACCAGCACTGGCGAGCCCTTCGACGAGACCGAGGAGATCTTTGGGAGAATGCTCGGTCAATGGCGGCTGGAGATGGGTCACGTGACCCAGATCGTCGGTGGTTTCAACTCCCAGCAGAAGCATATCGGACAGGAAGGGGTTCTCTTTACTGCCGTACCACGCGAGAGGCAGGCCGCGGCAGTCAAGTTCCTGAACGAGAACGCCTTTGCTACACCGACCTGGATGATCAATCCAGAGGTTCTTCGTCGTATCGAGACCGATGGAACCATCAACAGGATTCGGACAACCCAGCAGGGACTTCTCACTCAGTTGCTCAGTTCGGCCCGGTTTTCAAGGCTGATCGAACAGGAGGAGATTGACCGCGGAACCTATCGGGCCGTCGACCTTCTGAGCGATGTTCGAAAAGGTGTCTGGAGTGAATTGAACGGAACTGGCTCACTCCGAATCGACGCCTTCCGGCGCAATCTCCAGAGGACATATCTCGATCTCATGAACGAGAAGCTGAATGGTCGTACTCCCGTCACGGATGATCAGCGCCCCTTCGTCAGAGGTGAGTTGAAAGCCCTCAACGCCGATCTGGCGAGAACGTTGCCAAGGGCAACCGATCGAGCAATACGGATGCACCTTGAAGATGCCCGTGACCAGATAGCCAGAATCCTCGATCCGAAGTTTGCCCCTCCGGCACCGGCAGCCTCTGGTGCGGGGGGATTCTCAGGTCGATCGATTGAGGAGGAGTTGGGACACGACCACTCGTCCTCGCTTTTCTGCTGGCCTGAAACGGCGGTGAGGAATCATCGTTGAAGTAGCGGAGCCAGGAGTAACGGATTGGCCGCCAACCGTTACTCCTGCAGATAATGGGTTCTTAATCAAAAGGGGGTTCATTTGAGAAGACTCGCCCTGGTTCTGCTCTTTCTGGTAAATGAAGCGGCTGCGCAACCGGCCTCGTCTGATCTGGTCAAGCAACGACTTCACCGCTCAATTGAGGAGATTGCCCACAATTTCGACGGGGTAATGGGCGTAGCCATTCTCGATCTGAAGACCGGGGAGGAGATTCTCATCAATGGTGAGACGACATTTCCAACCGGCAGTTCGATCAAAATTCCCATATTGATCGAATTGCATCGCCAGGCAGCGACCGGGCCCCTCAAGCTGAGTGATCGACTGGCTATCAACAGCCGCCAGCAGGTAGGAGGCAGCGGGATCCTGCTCCATTTTGGAGATCAAGGTTCGGATCTCAGTCTATCCGACCTCTCAATTCTGATGATTGCACTCAGCGATAACACCGCGACCAATATGCTGATCGATCATCTTGGAATGGAACGGATCAACAAGACCATCGAAGGTCTCGGTTTGAGTGGTATCAGGTTACAGCGGAAAATGATCGATTTGTCGGCAATGGCGCGAGGCAACGAGAACATCGCGACCCCTCGTCAAGCCGCCCAACTTCTGGAGATGCTCTCCAAAGGCAGGGTAATCAGTCCGGAGGTGAGCGCGGCCGTCCTCAAAACGCTTCGTATTCCAAAATCGAGTCCCATTCCCAAACTGATTCCCGTCTCCACCTCAATTGCCAACAAACCTGGGGGTGTTGAAGGTGTCGCATGTGACTGGGGTCTGGTCGAGATCCCCAATCGTCCTTTTGCGATCGCCGTCATGACCACCTACAATGGAGAGTCAGCCAGTGCTGATGAGGCTATCGCACGGATTGCCCGAATGGCTTACGACTATTTCTCGCGACTTGCCCGCTCAACCCCCTATGGTGCACGCGTTCCGATGGCGCTCATCCCACCCTCCAGGTGAGAATCTGTCCTACCCTGCCCTTCAAGTTATCCTCACTCTTTCTCGCCTGCGAGGTCAGACGGTTCTGGCCCATTTTACATATCTTTTTCCGACTGGTATTTTATCTGTTTTGAGCGATCGGTTTGATTTGACATTCAATAAAGAAACGGAGGCTCCATGGCAGCATCAGTACAAAACCTGCAAAAAAGATCATCGGCGGGACTGCTTCTGCAACTGTGGCACTCGTCATTAGGCAAGAAGTACATAATGGCAGTGACCGGGCTGGGTCTATATCTGTTCGTCATCATCCATATGGTGGGCAATCTGCAGATCTTTATGGGAGCGGAGAAGCTCAATGCATATGCCGCACTCCTGAAATCCAACGCTGGGGTTCTGTGGGGAGCCAGAATCGGTCTTCTGGCAATTGTTGGCCTGCACATCACATCGGCCCTGCAATTGGCTGGCATCAACCGCAAGGCACGACCTGTCGGTTATGCAGCCGGCAAGCCGGTCGCCTCGACCTTCGCCCAGCGGACAATCCTGCTCAGTGGATTGATCATTCTTGCCTTTATCCTTTTCCATCTTGCTCACTACACTCTTGGACTGGTCGACCCGAGTCTCCTCGCACTTCAGGACGGGACGGGACGGCACGACGTCTACCGGATGGTTCAGCAAGGATTTTCCAATCCGCTGGTCTCAATATTTTACATCGTCGCGATGGGACTGCTCCTTCTCCATCTCAGTCACGGAGTAAGCAGTCTATTTCAATCGCTCGGGCTGCGAAGTAAAAAGACAGTCGGCGTCTTCGACAAGCTGGCAAAGGGCTCGGCACTTCTGCTCTTTCTCGGAAACAGTGCGATTGTCATTGCAGTTCTGTTTGGACTGATTAAATGACAGAGGAGTGAGGATATAGAGATGAGTATCACACTTGATTCAAAGATTCCGTCCGGTCCGGTACCTTCAAAGTGGAGCCGCTACAGGCAGGACATGAAACTTGTCAATCCGGCTAACAAACGTAAATTCAATGTGATTGTCGTCGGAACGGGCCTCGCTGGAGCCTCGGCAGCGGCGACGCTTGGCGAGCTTGGGTATCAGGTCAAAGCATTCTGTTTCCAGGACAGTCCGCGCCGCGCCCACTCGATCGCGGCACAAGGTGGAATAAATGCAGCCAAGAACTACCGCAATGACGGTGACAGTATCTATCGGCTCTTCTACGACACGATCAAGGGCGGAGACTTCCGAGCTCGGGAAGCCAATGTCCATCGACTTGCCGAGGTGAGCGTCAACATCATCGATCAATGCGTCGCCCAGGGGGTTCCATTTGCCCGTGAGTACAGCGGACTTCTCGACAACCGCAGCTTTGGCGGAGCACAGGTATCGCGGACCTTCTACGCGCGAGGCCAGACCGGACAGCAGCTCCTGATTGGCGCATACCAGGCACTGGAGCGGCAGATTGCCGCCGGGACGGTCGAAATGCACGCCCGAACCGAGTTGCTCGACATCGTCCTTGTAGACGGTCATGCCCGTGGCATCATCACCCGTAATCTGGTGACCGGTAAGATCGAGGCTTATGCTGCGGCAGCAGTTGTCCTGGCAACGGGAGGTTACGGCAACGTCTTCTATCTTTCGACGAATGCGAAGGGTTGCAATGTTACGGCGACTTGGCGCGCCCACAAGAAGGGGGCACTTTTTGCCAATCCTTGCTACACGCAGATTCACCCAACCTGTATCCCGGTAAGTGGAGATCACCAGTCGAAACTGACGCTGATGTCAGAGTCACTCCGCAACGACGGACGTGTCTGGGTACCGAAGAGACTCGAGGATTGTGGAAAGCCAGCCTCAAGCATTGCCGAGAGTGATCGGGACTATTATCTGGAGCGAAAGTATCCAAGTTATGGCAATCTCGCGCCACGTGATATCGCGTCACGAGCAGCGAAGCAGGTCTGCGATGACGGGCGTGGAGTCGGGCCAGGTGGTCGCGGCGTATATCTCGACTTTGCCGATTCGATCCGGCGACTTGGTGAAAACAAGATCCGCGAGCGGTATGGCAACCTCTTTGATATGTACCGCCAGATCACCGGCGAAAATGCTTACCAACAGCCGATGCGGATGTATCCGGCAATTCATTACACGATGGGTGGACTCTGGGTCGACTATGAACTGATGAGCAACGTCCCCGGACTCTTCGTAATCGGTGAAGCAAACTTCTCTGATCACGGTGCCAACCGACTCGGAGCAAGTGCGCTGATGCAGGGGCTGGCAGATGGCTATTTCGTCCTGCCCCAGACCATTGGTGGATATTTTGCGGCTAGCAAGAACGGAGAGGTGTCGGTCGATCGCCCGGAATTTCGACAGGCGATCGAGGATGTCGAGACGCGCATCAACAAGCTGCTTTCAATCAATGGTAAGAAGACGGTCACCGAGTTTCATCGTGAGCTTGGGAAGCTTATGTGGGACGATGTCGGGATGGCCCGGACCAAGGACTCACTCCAGCAAGCGTTGAAACGGATTCCTGAACTCCGAAATGAGTTCTGGGAGAATGTAAACGTGCTTGGTGGAGGGCTTGAACTCAATCAGGCTCTCGAGCAGGCCGGCCGGGTGGCCGACTTCCTGGAGTTTGGTGAACTTCTCGCCTACGATGCAATGCAGCGTGAAGAGTCCTGTGGTGGTCACTTCCGGGAAGAGTACCAGACAGAGGACGGCGAGGCACTTCGTAATGACGGTGAGTACGCCTTCGTCTCAGCCTGGGAGCACAAAGGGGTCGACCAGTTCCCTGTTCTTCACAAAGAGCCTCTTGTCTATGAAGAGGTGAAGATGGCGCAACGGAGCTACAAGTAAGTGAGATTGCCAAGTCCGGGTGGTCAACCTGGATCAACCAGACTTGGTCACTCTCTCAACTGTTGAAGGAGAATAATTTCCATGAACCTGACACTGCGAGTCTGGAGACAAAAGAGTTCGGCAAGCGCAGGCCAGTTTGTCACCTATGATGCGCACGACATCAGTCCGGATATGTCATTTCTGGAGATGATCGATGTCGTCAATGACCGTTTGATAAAGAAGGGTGAAGAACAGATTGCCTTCGATCACGACTGCCGTGAGGGCATCTGCGGTATGTGCTCACTGGTAATCAACGGAACCCCACACGGGCCCTTGCAGACAACGACCTGTCAGCTCCACATGCGTTCATTCAAAGATGGTGAGACCATCACGATCGAGCCTTGGCGAGCTGGGCCTTTTCCCGTCCTGCGTGATCTGGTCGTCGACCGATCAGCATTTGACCGGATTATCCAATCAGGTGGGTATGTCTCGGTATCGACCGGCGGGGCACCTGACGGCAACGCCATTCCGGTTCCGAAGGCCGACGCAGATCGGGCATTTGATGCCGCGACCTGTATTGGATGCGGAGCTTGTGTCGCGGCCTGCAAGAATGCATCGGCGATGCTCTTCGTTTCAGCAAAGGTCTCCCACCTCAGCCTTCTTCCCCAGGGAAGAGTCGAGGAGGAGCGGCGCGCTCTGCAAATGGTCGCCAAAATGGATGAGGAGGGGTTCGGGAACTGTACCAACACCGGGTCTTGTGAAGCAGCCTGTCCAAAAGGGATTTCACTCGACAACATTGCTAGAATGAATCGGATTTACGCCAAAGCACTGATCAAAAACAGTGTCGGTTAATTGGTAAATAACGATGGCCGCCGTGGGAGAGAGCATTATTAACGCTCTCTCCCCTGTTCCTCTTCAACTCTTCACTTTTTGAATCCGATAACCTCTCCGGGGCGCGCTCCGGTAATCCTACCTGCATCAATCACAATCTGACCATTGACAATCACCGTTTCCATGCCGACCGGCTCAAGAAAAGGTTCAAGCATGGTTGACCGGTCGTTAACCAACCTGGGATCGAAGATGATCACATCAGCCTTCATTCCTGTCTTGAGGAGACCGCGATCCCGGAGCGAGAGGCGTCTTGCTGGCAGTGCGGACATCTTGCTGACGGCCTCCTCGAGACTGAGCCAGCCTCTTTCTCGAACATATCGACCAAGTACACGTGGAAATGTTCCGGCTCCTCTCGGATGACGCATACCTATCCCGCCATCACTGGAGACCATGACCCAGGGCTGTCGGTAAAAGGTTTGAATATCGTCGTCGATCATCGATTTGCAGACCACGCCGGCTCCACCATCCTTCACAATCCGGATATAGGCGTCGACGGGAGTGATGTTGCGCCTTGACGCGATCTGCTCGAGAGTCGATCCTTCAAAGTCAGGATGAGTTCGACAGCTGGTGATGAGAATATTGCCCGCCCCGCCGACATCTGCCAGTCCTTTGGCGACAGCAACCGGATCATCGTGTCGGCGCGAAGGGACGAGCACAGTGATGGTCGATGCCCAGGCATCATATGGATAACAGTCGGCGGTGACATCAACACCACTTCTTCGAGCATCATCGATGATCCTCACCGCCTCATTTGCCTTGCCCCAGACACCAACGGTTCCAAGTTTGATATGCGAGATCTGCACCGGTACCTTTGCTTCACGTCCGATTCGGATGGCTTCGCGAAAGGCATCCATTGCCAGATCGGCCTCATCACGAACGTGGCTCATGTATATTCCACCATATCGACCGACGACGGCTGCCAGGGCAATGACCTCCTCTGTCGTGGCAGGATTACCGACATCGTATTCGAGACCGGATGACAAGCCGACAGCACCATCTCGCATCCCCTGCTCGACCATCTCCGCCATCCGGCGGATCTCCTCCGGTGTTGCCTGACGCTTGTAATTGTCACCCAGAACCTTTCTGCGGACCGTGGCGTGCCCGACAAAAGCAAGAAGATTGGTCGCCAGACGCTGCTCGCCGCCCCATTTGAGATAGTCGGCAATCGGCCAGGGTGAGCTGCCATCTGGCCCGACAAGAATGGTGGTGATTCCTTGCCGAATCTGGCTGCGCGCCTCTGGATCGGTCGAGAATCCACGTTCGGAGTGGTTGTGAATGTCAAT
The DNA here is from genome assembly GCA_903862855.1 of uncultured Acidobacteriota bacterium. Lineage (GTDB taxonomy): Bacteria > Acidobacteriota > Blastocatellia > RBC074 > RBC074 > CAIOZW01. The sequence continues at coordinate 16,941 of CAIOZW010000210.1, forward strand.
GAATCCTGGAGCGACAACCTTCCCACGCGCATCGATCACCTTTTCTCCCATTTTGGGGGAAAGGCGACCAATGGCGACAATCCGGTTACCGATAATCCGTAGATCGACAAGCCGCGCCGCTCTTCCGGTTCCATCGATTACACTTCCACCACGAATAAGTGTCGAACTGCCGGTGGCCTGACCATAAACGGTTATCGAGGCAAGGAGTAGTGTGAATTGACAAAATAGCACTCTTAACATTTAATTTGCTCCTTTGTTCGTGTGATGATACACATTACACGGCAGATCAGACAAGAATTTTGTAAATATTGTCTTCATCTCATGTAGACGCAAAGATCAACCTGAGTTTATCGAGGCAGTTCGTGAAGTCATTAATCCTATCCTATACCCTGCTCATTCTTGCCAGCTGCTCCCTGACAGGTTGTGACAGAAACGATCTTCCATTCATTTCCCGGAACAGCCTGATCTTCTCTGGTGCGGTTGAGCAACAGGACGTGCGAGTGGGGTCAAAATCTGGTGGACGAATCCGCCAGGTTCTGGTTCGTGAAGGTGATCGCGTCGAAGCAGGCCAGACACTCGTCACATTTGACACCGCCGAAATTGAAGCTCTGCTTGCCCAGGCTTCCGCTCGGGTTGATCAGCAAAAGGCCCGGCTTGAAAGGCTTGAACGCGGGGCGCGAATTGAAGAGAAGGCCCAGGCTGAAGCCAACGCCGCAGCCGCCAAAGCGGCACTCGACGGGGTCAAAAACTGGCCAAGAGGCGAGGAGAGGGCCCAGGCTGAGGCCTCACTTGCGGCGGCTGAGGCAGAACAGCGACAGTCGCGTGCCAGTTTCGAGAGAGTAAAGAGGCTTCACGAAACGGGTGACCTCTCAAAACAGGAATATGATACGGCACGTTTCAGACTCGAACAGTCGACGGCCCGTGTTGAGATCGAAAAAAAGCGCCTGGAGATTCTTCGAAATGGCAGCCGGGTCGAAGAGGTACGCCAGGCCGAAGAGAGGTACCGCCAGTCACTCCAGATGGAGCGGATGGTGATGGCTGGTCCGCGACGCGAGGAGATAGCAGATGCACGGGGCCAGCTCACTGAGGCGCAAGCACGCCTGGAGCAGATCCGGGTACAGATGAATGAGGGGACGGTAACTGCACCTGCACGGTCAATTGTCGAGGTGCTCGCAGTCAGACCAGGGGATCTTCTGGTTCCCAATCAGATCGTGGCGAGACTGCTCGAGGAGGATCAGGTCTGGGTCAGAATCTTTGTTCCCGAACCCCAACTCGGGCTGATCAAGATTGGACAAACGGTTGAGATCCGAATCGACACAATTGACAGCCGTCATTTTGGCGGAATGATCGAACAGATCAACTCTCAGGGTGAGTTCAATCCACGCAATGTTCAGAGTCGTGACGAACGGAACCATCTTGTCTTTGGGGTCAAAGTAAGGATCGATAACCGTGAGGGAGTTCTCAAGTCTGGTATGGCCGCCGAGGTCAGGATCATCAGCTCTCCCTGAGGATCTGTGGGACTTATTGGTCTCAAGTGTCTTATAGGTCTTATAGGCCTTTCAGCAGAGCAGCCCCATTTTGTGCCTGAATTCCTCCTATGTCAGCAATAAATACCGACCAATTGACCGTCAAGTTTGGTGACTTCACCGCCGTAGATCGCGTCTCACTGAGTGTCGAACCAGGTGAGATCTATGGATTTCTTGGTCCAAACGGATCTGGAAAGACGACTCTTATCAAGGCGCTGTGCGGACTGATTAAACCGGCGGCGGGCAGCGGAGAGGTTCTTGGATTTGACTGTGCCAGGGATGCTGACCAGATACGAGAGCGGGTCGGCTATATGTCGCAGAACTTCAGTCTCTACCAGGATTTGACTGTCAGCGAAAATATAGATTTTTACGCGGGGATCTATGGACTGCGGGGGGAGCACCTGCGAAAGAGAAAGGCAGACGCGATCGCCATGACTCACCTGGACCCGTATCTCGACCGGAGGGCGGGAAGACTATCAGGTGGATGGAAACAGCGTCTGGCTCTTGCCTGCGCCTTCATTCATCAGCCGGGACTCCTCTTCCTCGACGAGCCGACGGCCGGCATCGATCCGGTTGCCCGGCGGGATCTCTGGGATCTCCTCTTTCAACTGTCCGGTGAAGGAGTAACCTTTTTCGTGACGACCCATTATATGGATGAAGCCGAACGCTGCGGTCGGGTTGGATACATCTATCTGTCTCGACTGATTGCCAACGGTCCGCCTGAAGAACTGAAACGGATTCCGGCAGTTTCACCGCCAGGAACCAGAAGACTCGAGATTGTGACCAATTCAACCTCGAGTGCACTTGCCGCGATCAAGCGTCAGCCATATGCAATAAGTGCCACGATCTTTGGTCAGTCGATCCACCTGCTGATGGATCGATCCATATCGACCGAACGAGTCGAAGCCGACCTGCGCAAAGAGGGATTTGAATCTCTACAGACCAGAGAGATCAACCCCTCGCTCGAGGACGTCTTCGTCACGCTGACCGACTCACTAAAGGAGGAGCGGCTTGACTGACCACTCTCCTTACCGTCGAATTGTATCAAAACTGAGCCGGACTCTTGATCTCTTCCGCGGTACCATCCCGGTTCTTCGAAAAGAGGCTATCCACATTCGTCGCGACCCAATGGCTCTTTTTGTGACAGTCCTCATTCCCATCATTCAGATGTTTACGATTGGGTTTGCCATCGATACCAATGTTCGTGATACCCGGACAGTACTCTACGATGGAGCCCACACTCAGGAGAGCCGTCGACTGATCGATCGATTTGTCAATTCAGATGACTTCATCATTGTTGCTGATGTTGAGAGTGAGCAAGCACTCAATGACGAGATCGTCGCCGGGCGAGCCAGTGTCGGTATCCACATCCCGGCAGACTATTCGCGGCGCCTCCTGAGCGGACAGACTGCCAGTTTCCTGGTTCTGGTCGACGGATCTGACTCTTCCGTTGCCAGCCAATCACTCAATGTTGCCAACGCAATTGCTCTTCGTGAATCTCTTGAAAAGAGCCTGCCCGTGACAGCCGTCTCTCGATCATTACCGGTAGAGGCACGGCCAAAGATCCTCTTTAATCCTGACTCACGCTCAGCCAACTTCCTTATTCCAGGTATGCTGGCCGTTCTGATCCAGATAATGACCGTCATGCTCACCGCTCTCGCCATTGTCCGCGAACGTGAAAGGGGAACACTCGAACAACTCTATATGACGCCAGTAAAGCCGCTCGGGCTGATGATTGGGAAGATCATCCCCTATGCCATCGTCGCCTATGCCGAGCTGAGCATTATGCTTTTCTTCATGCGCTGGGTCTTCAAGATCCCGATCAGTGGAAGCCTCACGCTGCTGCTTCTCCTGGTTGTGCCATTTCTGATTACCATGCTTGGTCTTGGCCTCCTTATCTCAACCCGTGCCCAATCTCAACAGGAAGCGATGCAGGCGGCATTTGGGACAATGCTGCCATCCATCTTCCTCTCGGGTTATATCTTTCCAATCGATACCATGCCATTATTCTTTCGCGGCGTGAGCGCCATTCTCCCTACCACTTATCTGATCGAGATCTTTCGCGGAATCATCCTGCGTGGGGCAGGAATTGACGCTCTCTGGAAACAGACACTGATTCTTTCGATCATGGGTCTTGTTCTCATCACACTCAGCGCTCTACGATTCAGAAAGAGGACAAGCTGATCAGATATTTTCCTCTTAAAGCTTTCTATCTTGATTGCCAATCTATTGACGACGAGAATGGCGCTCCAGCCATTCTGTCCAATCCGGTCTCTTGACAGTGACACATCTTGTCCAACTTTCAACCTTTGTCCTGGACAAGATTTGGCATTATGCAATGAGAATGTAACCATTTGGCAATTCGCAATTGACAAATGAGAGGTCAATCTACCCGGCTGCGACTTAAGCCTATTGTTATCAATATCTTGCCAAATTACCCTACCCAGTCTCCGTGTGGCACAGATAATGCATTGTCCAGAAAGCGGTTAAGATATTTCTTGGACAAAAGGAGACAAGATGATCGCGCATACCCCCAACATGCAGAGCATCCTTCACAGAGATGTCACGTTTGAGACTGGAGCGGGCAGAGTAGAGAGCCGCGGGCACCGCATAGAGCGTGGTCGCGTAATGACTAGTATCGAGTTGAACCACATCTCACTGATCCTCTACAGGATACCGTCGTCCAGAGTTTGTCAAGCTCTTCCCAAAGGTACGGTTCTCGATACCATGATAGTTGAGGGAGAAGAGTTCACGTGGTTGTCTGTCGTCTCCGGAATAGATAGAGGTATGGGTGGGGTTGAAAATACGACCTATCGGCTGCATATTCTGGTCGAGGGCAGACCGGCACACCTCATTCTTGGTGTTTCACTCGGTTCACTCGCCTCTGTAGGGGCCCGACATCTCTGGCAACTACCCTGGCACCTGAGTGCGATGGAGCTCCAGGCGGCCTATGATCACGAACGTGGAAGATATACAGATTACCGGCTGCAGACCCAGAGCCAGTGGGACAACGCGCGCTGGGAGATGAGTGACAGTGGACGAGCGATCGATCCACAGAGCCTCTATGAGATGGGTATTCCGGCAACAGTGCTCTCGGAACGGACGAGAATGGTTAGCAGCCGCGCAAGCAGTGCCAACTGCGTGACCGAGATTGTCCAGGCCAATTGGATGATGACGAGAGCAGAGTTGAAGGTTGCAAGGTCGGAATTTCTCGAAAGATCAGGGTTGCTGACTCGAGAGGAGCTTGCCCGCCCGGTTCTGTCAGGACTCCAGGCTCAGGGTACAGTCAAGCTCTACCCGATGATGACCGAGCGAAGTGAGGCGGCTTCGCTGATTGGCAGCCATTAGATCGTTTCCACCTCAAGAGAGAAGAGAGACCATAGTTTTGAGGAGTGTACAAGGGCTATTTGGAATAAACATTGAGCAGCTTTCATAACCCGGGGGACTCCGCTCCGGCAAAGACCATTACCCGGATTTACCAAAATATTGACTTCCCTTCCCACCTCCCCTGTCCTGAATGGAAGAATCACGGATAGAATGAGGGTACTATTCAATCACGAAATAGCTGGATCTCTTTTTGTGAGAATATGGGTTAGGGTTGAATCATGCTCATTCTGTTTCTGACAACGTCTCTATTCATCATACTGAGCCTCGGGTTCTATGTTCTTGTATCGGCGCCTCATCGGCGGGTAAACAGGGTCTTTGCCGTCTTCATTCTCTTTATGATCCTCTGGGTTCTCAAAGATCTCCTCTTCTGGGGATTTCCGGAGGCTGGAATGACCGTTGGCTGGTGGGCAAAGTCAAGTTTCCTTATCGCAGGTCTTTTGCAAACGGCCTTTCTACTCTTCGCTGAAGTATTTCCCGAGAACAGCAATATCAGGTGGGCGAGAATTTCCATCTTATCCTCACCGCTACTGATATTGCTGTTGCTGATCATCAATGATCACGGATGGCGTAACCTGACCTATGAGCATCAGACGATCCGCATCGAGCTTAACTGGGTGGCATATCTCTTTGGCATTGCCAATTACGCCGCTCTGGTCGCGGGTCTGGTGCAATTGAGTGGCAAGAGAACAGCCTATCAGGGCACGATTCTCGAGATACAGCTGAGACTGATCGTTGTCGCAGTCGGGTTGACCGGGACGCTTCTACTGGTGGGAGGAAATCTCCTTCCGATCTATGGTCGGTACGAACTACTCCCCTACAGCTCAGGATTCATCGTTGCCGGATCTCTGATCTATACTTATGCTATCAGCAACTTCAGACTGTTCTGGCTGCCAACAGGGCTCGACCAGTTGCAGCTCTTCCCCTTGACCTACAAGCTGGCGATGGCCGTAACGGGGATAGGATATCTGGGACTCATGCTAGTCCAATGGCCGATCGCCTGGTGGTCCCTGCGAAATGGACTCCCAGACTGGACAAGATATATTGTCTTCAGCAGCATTGCCGTCATGTTGCCCTCTCTTATCCTTGTGCTGGTCATTGTCAGGCTCCTCTCCCGCCCGCTGCGCGAATTGACGGAGCTGGCGCATGATGTATCCAGGGGAAACTATGGAGCCGAATCACGTTTGACCAGCAACGACGAGTTGGGAGTTCTGGCGAGCAGCTTCAACACCATGAGCCGGAAGATGGCCAGAGATATTGCCCAGCTCAAAGCGATCAATCAGGCGATGATCCGTTCGGAGAAACTGGCGACAGCCGGTGCCCTGGCGACCAGTGTTGCCCACGAGGTCAACAATCCGCTCGCCTCGATCTCTTCACTGGTTCAGTCGCTTCTGGTGGGCGAGGAGAGCGAGAACAAGCGTCAGACATTGCGGACAATACTTGGACAGATTACGCGCATCTCCTCTGTCTTGAGGGATTTGATGGATTTTGCACGCCCCAAGATCCCGGATCCACGACCGACAGATATCAACCAGCTTATTTTGAAGAGTATTGAACTGGCAGTCTATGACAAGCGATTCAAGCGATTGAGAATCGAGACCAACCTCTCGTCCAGGATGCCAAGACTTCCGCTGGACAATGATCGTCTGCAGCAGGTACTGCTCAATCTTCTGCTCAACGCGCGGGATGCGATCGCCGAGACGCGTGATGATGGTATCATCCGTATTTCAACCACTGTAAGTCCGGGTCAGGTAGGGATCGAGATCGCGGACAATGGAATTGGGATTACTGATGCCGATCTTCCGCGTATCTTCGATCCGTTTTTTTCGACCAAAGGAAAAGGGCAAGGGACTGGTCTGGGATTGGCGGTCTGCCTGAACATCGTCACGTCCCTTGGGGGAACGATCGAGGCATCAAACCCTACGCATGGTGCAGTCTTTACGATCAATTTTCCTCTGCCGGAGAGCAACAATCATCAATGAACTCTAACAACACAATTCTGATTGTCGAGGATGAGGATATCATGCGGGCTATTCTAAGCCAGCTGATGCGCAACGCCGGGTTCAGGGTGATCGAGTCACCCTCGGCTGAGAATGCGCTGGAGATCTTTGCGGCAGAGAGTCCGGCGCTGACCATCACCGATATCGAGCTTGGTGGAATGACAGGGATCGACCTCCTCGATCGAATCAAGCAGGTCGACTCTGAGGCACTGGTGGTCATGATCACCGCATACTCTTCGGTCGAAACAGCCATTGCCGCCCTGCGTAAGGGTGCATATGACTATATCACCAAGCCATTTATCAATGAAGATATTCTGCAGACGGCAAGAAACGCCCTTCGTCAGCGTGATCTTTTCCGGGAGAACAGATATCTCAGGCGCGAGCTGAGGCAGAAGTACCAGTTTGACAATATCATCGGCCGTTCAGATGCACTCTCCAACATCTTCAAACTCATTGAAAAGATAGCGAATACAAATAGCAGTGTGCTAATTAATGGTGAATCCGGATCGGGTAAAGAGCTGATTGCCAAGGCCATTCATTACAGTTCAGCACGAGCTGATCAGCCATTTATCGCGATCAACTGTGCAGCATTGCCAGAGAACCTGCTCGAGTCAGAGCTTTTCGGATATGTGAAAGGGGCTTTTACAGGAGCGCATGCAAGCAAAATCGGCCTCTTCAAGGCCGCCGATGGTGGGACACTATTTCTCGACGAAATCAGTGAAATGCCTCCAAGTCTGCAGGTCAAGCTCCTGCGTGCGCTCCAGGAACGTGAGTTCATACCTCTTGGCAGTACGCGATCAGTGACCTTTGATGCCCGACTGATTGCTGCGACCAACCGTAATCTTGAAGAGGAGATACAGTCGCAAAGATTCCGTGAGGATCTCTTCTATCGACTCAGTGTCTTTAGCCTGACAGTTCCTCCGCTGCGAGAACGTCGTGAGGATGTGCCACTCCTGGTCAGATATTTTGTCGAGAAATATTGCCGTGGGCTCAACCTGCCACCCAAAAGAGTGAGCGACGAGGCGATGCAGGCCATGATCAATTATGAGTGGAGGGGAAATGTCCGCGAGCTCCAAAACGCAATCGAGCGATCGGTAACACTCAGTGATGACCAGATCGAGATTGTCCATCTTCCACAGAAGGTGCGTGAGGCCACGCCAGTCACTCACGATCTGACCGGACACACTTTGACACTCGACGAGCTTGAGAAAAGGTACATCATGGAGACTTTGACTCGGGTTCACGATGACAAGACGCAGGCGGCGGGCCTGCTCGGGATCGACCTCTCGACTCTCTATCGGAAGTTGAAGCGGTACGGGCAATGAGTCGGCAGGATGATTCAGATCTTGATCCCAAATGCTGGCGGTCACCAATCTGGTTCCATTCGATCTACCCTTCCGCGAGGGTAGGAGGTGATGTTGAGCAATGTTCCACATCTCCCCATAAAATAATCACTCTTCACGCAAAAGCTCCACATTCGGAACGTCAATAACATTGGGAGCAGGCGCTTCCAGAATGTGTGAGTTCGCGTGCGGCATGCGTTTGATTACAAGCGATGCCGCTCTTTTTTTTATATTGCCACGGCCATTCCCACCCGCTCATCTCATTGCGCAATCCCGGACGAAAAAGGTAATCTAAGGGGTACTGCAGGACAGAGATCACAAAAGGTCGGATCCCTCTAAATCAAAGGAGTTCCTTGTGGAAGCGTCGTTGAAAAAAGTAACGCGAGCACTGTTGAGTGTCTCAGACAAGACGGGTATCGTCGAATTTGCCCGCAAACTGGCCGAGCATGGGATAGATCTGGTCTCGACCGGGGGAACATCGAGCCTGCTTCGTCAGCATGGACTGGCCGTTCGCGACATCTCCGATTTGACCGGATTTCCGGAGATGCTCGATGGTCGAGTCAAGACACTCCATCCTAAAGTTCACGGTGGGCTGCTGGGCATACGCGATAATCCCGAGCATCAGGCTAAAATGAAGGAGCACGAGATTGCGCCAATCGACATGGTTGTCGTCAACCTCTACCCTTTTCGACAGACGATCCTCAAGCCCGGAGTATCGATAGAAGAAGCGATTGAGAACATCGATATCGGTGGGCCAGCCATGATCCGTTCCGGTTCGAAGAATCATCATGATGTAGCGGTCGTCGTCGACCCGGCCGACTATGGAAGAATCGTAACGGCCCTCGACGAAAATAGCGGCTCGCTGCCATTTTCACTGCGGTTTGAACTGGCCCAGCAGGCATTTCAGCATACTGCGGCCTATGACGCTGAGATTGCGCGATACCTCGCCGGACAGCTTGCCGGTGCAAAGTCGTCAAACCTACCCCCGCGAATCGACCTCGCGCTCGAGAAGTCGGCCGATCTGCGTTATGGTGAAAACCCGCACCAGAAGGCTGGACTCTACCGCATTGCCGGCGTTGCAGAGAATGGTATTGCAACCGCAGAGCAGCTTCAGGGAAAGGAGCTCTCCTACAACAACCTTCTTGACAGTGACGCCGCCTGGGAACTGGTTCTGGAGATCCACCGGATGCATCTTGCCGAGTCCAGAGCAGCGGGCGCTATCACGCCGCACGATCTCCCGGTGACATGTGCGATTATCAAGCATACCAATCCTTGCGGCGTCGGGATCGCACGGACAGCCACCGAAGCATTTCTGAATGGAAAGGCGACCGATCCTGTTTCAGCCTTTGGAGGTATCATTGCCTTTTCAGGTACTGTCGATGGTCAGGCGGCGCAAGAGATTGCCGACATGTTTGCCGAGGTCATCATCGCCCCCGAATTTACCAGTGAAGCACGAGAGGTGCTTGGAGCAAAGAAGAACCTGCGGGTCTTGCGGATGCCTATCGAGGTCAAAGCGACGGAGGTGCTCGAACTTCGGAGAATCAGTGGTGGGATGCTGGTTCAGGAGAAGGATCGTGAACTCCTCGACGAGGAGAAGTTCGAGATTGTCAGCAATCGAAAGCCTACCCAGGCCGAACTGCGTGGACTGCGACTGGGTTGGGCAATCTGCAAACACGTCAAGTCAAATGCGATCGTCTATGCTGTCGAGCATCAACTGGTGGGTGTCGGAGCAGGACAGATGTCACGGATCGATTCCGTTCGTATTGGGGCCATGAAAGCACAGCTCCCACTGGCAGGAAGCGTTCTGGCTTCGGATGCTTTCTTCCCTTTTCGCGACGGACTTGACGAGGCGGCGCGACATGGCATTACGGCTGTTATTCAGCCGGGTGGATCTTTGCGCGACAAGGAGGTCATCGAGGCCGCCGATCAGCACGGTATTGCGATGATCTTGACCGGAATGCGCCATTTCAAGCACTGACCGGATAGATCAATGAGTTAAGAGTGCATCTGTTTATGCAGTAAAAGCAATGTGGCGACAAAAGCCAAAGGGCAGTGGAGGATGACTCCACCGCCCTTTGGCTTTTGGAATATCGAGACACCTCAAAATTCCAGTTTCAGTGCCCCCTGCAGACTGCGATTATCAGCAATCGTCGAGCGGATCTGTCCAGCGTTCGGATTGCCGATGTTGGCGTTCGGGAACCCGAAATATGGTGTGTTGAAAAGATTGTAGGCCTCAAAACGGAACTGGAATCGAACCCGTTCAGTCAGATTGAATGACTTGGCCAGAGACCCATCAACATTGAAATTTCCCGGGGCATAAAGCGCCCCACGAGAGGAGTTGCCGTAAGTATTCGGCCCAGGCGCAACAAAGGCCGCAATATCGAACCACCGATCGGTGGTCGGATTATCAAGCTTGCCACTGGCAATCCGGTTCGGCCAGCTTGGAGCTCCGTTATTTACTCCGTTCTGGAGAAAGACAGTGAAAGGCCGTCCGGTAGTTGCAGTGACAATCCCGGTCGTCTGCCATCCACCGAGGACCCAGGCACCGATACCACTGGTCAGATATTTCCGTCCCTTGCCAAATGGTGATTCATAGACGGTGCTGAAGACCACCCGGTGTCGCGCATCGTAACCGGATGGACCACGACCAGCCTTGACGTTGGTATAGGTCTGCGGATTTCCAACCGCACCACCTCCGCTCGCCGGTGAACTGCCATAGTCAAGCGACTTGCTGAAAGTGTAACTGAAGAGGAAGTTCGATCCATCCGCAAATCTCTTGTTGGCCTTGACTAGCAGTCCATTGTAACTGGATGAGTTGCGAAACTGAGCGATATTTATGTTTGGAATGTTGTTCAGCGCCTGGATACTCCGCCGCGAGGCGATCGTCCCGGAACCTGGTAGGACCTCATTGATATTGTAGAAGACAGGAATGTGGACGCCTCGACTTCCGGCATAGCCAACTTCGAGAACAATCGTATTGGTGAGTGCCCGTTCAATGTTGAGCCCATATGACTGAGCGTATGGAGTCAAATTTGAGAACTCATGACCAATGATCGTCGGTGCTGGTGTCACCGCATTCAATGCCGCGGTCGTGGTGGGTTTATTGAGTACCGGTGTCGGAAAGGGCCGCCCGATATTGACCAGCGCCGTGTTGGCGAAACTGGTTGGGGTCACCTCGTTCTGGAATGTCTGCGAGACCGAGAGAGGAATGTTCTGGCCAAGCAGATTCCCAGCCGCATACGGTTCAGGGAAGTAGCTGATCGCGTAACCGCCACGGAGAACGGTCTTGGCATTGCCGAAAACATCGTAAGCAAAGCCTAAACGTGGTCCAACGTTCTTATAACGCGTCTCTTTACCAGCCGAGCGAGAGTACCCCTCCTGACCAGCGTAGATCAAGCGAAGCGCTTTTGGATCAAAGTTGACAATCAGATCACGATTCTCAACATCGGGGGTATAGATCTCGTAACGGACACCGGCATTGACGGTAAGACGATTGGTCACCTTGATATCGTCCTGAATAAAGCCGGCAAACTCCTTATTGGTCAGGTAGTAGTTCTCATTCAGAAAACCACGCGACCCGCCGATCACATAACCCAGGAGAAGTGTCGCCAGTCCGGTTCCCGTACCGTTAACGGCGGCACCGGGTGAGAATGGAAGGCGCGTATACTCATTACCAATGTTGAGTGCACCACGGGTATTCGACTGTGTGAATGGTGAGGGATTGCGGATCACCATATGATAACCAAACTTCAAGGTCTGATTACCGGTGGTATAGAAGAGATTGCTCGTAAACTGATAGTGGGTCTGTTTTGGATTGACTGGAAGGAAGGCCGGTCCTCCGCTCAATCCGGTCAGCTCATTGATGCTGATGTTCGGGATACCTGAGGTAAACTGTGAAATATTGATACCGAGGATCCCGAGTGAGTTGGCAGCATTGCGGCCAAAGTCGGACTGGACCGTTCGTGGATTGGTGCGTGCAAAGCCAGCCCGCAATTCAAGCAGCAGTGACGGAGAGAAGGTATGGGTATGGTTCAGCGCCAGACCCTGCGTTCTCAGAGTGGTATTCTGAATACCGGCCACGAAGGGACCAAGCTCGAACTTGCTGGCAGCAAAACTTGGTGTCGGCAGACAGCAGTTGGCTTGTCCCTGCGGGGCATCGAGCCGAAAATCTTCAAAACTGTAACGAGCAAAGAACTTGTCATTGTCGCTGAAGGTATGGTCGAAACGGAAAGTGAAGGCATTGCTGCCCACATCACGATTGACCACCGACGTAAAGTTGTTCTGCAATCCACTGTTCTGTGGAAGGGGATAGATACTGGCAACGTTGAAACCAACCGGGTTGATTCGCGACTGTGGAATGATGTTGTTTGTAAAAGCCGATCGAAGTGTCTGCGGGTTAGCCGCACTGACGGGCAACGAGGAGTTGAAGTTTGGATTGGCTCGCGTCGACAACGGATCGAACATCATTCCGACCCGCGCCTGGATCGTCTCATTATTGTTGTTGCTGACGAGAAGCGGAGTGCTGAAGGCTCCCCCGCACGGTCCGGCGGCACCAGAAGAGTTGGTGCAGAGATTTGCCCCAAGATACTCACTAAAGTCACCTGTACGGGCCTTGGCCGTCGGGACGGTGTTGACAAAGGTATTACCGCGAATCTCGCGAAGTCCGGCATAATCGAAGAAGAAGAAGGTCTTGTTCTTGCCATCGTAGATCTTCGGTACCCAGACGGGCCCACTGATGTAGCCGCCAAACTGGTTTCGCCGGAAGGGTGGTTTCTTCGTCGGTCGCGGGTTGACGAACTGATGCTGAAAGGCGTCCAGTTTGTCATTACGGATAAATTCGAAGAGTCCACCGTGAAAGTCGTTCGAACCGGATTTGGTCGAGACCGAGACGACTCCGGCTCCACGTCCATATTCAGCGGAAAAGGTTCCAGTAAGTGCTTTGAATTCGCGCACCGACTCGACGGTCGGCTGGACGATCACCGTATTGAAGGTGTATTCGTTGTTGTCGATACCATCGACCAGCCAGCCATTTGAATTGGCGTGATGACCGAGTGAATTGAAGTTGGATGAGGCACGTGGATTGAAGGTGGAAGCTCCGGAGAGGTTCTCACCAACCTGGCCCGGGGTTACACCGGGAACAAGGTAGACAAGCTGGGCAAAGTTACGTCCATTGAGGGGGAGTTCCTTGACCGAACGCTCCTCGATCACCTGTCCGAGCTCGGAGGACTCGGTGTTGACAAGGGCAAGCGAGGCCGTGACCTCGGCAATCTCTGTCAACTGACCAACCTCAAGATTGAAGTCGGTACGGGCCTTCTGATCGATCTGCACAATCACACCATTGATAACCGACTTTTTGAATCCCTGTGATTCTACCGAAACTGAATACGTACCGGGAATGAGGAATGGCGCAAGGTAATTCCCTTCTTCATCGGTTGTATAAATTGTCGAGGTGCTCTTGCCAACCTCAGTAATCGTCACTTGGGCGCCCTTGACCGAGCCACCAGAGTTATCCTTGACTGTTCCGAGAATGCTTCCCGTTGTGACCTGGGCTGATGCCAGACCAGTCAGCACCATCAGCAGTGCAGCTAGAAGCCCTGTCTGCATTAATCTTGATCTCATAATCCCCCTTTTTACTGAGCCCCCGGCTTGATCCTGGAGCATTCTGTTTACTCTGCAGGTGAAAATCACCACTGACAGAGATACTTACTTTCGCATTAATAGAAGAGTAGAAAGCACGTCCAGTGACCCGAATATGTCTGGCAAATATCACCGAAGCGCCAAAAGCGCCTAAATGAACCAGACCGTCCAAATCGTTATGGCCAGCCTGGCTGGTCACCTGAAAATTACAGAGCAAAATGTTACCGGTAGCATCATTGCAGACATAACATCCGGTGATAAATGCGTACCGGGAAGGCTGTCTGTAAGATGACAATCTTGGGTGATGCTACCACAAAGGCTGATTGTGTACTCATGTGGAGAATCTGCCTCGAAAAGCTGAAGAATCTCCGAAGATGAGGGAAAGTTAACTTCAAAAGTTGGTAATGTCAATCAAATGGCTGATCGAAAAAGAATTTATGGGTTGAAATTTAGAGAGCTTCCAGGTTTCGTGCAGGTTGACCTCGTGAGGAACCAACCATTTTGACTGCCCTGGTTCCAGATAAAGGCCCAGTCCGGAAGCCGGAGGCGCTTGGCAACACGTGTTTCCATTGAAGGTTATTATAACGAAAGGATAGCCAAGCATACCCAGGATTGCATTCCGGAAATGCTTGACGTCAGAATTGTTTGTCCATCGGTTACGTTAGGCGAGAGTAGCACGAGAGCAATGACGATCGAAATTACTGTAGCAGATCCATATGATTAACGTGGATTGAACCCGGTAGCACGGCGAAATCCCTCAACGTAACGACCATCTCTCTTTGCCGCACGGGACTTGACTCCTTCGAGAAAAGTTTTGAGCGTCTGCGGATCCCAGTCCTGGCGGTACCTTGAGATGGATGGCTCAAACTGACTGACGTGTCGACTGACCGCCTCCGCCTTTAGGTCGA
>CAIOZW010000211.1 GCA_903862855.1 uncultured Acidobacteriota bacterium
CTCCAGCGCACCCGTTCGAGGGGCAGATCGGTATCTGTGCGGATACCAGCCGTGTCGAGAGTCGTTGGCAAATTTGGCACCGATACCAGGTCGACCTCGTCGAGAAATTGAGCCGCTCGTGATTGAGCAGGTAACGCCCCGGCGACTCGCTGACCAGAATTTTCCGCTCCGTCGCCCATTCCCAGAAGAGGTCGAGAAGCCGCTGGACTTCGGCCACCGAGGCCTCCCGCCCCATCACCTCCAACAGCCGCCGCAAATAGTCGAAATTGGTCTGGCGCCGGAGATGCCGCTCCTCCGGATTGATCCAGATCCCGGACTCCCTCGAACTCTTCTCCGCGAGGCTCTTCGTACGTTGAAAAGGTATTCTGATTCCCCCGGGAGAGAAGACATCGTCACGGCTGCTGATGCCCTCCGGCAGGCTGATCGCGCCGCGTTTGCGGAGTCGATCCAGCAAGGCCTGCACCACGACCATCATCGAATCCCGCTCCAGACCAAAGGCTTCACACAGCTTCGCATCCGGCTTCTCTGATTCGCGGATATCGACTACGCAGTCGATCAGGCCAATCGCCGTGAGTGAATGGCGACGGCGGTGCGTGGTACAGAACTCGGCCAGGATCTTCTTCACCTGCTCGCGTTTCTGCTCCTTCTCCTTCGAACTGCTCTGATGCTCTTCTGTCATCAGGTAGTATCTGTCGAGACGAGAGGCCTCCTCCGCGACAGCGGTGATATCCGGCTGCTCCCCCTGCCGATTCAATTGACTGGTCGCCGCATAGATCAGGTGGCGGGCGCGGGTCTCATCACTCGCCGCTTGCAGATAGGCGGCGAAGCGCGCCGCGCCCTGGCGGCTGTCGGTAAAGGCCAGCAACTTGCGTCCACTACCCGGCAGCCCGATCAGATCAGGATTGGGACTCTGCGGCGAGAGGCGATAGAGCTCTTCGGTCAATATGGCGAGTGGCGCGCTATTGTAGACGGTGATCGGGGTGACGATCTCCTTCAATGCGCGCCCCGCTCTCGACTGGCAACGTGGACAGGCCGTCATTCGTTCGACCGGTCCCTTTTTGTAGTCGATACGGTAGAGATCGACGGCGCAACGATCGCGGCTGCACTCGCACCGGTCGCGCTCCTGGCGGCACTTCAGACAGACACTGACCTGACTCGACCCGGTCGGGGCCTCATCATCCACATCCGGCTGGACCTCACCCTCGAGGTCGAAAGTATCGGTCAGCGGTCGCCAGGTGAAGTAGCGCCGCCCGCTGGCCTGCTCCCCCACCCCGCTCTCGGTGTAGAGCTGGCCATTCTTCTCGAAAGCCTGAACGTACGGCTGCCCACACTCCCGACAGGCGACCAGTTCATAGAGGGCGCATTTGCACTTCTGACAGCTCTCCCCCTTCTCCAGGAAGAGATTGCTCCAGCCCTTGCGCCCCTCGTCTTCACTGCACCGTGGGTTGAGGCAGATCCAGGCTCCCTGCGGCGAGCGGGCAAAGAGGTGATACCGCGCCGGCAGCAGCGCCGGCGTGTCCGGTGCTTCCCGCGCCAGTGCTCCGATCTCGACCATCCGACAGACCGCCTCGTTGAAACGTGGCTCGTCATCCGGCAATGTCTCCCCGTCGCCAAAGACAACTGCTCCCGCCCGGCGCAGTTCGATCGTCCCCTCCCGCAATCGTGACCGCAATCGGGCAATCTCCGGATTGCGGCGGAAGAGCAGCCAGAGAATCCGTGCAATATCGGCCTCCCCCTGGAGACTCCTGATCTCTTCCACCTGAGTGCCGCTCACCAGCCCGAGCGCCTCAAACCCGGTCAACAGCTCGTCGATCAGCCGCCGCTCGGTACTCCCCGCGGCTACCCCCTTTCGTAACTTCTCGAGCAGCTCATCCGATATTCCCTGCCACGCCACGACACTGGTCGGCGATCCCGACTTCGAATCTTCATTGCCGAGCGCGGTCAGTGTCCCAAAGATCACGTCCTCCGCGCTGAACTCCTCCCCGAAAAGCCCTCTGGCAAAGGTCGCCGCCGCGGCCCGATCATTCTCCGTCAGGGTCGCGCTGGTGGCGATGCAACGCAGCTCTCCCGGCTGGCTGCCGAGCCGATGCTTCAAGCGGCGCAGCAGCATCGAGACCTCGATCCCCTGCGCCCCGGAATAGGTGTGCGCTTCGTCCAGACAGAGAAACCGAAGGTGGTTCGAATCAAAGAGGGGTGAGTCCTGCGGACGGATCAGCAGATGCTCGAGCATCGCATAGTTGGTGATCAGGATCTGTGGCGGCGCCGGCGGCTGCCCCTTCTTCTCATCCCCCCAGATCATCTCGCGCGAGACCACCTCGTTGGCGGGGGCCTGCGGGTTCAGTTGGCGCCCATCTCGCTCTTTCTCCTTCAATTCACTCGTGTAACGCCCGAAAGTGATCGTCGTTCCGCGCAGCAGCTTCCGCAGACGATCGAGCTGATCGTTGACCAACGCGTTCATCGGATAGATCAGAATCGCCCGCACCCCGGGCCGATTGTCCTCCAACAGATCATTGAGGATCGGAATCAGAAACGACTCCGTCTTCCCGCTCCCCGTTCCCGAGGCGACCACGACGTTGCGGTTCTCCGTGACAATCCGGCGGATCGCCTTCTCCTGATGCAGATAGAGCGGGCGATCGGGTGGTAATGGACGTTCGGCCGCCCTTTCAATATCCTCCCGCAAATGGCAGAGCCGCTCATTCAACACCCCCTCCGCCACCAGATGGCGCAACGACTGCCCGGTCTGGTAGGGCGGATTGAGCTCCAGAAACGGTCCACGGAACAGCACCCCCGGCGCCGCCAGCTTCCGCCGCAACTCAGCAGTCAGGCCTTGATCCCAGAACGACATGTCAAAGGTCGTCATCAGATAGCGGATATAGTCTTCGTGCAGTTTCTCGGTCATCTGAATCGCGTTCATTGGTCATTTCCTTTCTCTGAGCAGGTTACACGTGGACTCGACAGAAGCGCGCCAAGTTCACTCGATCGTGCGTACTCCAACGGGCGAACATCTTCCGGATCGCCATAGATTCGCAGTCGTTTCGAGGTTGGAATGAAGAAGGTCACCCCCGGATAATCATCAAACTCGAACCGTGCGGCGTGCACACTCTGTCCAATCGCCACCGTGTCCATGAAGATCGACAACTTTCCGCGCCCGAAGACCAGGTGATGAACCACTTGACCTTCCCGCAGGTCCGAGATCAGCTCTCCCTCCTCGTAGATCGCGTCCGAGTCGGTATTGACGATCGCGACGAGCATTCGATAATGGTGGTTCCGGTGACGCACCTCGATGCTGATCGGGACAAAACGAACCCCATTCTTCCTGACATTCTCATTCACGTTGTCCTTCAGATCGGCGAGGGGGGTCTCCAACCGGCCATAGGCATTGAACGCCTTCCATTCCCTCTTGATGTCACCAATCACCAGTCGGTAGGTACTCTCCCGATGCGACTCGACAATCAGAAGTGACTCGAACGACATCATCTCGGTATGCCAGACATACCCTCTCCGGTTCCAATCGATCGGAATTCCACGCTGCTGGATCCCGCACCGCAGCACTGCCGGGTGAAGCTGCGCCTCGATCGGCAACTCTCCCCACCGTAAACCGAGACTGAAGTCGGGGGAGCTCTCGATCCAGGTTATCTCCGTCACCCGCTCATTCAGCCCCAGCACCGTGCCGTGACGGCTCTCTGCGACAAAATCCCCAACCGACTCAACGCGCACCCGGGGAGGCTGCAGCTCCGTAAAGAGAGTCTGCGCCATCTCCTCCCAGGCAGGGGTGAAGCGAGTCGCCGGCACAAGATTGAACTCAACCGGCTGATAGCGTGACCGCTGCAGCCCATGCAACAGCTTCAAGCGGTATCGACAGGCGGTTCCTGAATCGAGAATCGTGCCCAGATCGACCTCGAACTCCAGCCCATCAGCCGACCAACGCGCCTGCCCAGCCTCGAGCAGACTGGCGAGGGAGTAGTTGCGAACCTGCATCGATCCAACCATCTCGCGCACCTGCAGTGACAGCTCGCGGATCTCTGCCCAGCTCCCGGCACCAATCCGCATCACCGGCGCCACCCCCGTATACGTCTCGGTTCCATCTGGTTCGTCAGCCTCCCGCAACCTCGCCCCAACCAGCATCAGTGAACGCTGGTGACTCTCCGTGACCTCGATGGTGCCATCCAGTGACTTCAGCGCATCCTCGACTGAACTGACCGTTCGGTGAACCAGGCGCAAACTCATCCCCGCCTTGAAATTGAAGAGATATCCGCGATAGCCGTCATCCAGCCCGCGGGGCGCCAGATGAGTCTCGATCGGCCTCAGCTCCCTGCCCGAAGCGTCGACCAGCTGGTAGCTGTTATTGAGCAGCACGTACCAATAACCGGCGGCGATCCCCTGATCGTCATCCACGAGGGTGCCGATCTCCCCCCCACCCGGGCGGAAGAAGAGAATATTCTTCCGCGTCAGGCCGATCGGCCGACCATCGAGTCGCTTGTCGTCCTCGGCAAACAGCTCACAATTGATCGTCTCCTGGTACTGCGTGCCCAGCGGAAGATCGAACAATACCACTGGCTCGAGCTGCCAGTTATAACCAGTCCAGGCCCCACTCCGAGTCAACTCGAGCGGATACCTTCGGCCACCAACCCGGTAGTATCCAGGCCGGGACGCACTGATCACCCGCTGTCGCGGCAGATAGAGCCGCAACTGCCGCGCCTTGCGATCCCACTGCCAGCGCGCGGAACCATTGCCCATCCGGCTCAATCCCCCCCCACTACCCTGCTGCGGCTCGAGACTCGCCAGCCGCTGCCAGACCTCGAGCTGCACCGGATGCCTCTTCAACCGCTCGATCAACTCGGTCTGGTCGTTACCACGTTCAAGATAGAGATAGGCCGCCTCACAAAGATCCTGAATCAGATCGGCAGCCAGCCGGCGTGAATTATGGTCGGTCACGAATCGCCCCAGTGGCCGACTCGTATGAAACCGACTCTCCACCTGCGTCAACATATTCTCCAACTCAGTTGTCTCAAGATCGGCGACCGCATCCCAACCGACACTCCCTCCCATCGCGTGAATCAGCTTCGCCATCTCCTCGATACAGGTCTGCGGAAGGATCGAATGGTAGAGAATCGGGGCAACGTATCTATACCCACCCACGGGAAAATAGAGGTGCGCCCATCTCTTCCAAGACTCGTCGAGCAGCTTGCGGCAGCGCTGCTGAACTCCGGCCTCACTACGCAAACCGACCACGCTCAAAAAACTCTCCCAAAAGGAGCTCCTCGTGTCCTCATAGCGGGCACAGAAGACCAGCAGCGTCAGCAGGACATTTGTTGGAATCTCCACGAGCCTGTCCGGGTGCCCCTTCAATACATCTCTGACCGCTATCGCCAGCAACCAGAAATCGGCTCGCGTCAGTTCTATCTGCCCGATCATCTGGATCTCCTGAAATTCATCGGCCAACCGCCGGTCAATCACCCGCAGATCCAGTCTCTCCATCGCTTCAAACATTCTGTTCTCCCCTCTCTGATTGGCTCAGCTTTCCGGGTCTCATCCACCCACACCCTCAAGTCTGATTCCCAGGCAGGAAAGTTCAGCCGACTGACATTTTTAATAATTTTCTCACTCGGACGATCTGGCTCGTCATCTCAGACAGCCTCCTGCCGCGACCACGGCGGGCAGCCTTTGCGAGAAAAGCACTTTCCGTGCCAGTCGACAATCAGGGTGGTAACCACCTTTCTGCCGGTCATTCAACCTTTGTCTTCAATCTATCGACAACAACAACATAAGATTTATTGCGTAAGCATAAAATTTCTTATACCTTGGTAAGCATATGAGAAAAACTCTGATGGCGTGGATAGGAATGACCGACCTGCGGGCCGCAGAGAACGACCCGCACGCATTTCCCGGCCCGATCCTTTCGGCTCTGCAGCAGAGGGGTTATGACGCGCTGGTCCTGCTCAGCAACTTTCCATCTACAAAGACCGATCACTTCGTCTCGTGGATACGAGAGCACTCCAGTGCCGAAGTGGTGGCCAGGGAGGTCAGCTTGACCAGCCCGACCAACTTCGAGCAGATATATCGGAGGGCGGTTGAGGTGATCGATGATCTGCTTGAGAGTGGCCAGGTCGACCTGACGTTCCATCTCAGCCCGGGAACACCAGCGATGGCTGCAGTCTGGATCATCCTGGCAAAGACAAAATATCCTGCGGAATTGATCGAATCGTCGGTGGCGGCAGGAGTGCAGACCGTCTCGATTCCCTTTCAAATGTCGGCCGAATTTCTGCCCGACGCCGAACTGGAGCGCTTCTCAATGGGGCAGGTTCCGGTCAATTCAGGCTTTGAGGATATCGTCTTTTGCAGCCGGGTCATGGGGGATCTGGTCGACCTCGCGCGGCGGGTGGCACCGCGGCGAATTCCGATTCTGATCGAGGGGGAGTCGGGGACAGGAAAGGAGTTGCTGGCCCGCGCCGTCCATCGAGCCAGCCCCCGAGCGAAGGGGCCGTTCATCGCAGTCAATTGTGGGGCTATTCCACTCGAGCTGGTCGAAGCGGAGCTCTTCGGACACGAGAAGGGGGCCTTTACCGGCGCGTCACAGAAACGTGATGGCCACTTCAGCAGTGCCAATGGCGGGACGATCTTTCTCGAGGAGGTGGCGGAGCTGCCACGGGGAATCCAGGTCAAACTGTTGCGGGTGCTTCAGGAGGGTGAGGTGATGCCGCTCGGATCGAGCCGGCCCCGCCGAGTCGATGTGCGGGTCATCAGCGCGACCAACCGTCCGCTGATCGAAGAGACCGCTCAGGGTAGATTTCGCGAGGATCTCTTCTATCGCCTCGCGGTCGCGATCCTCCAGCTTCCCGCGTTGCGTGAACGAGGGGGGGATGTCGGGCTGCTGATCGACCATATCCTCGCCCGGCTGAACCGGGAGAGTGAGCAGCTCGAACTGGGGAGGAAGAGTCTCTCACCCGGGGCGCGAAACCTGCTTCTTGGTCACGACTGGCCAGGCAATATCCGCGAGCTGCAAAACACGCTGCTCCGCGCCTCCGTTCTTACCTGCGGGGAACAGATTGGCGAAAAGGAGGTGCGTGAAGCAATCCTCCGGCCAGCCGGCAAGCGGGAAGACGAAGTCCTCAACCGCGGGCTGGGAAATGGCTTCAATCTGCCGGAGGTGCTCGGGGAGGTCGCGCGCCACTATCTCGAAAGGGCCCTGACCGAAGCCGCCGGCAACAGATCTGAGGCGGCCGGACTGGTCGGCCTGCCCAGCTACCAGACTCTCAACAACTGGCTGAAGAGGTATGGGGTCGAGGGGGACGCCGCCTGAAAGCCTGCTACCCGCTCACCACAGCGCTGCAAATCGGGCGTGATCGCTCCCGGTCTCGCCCCAGTAGCGAAGCGTCCCGGTCCTCTACGACTTGGCGAAGCGTACTCCCGATTCTGTAACAACAACGAACTGACCTGCAATCCTGGCTGAATGGGTGTCGAGTAGCTTTTCAACACCTCTATCTTGTTA
>CAIOZW010000212.1 GCA_903862855.1 uncultured Acidobacteriota bacterium
AGTTGACGGGTAGAGTCGCATCAGCTTGGTTCTGGCGTCATCCAGGGAAAATCGCCAGTCAATTGTGGCATTTTGCCCGTTCCGTCGCTCTTCCCAAGAGGCGATCTCTTGTTTGAGAGCTTGCTCATCTGAGATGCGGCGGTCGAGACATTGTCGTTGCAAAATACTGAGCTCAATCTCCGCCATATTGAGCCAACTCCCGTGCTTCGGGGTGTAATGAAAGTTGATCTTTCTCAAGATGCGCCTTGCTTCCGCCGGCTCGAAAGCTTCGTAGAGAGAAGCAGGCTTGTGCGTATTGAGATTATCCAAGGTTAATTCGATGACCGTTGCCTCAGGATAGCGCTCGTCCACCAGCCACTTCATCTGATGTGCGAAATCGAGCGCCGTGCGCCGTTCAGTAACCTCGACGTGCCGCCATCCGGCTTGGGGCTCGACAAACAGAAAGAGGTTGCGCGTGCCATTGCGTTCATACTCAAAATCGTATCGGGCAAGCTGGCCGGGCTGGGCCGGCAGTGGCACGCGCGTCTCTTTAATGAGTTGCTTATTTGACTCATCAAAATTGACTTTTGGGCGCTCCGGATCGTAGGGCGTGGCATAGAGGTCCAGCGTCTCTTCCATTGCTGCCACGAATTCGCTACTGACTGTCGGAATGCACCACTGCTCTTTCAACCACGGCTTGAGTTCGTTTTTTTTAGCGTACGTCGGACAGTCTCATCCGAGATTGTCTCAACGACCTTCAACTCAACCAATCGGTCAGCAAGCAACTGCATTGTCCAGTGCGTCTGGCCTTCTGGGGCTTTGCTGCAGGCTTCGGCAATTAAACGAGCCTTCGCTTTGGTGTCAAGCTTTGGCTTCTGGCCAGGGCGAGGCCGTTCATTGAGAGCTTCCAGATTCCGCTCAATGAAGTTCTCTCGTGTGCGTTCAACCGTCGCACGACCCACGCCGAGCGCCGCAACAATTTCTTCGTCCGTGGAACCGTCAGCAGCTTTGAGCAGGATCCGCGCTCGCGTAACTTTTCGGGTCGGATGTTTTCCTGAGCGCAGTAGCTGTTGGAGCTCTTCACGTTCTGCATCTGTGAGATTCACGATGTATTTTTTCTTCGGCATCCTTGAAAATCCTCCGGCGAGGATTCTCACCCAGTCGAGCGCAAATTCAAAGAGCGTCCATCAATTTTACGGTGGCGAACTACTAGTGCCATTTATGATTTATTGACTCCAAGGGTAGATTGTTCTTCAAGGGTCAGGCCGTAGAGTTTGCAGACCGCACTATTGCAGGCATGCAGGTCCCGTTTCGTGGCAGCCTCGGCCAGGTCGCGGCGCAGCGAGTTTGGCACATTCATCCAGCGCGGAATCCGAAGGCGGCGCAAATATTGTGCTTGGAAGCGGAAGAATCCTCCCCGCATTTTTGTCGAATAGGTCTCCACGAACAGGCGGGTGACTATGGATAGTAGCACCGCCTGTAGAGCCCGTAACTCCCAGTCATCTGACGTGACGAAGTAGAGATTGTGGTGTGGATACAGTGCGCCATCTTCAAAGACGATATGCGCCTCACCCTTGATGTCTGGAATCAGGAGTTTCGGCTTTATAGCCAGTGCCGGGATAATCCGGTCAATCGTGCGATACCATTTTGTTGGGTCTTTCTGCGCACAGTGACGACTGGCAATCATCTCTCGTCGAGCCTCAAGGTAGTGCTGCAGGCGCGGATACTCGTCGAGGTTGACCAGCCCGCCCGACTCAGCAAAAGGATTGATGACACCCTGACCCTGCCAATTCACCTCCCCGGAAATGATGTCTTTGGTTGTTACCAGCCGCAGTTTTCGGTCTTGTTCGACATCGAGCGCATCGAAATCACCGATGAATGCTTTGTCAGCACCCGTGGCAACACCAATTCCTACCTTGCACCCTGCCTCTTCCAGCGAAGGGAAACAGCCTTCCAAACGACGAATGAGGGTCATTTGGTCGTCTGCCCCCAGCAACCACGGCTCTGACCCATTGGTAATTGTCGCGATTTCCCGTACCTGGTCGGTGTCTGCTGTCAGCTTTTGTGCGCGAAGTTCCGTCGCCAGTGACGTTAGTGTGGTCCGATCGATCGTTGGACGACGGGCAATGCGTGTGGCCCCCCGCTTTTCGCGACTAATGATCGTGATAGCGGGGTATGCAATCACGCTGGAGTGGAAGGCCGGCGTATCCACCATGTCAACGTATACCTTCAGATGAAACCGCTCGGCCACGAGTCTCCGCAGCGGCCCGCCATAGCGGTTCTTCATCCACCGATCTGCGCAGATGAAGCCCAGGCTGCCACCCTCAGACAGGACCCATAGCGACCGTTCGATGAAGGGGACGTAAATGTCAGCTCGGTCATACATCGTCAGGTAGCGGCTGCGGTACTCGGCCAGCAGGGGAGCCGGGATCAACTCCTGTCGTATATAGGGCGGATTACCGACCACGAAATCGAACTCATTTTCCAGCGTGGTCAGCAGGAAGTCTCCTTGTGACAGCCAATGGTCAGCCAGGACCGCTGCGGTATGTGCGGCAAGGCCCTCGCTCCTGAGCAACTCGACAACGGCAGTCCGGGTGCGACGGAAAGTGTCATGGTGCAGCTCGACTGCCCGGATAGCGCTGCTTAGATCGTCGAGAGGGTCACCGTGCGGCTTTGCTTTCCGCCAGGCACCAAGCAGTCGTTCGATAATTGGAAACAGAAAGTCCCCGTTGCCGAATGACGGCTCCAACAGCCGTTTGTTGTGGAGTGGTCGATCTTCTGTGTAACCAGTCAGGTCAAGGATAAAATCCACAACCTCACGGCGCGTGAATACCGCCCCGCGAGAATTGTGTTCAGTACTCAACGCCAAGGCATTGATCGCAGCCAGTACAGCCTCAGAGGGGCTGGCTTCATTCAGTATTCCAAGAGTCATTTGTGCCGGGTGCAACATGTGGCCTTTGTCTATTGGGTCGCTGAGATTGATATGCTATCGCGCTGCTGTTGAAATGTGGGCAGCAGGGTTGATTGGGCTTCAACAGCTTGTCAGGTCTGTGACCGCGAATGCAGAAATGCTCGTACCTCCTCGATGGCAAATGCCGGCATACGGAGGTGAACGACCGCGTGGCAGTTCGGACAGATCGGCCGAAGATCAGTGATAGGGTCGACGACGTACTCCCCGTTGATCTCGGACAATGGGCGCAGATGGTGGACATGCATGTAGCCCTTCGCCACTTCACCGTAGACAGCACCGAAGCTGAAGCCGCAGATGTAGCACCGGGTGCCATAGGCTTCGAGACAGCGCCTACGGGCCTCCGGATTACACTCGTTGGCATTTACGGAGACCCGCGAAACGGCTCCCTCCACCAGCAGACTTGCCGTGCTCGCAACCTCTTCAGGGAGCAGTGGGGCAGCCGCCTCGACCCACCCGAGTCGCTCGAGCGCCTCTGCGACCTCCGGTCGCATCAGCCAATGCCATTCCTTATTGCGCTGTTCGAAACGGACCAGGGTCCCGAGCTGTTCCGGCTCAGGGCTATAGCCTATTTGCTCTCCAACCAGCCGGGCCAGGCGGCCATACTGCGAATTGACGACCTGGTAGCTACTCTCCCCTACCAGAGCAGCGAGCCCCTTGGCCGTTACTGTCCGTTCCGGAGCCTGATAGTGGATCCGCAGCATCTGGAGGTGCAGATCCGTCAGATTCGAGATGGCGCTGAATGCCGTAACATATCGATCAGCTGTCGGGGGTGTCAAAGATGCTTCTGTCGGCATTCCCTTTCCTCGGACTAATTTAAATACCCGGACCTGTATAAAAGTATGCCCACACTTCAGGAAATCACTATAAATCAATGTAGTCTTGATGTCACAACGTCCCCGCCCATCAGTACTCGATCAGCAAGACAAGTCTGCCACCCAATCTGCAGGGGAGCAATAGTGACATGTATGGCGGGTCGCCCATTTAGTCTCGCCGCGGAGGGGGATCCCTGCCGCCATCTTATCACCGAGGCCTGCGCCACTCCTCCCCTGATCCTGTCCAAGGTCATCCTCGCCCATGTCTTCTGAGGCTGTTCATATCGTCTTCGGTCGAGTCGCAACTTCCTGAGCTGCTTCCTACGACCTTCAGGATCACCTCGCCCATCGTCCTCTGAGGAGCGCTTTCCTGCCTGACCGCTGTTGCTTCTCCCGCTTCTTGCAGCCTGCCTTCCGATGGAGCCCCTCCCCTTAGTGGGGGTGTTTTTCGCGCCCTGCTCTTCTGTGCATACAAGGAGCTAATCCCACACAAAAGTCCGAAGCCCCAAAATCCCTTTGGGAGCACCGACAAGACTCTTCCAATTTTGATCTCTCCATCTGTATAATGGCACTGTCACTGCCGTCGATCGATGTTGACCGGATGGTCGCGTCGAATCCCCTTACAGCCACCGCCCCGGATTGAGAGGTCCCTTGAAGTTTTTCTTTGCGCTAGCTGTGCTCTCCTTTTCCCTTTCGTCCCTGTTAAGCACACCCATAGTTACGGCCGGATCGAACCACATTCAGCAGAATCAGATGCAGGTAGTGATCGATAGTCCGACCAGCAATTGGCAGGTGTCGAACGGGCTGGTAGTGAAGGTTGAGGTGAAGACCATCTTTGAGCTGACCGCGGTGACAGCCCGGATTGGAGGTCAGGACTACCAGCTTTCACTCAATCGCTGCATGTCGACCAGGAATAACCAGTGTGTCCTCGGTTACGAATCGACCATATCGACCTCGAATCTGCTCTACGGAACATATCAGCTCCAGATTACCGCCCGGGATGTCTATGGGACGACGGCAAGCGCGCAGGTCACCTTTATCGTCAATCGACCGCCACGAGTGACGATGACCAGCCCCCTGAATAAGGAGATTTCACAGTCGGGGAGAATCCGCCTGGAGGTTGGGTGTGAGGATGACGATCCTGATCCCTGTGGTGCGGCCACGCTTGAATTTAAGCCTGACGGGAGCAACACAAACCCCATCATCACAGGGGGATCGAGCGAAGTTCGGTTACCAGTCAACGTCGAGATTCCGGTCGACAAGTTCAATGGCCAGTCCGGGAATCTCTGCGTATGGATCAGTGAACAGAGTGGATCGGGCGGCGCCTGTCGCCGGATATACGTCGAGACGAGCCCCTTCCTCCGCCAGGTCAATTCGTTCAATGGAATGATCATTGATATGAAGGACGATCGGATACTGGTCAACGAGAGGCCGAATGGATCGCTATCGAGCAGCAAACTGGTCTTATTCCGACGTTCCACTGGAGCCAGGGAGGAGATCTTTCCCGACGTGGCGGTCACAGAATCTCGCGTTCCGCCTTATGCTTCTTGTACCAGCATCTCTGACAACGGAGTTGTTTTTACCTCATCGGGGGGGGCAAGAGGACTGCTCAGGGTGTGGCAGAACGGCCAGATGACAACGATCGGGCAGATAGCCGGAGCCTGCTCAGTCAAAGGAAACTATGTCTCCTGGTTTGGCACCGATGTGAATGGCACGAGCACTACTCCAAACGGGATGATGCTGCACGATATGGCGAGGGGCATTACCACCCGGATCGCAGAAAACACATCTTTCTGGCAGTTCAGTACCGGGTCGAACGGCAGTGTCGCCTACTGGTTGAACAACCAGGTCTATCGCTATGCTGATGGAAAGAGTACCCTGATCAGCAATCCAAACGATGGTGGCGGCACGGAGCCGGTAACGGATGGCACTGGAGTGGTCTTCAAGGGATATGGGTTGAGACTCTGGACAGCGAGTGGCGAGGGCTCTATCTCCCCAAACGTCCCATTCAACCTCAACAATCTCTACATCTACTATGTGGTCGAGAATGGTCGGGTGGCCTTTCCGCGCGGGGGGGCATCCGGAGGGTTGCAGGTCTGGATCAGGGAGATGGCCACCGGCATTGAGAAGCAGATTCACTATGTGTTGGCCAACAGCTATCCAGATTCGCTGAGCGCGGGCGGTCGGGTGTCTTACATCTTACTGGCAAAACTTCCATTGATCCCGGAGTCGAAGCGGTATGCCTCGGCCGGTGGAGTGGCACAGGAGGTCGGATCGACCCTTGGAAATCCCTTCTGGGTCGATGAGCGGCTCTATGTTGCGATCGGCGGAACGCTCTTTCAGTTCACCGGCGCCCTGTCAAATGATCAGCCGAGTCCCGTCCCGACCATTGCGTCAATCTCACCGTCCGGGGTCACCGCCGGAAGTGCCGGTTTGACCCTCACCGTGACCGGGACGGGTTTCACACGCGGTGCCGTAGTGAGGTGGAATGGCGTCAATCGACCGACGACCTTCATCGATTCGACCCGGATCACGGCAGTAGTTCAGAGCACAGACCTTGCCGTAACTGGACGGGCTGAAGTGACTGTCTATATTCCCGAGTCGGGCGGGCTGGTCTCAGCCCCCTTCAACTTCACAATCGGGAGCAATCCGCGTCAGGTGAGAGTGGTCTCGGTTGGCGGCAGAGCGGGTGGGACGGTGAGTCTGCCGGTCGAGCTGGAGGCGCAGGGTGACGAGGCGGCAGTAGGGTTCAGTCTGAGTTACGATCCGCTGGTGCTGACCAGTCCGCAGGTGGTGATCGGTGGAGGAGCGAATGGGGCGACGCTGAGTGTCAATACTGGCAGCGCGACGCGCGGATTGCTCGGGATTCTGGTCGGGCTGCCTGCTGGTCGGAGCTTTACTGCCGGGACAAAGCAGGTCGTGGTGGTGACCTTTCAGATTGCCGGAGGGGTTGCCACGACAACGACCCGGGTCGACTTCGGCGATCAGCCAATCGCTCGCGAACTGGTCGATAGCCAGGCAAGGAGGCTGGCCGCAAGTTTTGCAGGGACGACGCTCGGGATTGGCCAAGGGATCGAGGGTGATGTCTCGCCACGTCCAATGGGCGACGGAACACTGACCGCCGCGGACTGGGTTCAGATCTCCCGACTGATCGCCGGCCTCGATCTGTTCCCCACCGAGAGTGAAGTGATGCGTGCCGACTGCGCTCCCCGGTCGACACTTGGTGATGGCATCCTCAGCCTCGCTGACTGGGTTCAATCCGCACGGTATGTGGCCCAGCTCGATCCGACCACCGCGGCGGGTGGACCAACCGCGATCAGACCCTTTAGTGCACCCACACCAGAAGGACCCGCGCTGGCGCTTGAGAACTCGACCAGCCCCACCCAGATCCGTCTCCTCACGGGTTCGGGTGGAACCTGGAACGTCGAGATCGAGTCACAGGGTCGGGAGAATGCCATCGCCTTCAGTCTTCGCTTTGATGCTCGTCGGTGGATAGTCGAGAAGGTCGAGCTCGCCTCTTCCCTCATTGGCGCCTCACTCCAGGTCAACCAGCTCAACGCTAACCGCGGTTTTATCGGGATTATGCTGGCGATGCCAGCCAACCAGGTGATCACCATCGGACGACAGGAGATCGTAAGACTCACTCTCACCCCGCGACTGGCCAATGACACCCCGTCTTCAGCCAGACTGAATGTTGATGACTTTCCGATCCGCCGCGAACTGGTCGGCCCTCTCGCCGACTCGCTGACCGTCGATTTCACAGTTCAAATTGGTGGAGACAATGCCGCTCCGGCGACGATGGTCTCTGCCGCGAGCTATGGGAACAGAGAACTGCCGCGCGGCGGCATTGTCAGTATCTTCGGCAGCCGTCTCGCGACCGGAATCGACACGGCAGCGACCATTCCACTCCCATACAGTCTCGGTGGCACTCGGGTCGAGATTACCGACACGAGAGGATTGACCCTGCCGGCATTGCTCTTCTACGCCTCACCCGGACAGGTCAATCTGCTTCTTCCGGATGGCTTGTCGAACGGCACCGCCACCGCGCTCATCACCAACGATCGGAATGAGCGGAGCCTCGCTACGCTGGAGATCGTTGATACCGCTCCCGGACTCTTTACCGCCAATGGCGATGGCCGCGGTATTGCAGCCGGACTCGTCATTCAAGTTGATCGCGATGGAGCACAGCGACAATCCGGTACGGCCCGACTCAATCCGGATATCGGCGCATTCTCGGCTATCCCGATCGACCTATCCAGGGAAGACCAGCAGGTCTACCTGGTTCTCTTCGGCACTGGCCTTCGCTTTCGGAGTCAAGGTTCAGCAGTCCTTGTCAAAGTCGGGGACCACCTCCTGCCAACTATCTACGCTGGAAGTCAAGGGGAGTTTGCCGGCCTCGATCAGATCAATCTTCTCCTGCCACGAACGCTTAGTGGCCTCGGTGAGGTCAACCTCTCGGTGGTTATCGATGGACGTGAATCACCCCCCGTCAGGATCAATATCCGCTGAGCTGCACCAGCGCGCATCTGGGGGCGGACCGGCATCGAGATCCGTGCCGCTTCCGATCCAATATGGAGGATTTTGTACCGGTCTGCTGCCCCTAAAAATGAGGGCCTTCGGGCTTTTGTGCAGGTACCCTGAAGCGTTACCGGGATGAAGGGGCGCTTTTACTGGGGGCGCGGGCCTCTGACCCGCCTCTGAACTCTGGATATTTTGCCCTCCCCCAAAAAAGGGGACCAGTTAGCCCGCATTTCTCATTAGTGTATAGAAAAAAGGCTCCTGTTCATGAGATAAAGAGTTTAGTTACAAAGACTTATCTAAAGAAACAGGAGCCTCCTTATGAGAACAGAGTGTAAGAGAGAGAAACTCGAATTTCAACCCTGTGGAGCCCGGCAGGTGATCGGAGAATTCAGTGGTGGAACCATCACCTCAGACGGTGGAGTGCTGCTGCTGAAAGAGATCGATGCAAAACGGAAGATAACCAGTCAATTTGCTGCCTGCTTCATCGATCACCGGGATAAGAAACGGATCGAGCATAAGGTGGCAGAGCTGGTAGCACAGCGAATATATACGCTGGCACTGGGTTACGAAGACCTAAATGATCACGATCAGTTGCGAAGTGACCCATTACTGGCATCAGTTATAGGCAAGACTGATCCAACAGGCAATGAGCGGCGCCGAGTGACGGATCGAGGAAATGCCTTGGCAGGCAAGAGCACACTGAATCGACTGGCGGAGGCGGAGCCGCTGATGCGGAGGGTCGTTGAGATCATTGCTGAGTTCAGTTTGGCCACTGGACATCCACACCCGCATCTTCGAGCGGTTTTCGACAACTACTTTAGCCTCCTCACCGAGATGGGCTATGAGGAATCCAAGGCTATCGAAAAGATAAAGAGCTTATTGCCAGGATAGTGGATCAAACAGCCAGACGCCCTCGCTTGCGTATTTCGGCGATCGTTAACAACGACGGGCCTGGTAGTGGGTGGGAAGAGGAGAATCATTTTAGCGTTCAAGCACAGGCGGGTTATACTACAGAACGCGCGTCCGATAATGGTAATTATGTTATTTACGTCCAAATTTTATCAAAGCAAACAAGTAGCGCAGCAACATGCACCACCAAGAAATAAACTATTACAACTTTCTGTCCGCGACCATGAAAAAGTGAGTAAATTTCGACACCGCCGAGAACGGCCATTATCATCGCCGAAGGCGCTACCAGCCTGATGCCGTCTCACCGAAAGCTTACGCCTCTCGCCACGCATTCCATCCTGCGACCCCTGCTTTGAGTAGCGCGAGTTGTTCTTTGTTAGCCATGTTCGTCAGTCCTTTCTATGGTAAAAAGTTGCGAAAACTTGATGTCAATCCCTGCATTCCCGCCCCTTGTCCCCTGTATGGGGATAAGGGGACGGGGGATAGGGGTGACCTTGCCGCCCCTTGCTGTAGACAGCGGTGGGAAAGGGGCGGGAACCGTATCCGCGCCGAAAATCAGCGCGATACTTACCGTGAGGTACTCCCCATTGTCAAGACAAAAAATCGGCAAAATTAAGGTGTAAACCAGCCTTCAAATTGTGCCGTTTTGACAGAGCCGCTGCCGTGTCAAACTGCCTGTGAATGGAATGAACAGGAAGAGCTTTAGCTCTTCTCTGGACTTTGGACAAAAAATTAAATCGTCGCGGTCGCGAGCATCGGCGCGGCGCGGATTGACGCCGAGGGTCTTCAGCTCGATCTGCACGCAGGGGACGCCATTGATGAGCAGGATGACATCGTAGCGGTGATGGCTGTTGTCCGTGTTGATGCGCAGCTGGTTGATGACCTCGAAGTCGTTTTTGCACCAGTCCCGGATGTTGACCAGCATGTAGTTCAACGGCGTGTCGTCGTCGCGGGTGAAGCTGTTGATATTGCGGATGGTCTTCGCGGCGATGAAGACATCGGGCGTGACGATCTCATCCAGCAGACGGGCGAACTCGGAATCCGTGAGGTGGATGCGGTTGAGCTCCTCGAACTTTTCGCGGAAATTCCGCTCCAGTGCGACCCGGTCCGTAATATCCGGACGGTAGACATATTTCAGGTCTGACAGTTTTTGGATCAGTGACTGTTCAATCTGCAGCTCATTCATTGATCGCCCTCGCCAATATTGGGCACTCAGGTTGGGAACTCCGGGGATGAGTCAGCGCTCGTGGATTCGTTGCCACGCACACAGCGAGGCTCGACTCGACCGAGCCACCCGGTGGAAGACGCGTGGTTGTAATTCGATTCCTGGTCA
>CAIOZW010000213.1 GCA_903862855.1 uncultured Acidobacteriota bacterium
GTCTCCTGTGGGCTACCTTTTCTCATCGTCCCGCTTCGGTCTCGTGCTGCCATCAGTCAGATCCATCTTGACCTTGAGTTCTGGCGGACCTCTCTCGCCACTACCTGGGCACCTCTTCTCTCCATCTTCTCTTTTGAGACGGATAGTCCGGCCGATCTCCACGTGAGGGTTCTCTGTCCCGGGCTTGGCATGCCCGAGGATCCGGCGACCGGCTCGGCCGCTGCTGCTCTCGGAGGCTACCTTGCCGCGCGTAACCCCCTCGCTACTGGCACTCTTCACTGGACGATCGAGCAGGGAATCGAGATGGGCCGTCCCAGCCTGATCGAGGTCGCTGTCGACAAGATCGACGGTAGAGTCGGTGCCGTCAGGGTCGGTGGGTCGGCTGTCTCCGTCATGGCTGGCGAGATCGAGGTCTGAACACCCACAACCGGGTTGCTGACTTGATCGCCTGAAATCACCGCTGGATCACTATATTATTGTTGCTTTGGTCATTTGTCCGGTTTGTCCAATGAGTCATCAGAATGAAGAGTAACCGCTGGACAGGCCTCAGACAATTTTGAACCTCCCTGGGACGGCCTATCAATGAAATCCAATCTCTCCCTGAATTGTTACCTTACCCAATCAAAAGCCTGAAGCCATGGTTGATTGATTGCCTTTCATCAGTGCCTCCCATCTTTCACAGGCAGTCGAGCGTTCTCAAACCTCATAGAATTCAGAGATTTGGCAAAGGATTCAGCCGGAGCCTCCTTTGAGGTTGTCAGCGTACAATTGACCATCAAAAAAGCAGTTTTCACATCTAATAACCAGAGAGAAATGGAGTTGTGGCAGACGGCAGGTAGCTCTTTTCCATTGCACTTCTTTTTAAATGTTACTTATAATAAATTTTCAGGTCAAGATTTGATAATTTTGAGCTTGTTATTTTCTGATACGCTCAGTTAATCAGAGATCAGCAAGCTACATTTTGTGGTTTGTAATCTACAAAAGGAGTCTGGATGTTCAGTCCTGTCGTAAATAGGATTATTTACTTAATGAAACGTCTGCTCAAACCTTTCGTTCCTGAGGCGTTAAGGTCCATTAGAGGCAATACAAACAGTCTTCTTGATATTGAGGTTCCTGAATTTGTCGTCAATTCTTCCTATCCATCTTTCCGTTCGGCGACAACGCTGAGACAAAAACTGATTCACCTAGAGCAGCAGAACAGATTTTTGATCTATGAAAACATGAGGATGAATCAGCTGTTCCGTGAACTCATCTACTTGAATGACCTTAAACGCGGCTATACCGGTTCGCAAACAAAAGAGAGCTTTGACTACCAGTGGCGTGAACTTCCGGAAGGTGAGTGGATGCCATCAAACCAGGAGTTTCTGCAGAAGGCGGATGAACATCTTCTGGAGTTCACGCAGATCCCACGTGAATGGTTTGCCGGTAAAAAGATTCTTGATGCCGGTTGCGGCTCCGGACGCTGGACGTATGCACTGAGCAAGCTTGGCGCACACGTTACCTCCTTCGATCAGAGTGCCGGGGCGCTCGAGGAGGTGAGGCGGATCGTTGATAAAGATGCCAACGTCAATATTCAGCAGGGCGATCTACTCAATCTCCACTTTGACGACCACTCATTCGATATGGTCTGGAGTTTCGGGGTCGCACACCACACGGAGAACTCGCTTCGTGTCCTGCGACACCTCACTCGTTGTGTCAAACCGGGCGGATATATCTTTGTGATGCTCTATGCTTTCCCTGAAGGTCTTGACGGGTTCAGTGAACAGTCCAATTACGAGGAGTGGCGGCAGCGCCTGCTTCCCAAGACCAATGTTGAAAAAATGGAGATAATCAAGAAACATTTTCCTCCAAGTCAGGTCCACGGTTATTTTGATGCCTTGTCACCGACGATCAACGATCTTTTCACTTATGAGTGGATGGAGGCATTTTTCAGGGACGAGGGTTTTGAAAGTTTCTATCGTGTTCCAACTCAGTTCAATCACCTCGTGACAGCTGTTAAACGGGCCTGATCCTGCAGATCCAAAGATGAGGGTGGCGAGAGCGGAACTGCTTGAGTCGCGACGCTCCCCTCATCCCTCTTTCTGATTCAGTCCCTGTCTTTCGCCTCATTTCTGGTCAGTAATCTTCATCAGGCCGCTTCACTCCATCGGTCACTGTAAAACTCCAGGAGCCCACTGGCTCTTGCCCCCTCACCCCCAGAAACCAACCCACGCAGCATTGAGCACCAAGTATGACTGACAAGGAAGTTTCCCAGTCAGAGTGATCGAAAAAGTCCGGGTACTAGCAGCCCGACCATCAGTGCACTGATTCAGGCTCCGCATCTCTGATTGGTATAATTGGAAAAATATCTTTCATGGCCAGGCCTGGCTATTGCAAATATTTATTGGGGGTGATCTAATTCATCTTGTTTAGTATTTGAGTGTTAAATTGCCGTGATATCCGGTAATCACAGGCATCTCGAACCAATCTGCCGGTCCTCTAGCTTTGCTGCGATGACAGTATCTTTCGCTGTACATAACTTTTCAATGGAATGGTGCAGGTGATCGATCTTGTCGGAGCACGAACTCCAGCTCTATCAGTCCCCGCGCATCGTTCCTCTCGATGGCGTCCGATTTACCATCCACATTGACTTAAGAATCAGTAGTTCACCGGGCGGCTGGTGAGCCTAGCTAAGGAGAATAAGATGAGGTATCTGGCCAAACAAATTTGGCTCCCAGTGCTCGCTTGCGGCATCATGATGATGATGCTTTCGACGGCATGGGGACAGACCTATACAGCAACCGTGACTGGTACGGTGACCGATCCGCAGGGGTCGACGATTGCCGGAGCCAAAGTGGTTGCCATCAACCAGGGAACAAAGCTGGAGTATGCCGTGCAGACCAATGCATCTGGCGTCTACACCATCCCGTTCCTGCCGATCGGAGACTATGCGATCTCGGTTGAGGCGACCGGATTCAAGAAGATCGTCTCTTCTGACTTCAAACTCGAGGTCAACCAGATCGGTCGTATCAACCTGACGCTTCAGGTCGGCGCGGTCTCCGAGCAGGTGACGGTGACCGATGTCGCCCCGATCCTCCAGACCGAGAACGTCACGGTCGGACAGGTGATCACCGGTCAGAAGGCGACCAACCTTCCGCTCAATGGGCGTAACTTCCAGGCCTTGACGCTGCTCATTCCCGGCGTGGTCTCCCCCAATCCGGGAGCCTTCACCAACGCGAGCCTTCAGAATGGCCAGGGTCGTCCCTACGTCAATGGTAACCGCGAGCAGGGAAATGCCTTCCTTCTCGATGGTATCAGTGTCGACGAGACTATCGACAACCGTATCGGTTACAAGCCGAACGTCGACGCGATCGCCGAGTTCCGGGTCGAGACCAGCAACTCTTCATCAGAGTTCGGTAACGTGACCGGCGCGACGGTCAACGCGACCCTCAAGTCGGGAACCAACGAGTTCCACGGCAACGTCTTCGAGTTCCTCCGCAACGATGCGCTCGATGCCAACGCCTGGGCCAACAACCGGAATCGGGCAACCAAGCAGAAGCTGCGCCAGAGCATCTTCGGCGGTACGCTCGGCGGTCCGATCATCAAGGAGAAGCTCTTCTTCTTCGGTGACTATCAGGGAACGATTCGCCGCACGGGCGGTGGGGCGACCGCATTTGTTGCGCCAGCCGCATGGCGCACCGGAGACCTCTCGAGCCTTCTCCAGCGCAACATCTTCATCCGTGATCCACAGAAGACTGGTGCCTGCAGCGCCGCCGATCAGTCGGCCTGCTTCCCGGGCAATATCATTCCGACGGCGCGCATCATCAACCCGGCCGCGCGGGCGCTCTTTGCCGATACGAGCCTCTATCCGCTGCCGGATCGAATCGATCCGCAGACCCAGGTTGGTATCTACACCACCCGGACACTCGAGAAGCTCGATGGCCACCAGTTTGACATCAAGATCGATGCCAAGCTCTCGGACAAGGACAACCTCTCGACCCGCTACTCCTTCGCCAACTTTGACGAGTTGGGCTATCGTGGTGTCCTGAAGACCAACCCGACCGGGAAGAGCTTCAATCGTCCGCAGAATATCGTCTTCAACTGGACGCGGACCATCTCGCCGACGATCATCAACGAGGCCCGTGTCGGACTCAACCGGGCGATCTTCATTACTGACGTTCTCGATTGGGGTGGACTTGGTGCTGGTAACGCCAAGTTTGGTATTCCTGGTGGACAGGTTGCCGATGGTCTGGCGAGCATCTCGTTCGCGACTGGTCTCTCCGGTGTCGGTAACGTCGGCACAACCGAGGACAACGTCACCAACACCTTCCACTATGGCGACAACCTGACGATTCTCCGTGGTCGTCATTCGTTCAAGATGGGTGGTCAGTGGCAGCGGTATCAGCAGAATCGTTTCTATCCTGGCAATAATGGACTCTTCGGAGCCTTCACCTACAACGGTCAGTTCTCGGGTCAGGGCTTCTCCGACTTCCTGCTCGATCTGCTTCAGAACAAGCGTATCGGCAGCAAGAGCGGTACCTGGGGCCATCGCCAGAATCGCGTCGGCTTCTTCTTCCAGGACGACTTCAAGGTTCGTAAAAACCTGACAGTCAACCTCGGCATGCGCTGGGAATACACCTCACCAGTGGTCGAGGTTCTCGATCGTCAGTCAAACTTCGAACTCTTCACCGGTCGGCAGCTCTTCGCCGGCAAGGATGGCAACAGCCGCGCTCTCTACAAGCCTTTCTACAAGGGCTTTGAGCCGCGCATCGGTCTGGCCTGGACGCCGGATGGATTCAACGGCAAGTTGGTTGTGCGTGCCGGATATGGTATCACCCAGTTCATGGAGGGTACCGGATCGAACCTGCGCCTTCCGCTCAATCCGCCGCTCTTCTCAGAGGCCGATTTCACCTATGACCAGACGACCGGAGCTGGAACGATCACCAAGGGCTTTACCGATGTGATCGTGCGTGACCAGCCGTCAGGTCTGATCCGTGTCTGGGACCCGAATATTCGTCCCCAGTTCACGCAGCAGTGGAATCTGACCCTCGAGTACCAGCTCGCCAAGGAGACCTCGCTCTCCGTCGCCTATGTCGGAAATGACGCGACCCACCTGGTTGCGCCAACCGACTGGAACCAGCCGCTGCCGGGTCCGTCAACCGTCGCTCCCTCACAGTGGGCCTCGATCCAGACCCGTCGTCCGCTCTATGCGACGCGTCCGCTCGTGACCAATATCAGCGGAACTGCCTCGTGGGGTATCTCCAACTACAACGGTCTGCAGGTCAACCTGCGTCAGCGTTCGACGAAGGGAATGGAGTTCCTCCTCTCCTATACGCTGAGCAAGACCCTCACCGACAACCTTGGCTACTACGGCAGCGGTGGCGTCGCCGCGCAGTCCGCCTACTCCTACAACCAGTATAACCAGCGTGGTTACAACTACGGTCTGGCCTTCTTCGATGCGACCCATAACTTTGTCTGGTCGGGCTCTTATGAGATTCCGGTTGGCAACGGTCGTTCATTCGGAACCAACCTGCATCCAGTCGTCAATGGAATCATCGGCGGATGGAACATCAACACGATCGTCAACCTGCGTACCGGTTTCCCGATTACGGTGACGACCAGCCGCGACAATTCCTTCCAGAATCCGCGTGGTGGTCAGAAGCCGAACCTGATCGGCAATCCGAAGCCGGCCAGCCAGACGATCGATTCGTGGATCAATGCCGGAGCATTCATCGCACCGGCTGATGGGACGTTCGGCAACTCGCCCGTTGGCGTGATTCGCGCTCCAGGCTATGCAAGCATGGACTTCAGCGTCAACAAGCGTTTCACCGTGTCGGAGAGCAACTTCTTCGAGCTGCGTGGTGAGTTCTTCAACTTCACCAATCACCCGAGTTTTTCGCCTCCGGGTCGTGACTTCAATGCACCGACCACCTTCGGCCTGATCACTGGTACAGTGAGCCCGCCGCGGACGGTCCAGCTCGCCCTGAAGTACTTCTTCTAGGCGACGGTTCTCACTCGAGAACCATGACAGAACAGACGGAGGGGCGCCGATCAGACGGCGTTCCTCCGTCTCTCTTTTTCAGACCGATTGGATTGAACAAGGAGAGATTGGGAAAATGGGAGAGACGAAGAGACGCCGTCAGTTTCTGAAGAGCACCCTCGTCGGCGGAGTGGGTCTTTTGGTTGCACGCCGGTCGGTGGCCCGTGAGGTCGTCGATCAGCTGGCACTCGAGGAGATGCCGATTGCCCAGTTGCAGCAGCGGATGAAGGATCGAGTCTGGACCTCGGAGGCCGTGACCGCCGGATATCTGGCGCGGATCGAGGCGATCGACCGGAATGGACCGAAGATCAATTCGGTCATCGAGATCAATCCTGATGCCCTGGCCATTGCCCGCCAATTGGATGAAGAGCGACAGGCGGGAAAGGTGCGGGGCCCGCTGCACGGCGTACCGATCCTCATCAAGGACAATGTCGATACGGCAGACCGGATGCGGACGACGGCCGGATCGCTGGCACTCGCCGACTCGATCGCGCCACGCGATGCCTTCATCGTTGAGCGGCTGCGTGCGGCTGGTGTGGTGCTGCTTGGCAAGACCAACCTCAGCGAATGGGCCAACTTTCGTTCATCTCGTTCGATCAGCGGATGGAGTGGACGCGGTGGGCAGACACTCAACCCCTATGCGCTCGATCGCAATCCCTGCGGATCCAGCTCCGGCTCAGGGGCGGCGACTGCCGCCAGTCTCTGCGCGGCCTCGATCGGGACTGAGACCGATGGGTCGATCGTCTGTCCATCAAATGCCAGTTCGCTCGTCGGTCTGAAACCGACCGTTGGCCTCGTCAGCCGCGCGGGCATCATTCCGATCTCGGCCACACAGGATACCGCCGGGCCGATGACGCGGACAGTCACCGACGCCGCAATCATTCTCAATGCGCTGACCGGGCCGGATCCTCGCGACCCAATCACCAGCCTCAGCAGACCGCAAATCGGCATTGACTACACGAAATTCCTCGATCCACAGGGATTGAAGGGCGCCCGCATCGGAGTGGCCCGTGACTACCTTGGCTTCAATCCCCGTGTCGACCGTCTG
Organism: uncultured Acidobacteriota bacterium; assembly: GCA_903862855.1. Taxonomy (GTDB): domain Bacteria; phylum Acidobacteriota; class Blastocatellia; order RBC074; family RBC074; genus CAIOZW01. Next base: position 7,068 of record CAIOZW010000213.1, read on the forward strand.
ATCGAGGCGGCCATCGAAGTCATGAAAGAGCGCGGGGCAACGATCATCGATCCGGTCCGCGAGACGACCAAAGGCAAGTATGACGACGCCGAGTTCGAGGTGCTCCTCTACGAGTTCAAGGATGGGCTCAATGCCTA
>CAIOZW010000214.1 GCA_903862855.1 uncultured Acidobacteriota bacterium
CTCCCGACCAGCGCTGATTCGCCACTCGTTGGCACCTGGAAGGTTGGTGAGAGAACGGTGCAGGTCGCGGCGACGACGAAGATCGACCAGGGCAGTGCCACGGCCGCCGTTGGCGCCATTGCCGAGGTCGAGGGTTCACTCCAGGCCGATGGAACGATCGTCGCCAAGGAGATCGAGATCCGACGCGGATCGGGCAGTGCCATCAGCTACACCCGCTTCTATGGCACCATCGAGACGCTTCCAAACGGTGGCTCACTGGTTGGAACCTGGGCGGTCAGCGGAAAACAGGTGTCGGTCAGCTCTCGTACGCGAATCTCTCGCGAACACGGCAGCCCGGTCGTCGGGGCATATGTGCAGGTTGAAGGCAGCCTGCGTACCGATGGAGGTGTCGATGCCATCTCCATCCAGGTCGAACGCGACAAGGATGCCCCTGCCGGATCGATCGGCTTCATCAATTTCTACGGTAGTATCGTCACCCTTCCAACCGCCGTCGACGGAAAGTTCCCAGGAGAGTGGACGATTGGCGATGCTAATCGCAAGGTCAATGTCGATTCGCTGACGAAGATCGATACCAGCCGTGGCGTAATCAAAGTCGGCGCCTTTGTCGAGGTCAAGGGATACCTCTTCCCGGACGGCAAGGTCAATGCCCTTTCGATCTCGGTGCGAACTGCTCCGGCCACCGGCTCAACCCTGACCAATCTCAGCTTCATCGAGTTTATCTCAAAGATTACTGATCTGCCGGAGACTGCCAACTTCGTCGGTCAGTGGACATTCGAAAACGGGCGCAAGGTCAATGTTGCCCGTTCGACGATGATCGATCGGCAGCGGAGCCGCATCGAGGTTGGCGCACTCGCCGAAGTGGTTGGAGCAGAGCTGCCCAACGGTGAGATCGACGCTAAGATGATCGAGGTCGAGTCTGGTTCAACGACGACTGCCGCGACCTTCATGCAGTACCAGCCGCTGGCCTCGGTCAATGCGGCAAGTTACACGAGCGGAGGATCGTCATCATCGATCATCGCGGCATTCGGCTCTAATCTGGCCGAGACGACGGAGACCGCCAGAACACAGCCCCTGCCGACGACGCTCGGTGGCGTCTCGGTTCTGGTCGATGGACGCCCGGCTGGTCTATTTTTCGTCTCACCTTCACAAATCAACTACCAGGCACCTGATGAACTGCTGCCGGGCACAGCCATGGTCAGCGTACTGCGGAACGGCCAGTCAGTTGCCCAGGGCACCATCGAGGTGACGACCTCGGCCCCAAGCATCTTCACCGCCGACAGCTCGGGTCAGGGTGTTCCGGCCGGACAACTGCTCCGCGTCCGCACAAACGGTTCGATCTCCTACGAACCACTGGCGACCTTCGACAGTGCCGCAGGTCGGACGATCCCTGTTCCGGTCGCCCGACAGACCGGTGAACAGCTCTACCTTGTTCTCTACGGAACCGGATTGAGCGACCTCACCGACCAGGATGGCAATTCGCAGAATGGTGTTGCCGAACTGATCGAAGTGGCAAGTGGAGCCAGAACACTCGGTGTCCTCTATGCCGGTATCGCCCCGGGCTATGCCGGTCTCGACCAGCTCAACCTTGCGCTTCCTGGTGACCTCTCGGGTACGATCACCCTGACGATCCTTGTCCGGGATGGTGAGGGCCACGTCAGACGGGCCAACGAGGTAACGATCAGTATCAAATAGGTAACCCGTCACTGCTGAGGATCAGTAGTAACTGAAAACTAAAAGGGCCGGTAAGAATCGGGAATCATCCCGTTCTCACCGGCCCTCTCTCTTCATCCTGCCGATCCTGACCTCGATCAGACCCGCTCCATTTCGAGCCGCCGCCCCTCGGTTGCCGACCGATTGGCAAGCAGAACCGACCTGGCCGAGTCGCGGGCCTTCTCTGCCCCGCAACGCACCGGCTGACCGGTCCGCACCGCCGTGCAGAACTCTGCGATCTCGTTGCGATAGGAGATGTTCCGATCGATCTGCCCTGGAGTGGCCGTATTGACCGCCCGCCAGGATGAGTCGGCACCGCGCGTGGCCGAGGCATCGGCGACGGGTGCGCTGCTTCGCGGTGAGACCTCGACCCTTGTTGTCGCTGCCTCCCCCTCGTAGAAGAGATAGACCTCGATCTCGTTCTGCAGTATCAGCGTCCCCTTCGTTCCGAAGAACATCTCATAATGATCTTCAAATGCATTCGACTCGATCGATGAGAACGTCGCTGTCCGTCCACCTGGATACTCGAGAGTCGCAAAGACGTGATCGAAGACCTCGCGGCCATCGCGGTGGCGGGCAATGCTGCCTGTTGCATAGGCAGCATTGGGCGCCGCCTCGAAGAACCAGTTGGTCGCCGTGATCAGGTGGCTGCCAAGCTCAGCCGTCAAACCTTCCGAATATTGTCGGTAGAGCCTCCAGTTGAGCAGATGCTCCCAGTCCGGGTAGCCCCATTTGGATGGATTGAAGTCCGGCGCAGGTTGATCCTCGCGACGCCGCCAGTTGGCATTGCGATGCCAGAGAAGCCGCGCAAAATAGATATCGCCAATCAATCCCTGCTTGACGATATTTCCGTATGCCGCCTGGTAGACCGGATTGTAGTAGCGTTGATAACCGATCTCGAGCAGTCGACGGTTACGATCACGGGCCTCGATCATCTGCCGGCACTCGTCATCACTCTTCGCCATCATCTTTTCACAGAGAACATGCTTGCCAGCATCGAGACAACCAATCGCGATCTCCGCGTGTGACCAGAGCGGCGTAGCGATTATTACCGCCTCTAGATCCTCTTTCTGAAGCATCTCGCGCCAGTCATCATACTGCACGGGAGCCGGCCAGCCGCTCTCCTTCATCCAGGCGGCAACATCTCCCCGCCGCTTCGGATTGATATCGCAGACTGCCCGCAGATCGATCAGTTCACGCTGGCACTGGGCAATCAGTCCTCGACCCATTCCACCAGTCCCGATCACTGCCGTCCGCACCGGCCCTCCCTTGACCGGTCCCTTGATTGCCGCTGTTGCCGCCAGCGCTGCCAGTGCCGGCGTCCCCGCCAGCGCCTTCAGAAAATTGCGTCTTCCCTGCTCTTTCTGCTCATCAGTCAGATTCATCTCTCAACCTCCACTTCGGTTTGACTCTTCCCCCTTCCGGCAAGGAGCAGATCAAGCCC
>CAIOZW010000215.1 GCA_903862855.1 uncultured Acidobacteriota bacterium
GCTGAGCAAAACGGTCAACCGGTTCGAATGAAGCTGGATCGCCAATATCGCCTCACACTGCTTCCGCGGGTGGCGGCACGCTCGCAGACGTGGTTTGTCATTCGTTGAATTGCCCTATCCTGAAGATGGACTTTGAGTATTGCAGCGGGGACCTTAATTATCAATTATCAATTCTCCATTCTCAATTATCAATTCTCCATTCTCCATTCTCATTCTCCATTCTCCTTTTTCACTTTCAGTTGCTATTGCGCGTATCATTCACCGGAGAAAAATAATGAAAATAGAATTGCGCAGCCTGCTTATGGCCGCTTTACTTGGTAGCATGTTGATGAACACGCCTGCTACGGGGCAAAAGAAGGCCCGGCCCGACTGGCAGCGTCTGTTGGAGCAGCGTCTGCCGGTTTATGGCCATCGAAATTGGATAGTCATCGCCGATTCAGCCTATCCTTCACAAAGCCGCGCGGGAATCGAGACCATTGCCACCGGCGGTGATCAACTTGAAATCGTGCAGGCAGTGTTGGCCCGGATCGAGAGAGCTCCGCACATACGCCCGACGATCTATCTTGACGCAGAGTTACCCTACGTGGATGAACAATATGCCAAAGGCATCGGGACCTATCGTCAAGGATTGAAGAGACTGCTGGGGGATCGCCCTTCACAGTCGCTGCCACACGACCAGATCATCGCCAAACTTGATCAGACTGGTGCGACATTCAATGTTCTGATTCTCAAGACGACACTGGCTTTACCTTATACTTCAGTCTTTCTCGAACTTGATTGTGGCTATTGGAGCAGCGAGGCTGAGGCGATGCTGCGCGCAGCAATGAAGAAAGAACGATGAGTATCTTCCCGAGGCATCGAGTGACGAAGAGGACCTGTTTCATCAAGACGCTTATTCTCCTGTCGTTGAGTTGGCTGGTGATCGCTCCGCGACAATCAGTGGCGCAAGGGGTGGCAGTGCCAACACGCGTACAGCGTCCGCAGCCTAAAGTGAAGCTCAATGTGCCATTGCCTGTCGTCAATTACCGCGATATTGCCAAACAGGCCGGACTGCTTTCCCCAAGTGTCAATGGCGCTGAAAGTGACAAACAGTACATTATCGAGACCATCGGCAGCGGCGTCGCGCTGTTCGATTACGACAAGGATGGCTGGCTGGATGTGTTTATCGTCAATGGCACAACCCTCACGCCTTCACCCGGTCAATCGAAACCGGTCAGTCATCTTTATCATAACAACCGCAATGGCACATTCACGGATGTCACAGCGGCAGCGGGATTGAATCGCACGGGATGGGGCAATGGAGCTTGCGCTGGCGATTATGACAATGACAGTGACACCGATCTGTTTGTGACCTACTGGGGGCAGAATGCGCTGTGGCGGAATAACTTGAATGAAGGGGCGGCTGGCACATTCACCGACGTCGCCTCGGCGGTTGGATTGAACCAGTCGAAGACGAGATGGAATACTGGGTGTTCCTTTCTTGATTACGACAAAGACGGCGATCTGGATCTGTTCATCGCCAACTATATTGATTTGGATTTGGCAAAAACACCTGCACGCGGCAGCAGCAATTATTGTTCGTGGAAAGGTCTCGCCGTCGTCTGTGGGCCACGCGGACTGGCTGCAGGTACGAATGCGCTCTATCGTAATGATGGCAAGGGCAATTTCACAGATGTCTCTCAATCCAGTGGCATCTCGAAGGTGCAGGGGCGTTATGGATTTACCTCGCTGGTATCTGATTATGACAATGATGGCTGGCCGGACATTTACCTTGCGTGCGATTCGACGCCAAATATTCTCTTTCATAACGAGGGCAATGGAGTCTTCAGCGACATCGGATTGCTGTCCGGGACGGCAGTCAATGAAGATGGACAGGAGCAGGCCGGGATGGGGGTTGGTGCAGGCGATTATGACCGCGATGGGTTGATTGATCTGATCAAGACAAACTTCGCCGATGATACGCCAACTCTCTACCACAATGATGGAGGGAACGTCTTCACGGATACGACTTACCCCGCGCGACTCGGTGTCAACACCCGTTTCCTCGGCTGGGGGGCGGGCTTTCTCGATTTTGACAACGACGGCTGGAAAGATATTCTGATGGTCAACGGCCACGTCTATCCTGAAGTCGATTCTCTCCAAAGCAACAGTCCGTTCAAGCAGGAGCGGGTACTATTCTGGAATCTGCACGACAAGACTTTCTATGATCTGTCTGACACGGCAGGCACGGCCATCCTGGATCGCCGCGCCTCACGTGGGGCGGCTTTTGGTGATCTGGACAACGACGGGAGTATCGAGGTCGTCGTTAACAACATCGGTGATACGCCGAGCCTGCTGAAAAATTCAGGCACGCAATTGAACTGGACCTTGTTGCACTTGGTCGGAACAAAGTCCAATCGCAGCGCGATCGGGGCGCGATTGACGGTCACGACGGGTGGTATCAGACAAGTGGACGAAGTACGCAGTGGTGGCAGCTTTCTTTCACAGAACGATCTGCGACTCCATTTTGGTCTGGGTAAGGCTCGGCAGATCGATCGCGTGGAGATTCAATGGCCGAGCGGCAGGAGAGAATACTTTGTGAACCTGAAGGTCAATACGGTTTTAACACTGACCGAAGGCGCGGGCCGCGAGTTGAATTTGAGCCGCCCGACGGGCAGGAGTCGGAGAGTCCGTTGAGCGAGTCTATTGGAGAGAGCTGATCAGTCAGACAGTGCGCGAGCGCATTCGGCATCGAGTCAGAGTCGCCTGAGCCTTTATCGCACCGCTTTTTGACCGTCGAACCAGGACGGCAAGGGGCAAGTAGCATCGTTCGAGTGCCAGGATGGCCTGAGTATGGGCAGTTAGTCACACCGTGTTACATATTGTCCCAGTCAGGATCTGGTAACAATATGAGCGATTTCGTGGGGCAGTGGGCTAAGTGCTTGAATAACAACAGGTTGTAAGAGTTCTTTCTCTGGGATCGCTTGTGGCACGCCGCTTGTATATCTCTATGTCGGCGCCAAGCGGCGCCGCGCTTCATTCATCAAGCGCTAACACGCTTGATAGTTTGGTCTCTGAGAAGGGTAAACTCGCTCAATGGGTCGTTTCTGTGAAAAGGAACGACCCATATTTTTTTCTCCACACCACCTTGCGCCGATTCAGAGATCTCCAAGCGAGACGGCCACGATCCTCTGCGGTCACCGCTCAGATTGATTCTTCATCAACCCGCCAGACACTTGGCGATTAACACCCGAGAGAACGACCAATCTTTTCTGCCGTTCCAGTTCTTGTTGACCGTCCCGGTCAATTGGGCTACCTTCCAGCGTGTAATCATATCCACACCAAGCCAGGAGAGTTAATATCATGAAACATCTGTCACTCCTCCTTTCGATCGCCTCATTCTGCCTCTTCACCGCCTTACTGCCGTTGCTGGCTGAGGGAGCAGAACCTGCCACGCGGCAGGCGGCAATTGATCAGGCGGCAGAGTCGTTACGCCCCAAACTGATCGAACTGCGACGTGATTTTCATCGCCATCCCGAGCTTTCGAACCGCGAGGAGCGCACGGCTCGGGTAATTGCGGAGAAGTTGCGTGCACTTGGATTTGACGAAGTAAGAACCAATGTCGGCAAACACGGGATTGTTGCCCTGCTCAAAGGTTCTCAACCCGGTCCGGTCGTTGCCGTGCGCACCGATATGGATGCGCTGCCGATCCTCGAGACGCTCGATGTCCCCTACCGTTCAGAGAACAGGGGAGTTAAGCATGCCTGTGGACACGATGTCCATATGACAGTCGAACTTGGGGTGGCCGAGATCCTGAGCCGCATGCGTGATCGCATTCGCGGGACGATCAAATTCATCTTTCAGCCGGCCGAAGAGGGACCTCCCCCCGGTGAAGAGGGTGGCGCAGAGTTTATGATCAAGGAGGGGGCACTGCAGAATCCGCGCCCGTCGGCGATCTTCGGGCTTCACGTCATGCCAAATATCGAAGTCGGTCAGATTGGTTACAATAGCGGTCCGGCGATGGCCTCCTCAGACAGGTTTTCGATCACGCTGCGCGGGCGCAAGGTTCATGGAGCCTATCCACACGATGGAATCGATACGGTTGTGGTCGCTGCCGAGGCGATCACTGCGCTGCAGACTATCAGGAGTCGCCGGATCAATACGATGGAGCCGCTGGTCATCACCATCGGTTCGATCCACGGTGGCAATCGGTTCAACATCATCGCTGATGAGGTTGTCCTCGAGGGGACGATGCGGACTCTCAATGAGGAGGTGCGCTCAACCGCGATCGAGATGATGAAGAAGACACTTGCCGGGATCACCTCGGCCTATGGCGCCAGTTATGAGATCGATTTCGGACACAACAATCCCGTTACCTGGAATGATCCATCCCTGGTCGAATCGACCTTGCCATCGATCAGAAGAGTCGTCGGTGAAAAGAATCTGATCTCGCCACGTCCCCAGATGGGGGCTGAAGACTTCTCCCGCTTTCAGCAGGTCATTCCAGGCTTCTTCTATTTTCTGGGAGTCGGAAACAAGGCCCGTGGAATCACCGGAATGATTCATACGCCGGAGTTTGATGTCGATGAAGAGAGTCTGGTCGTCGGGGTTCGAGTCATGGCCAACGTCCTTCTCGATTACCTTGACCGTCAATAAAGAGGAGTGATGACCGAGCAGTCCCTAGCGATAATTGCCGGACTGCTCGGTGAGAGCCTTTGAAAGCCTGATGATCGAGAGGAGATCGGTCTGGGCCTCGGTCGCCTGATCCGTGTTCAGAATGCGGCTGTTCTGATGTGATGGGTTGCGCGCAAACTTACGGACGATCCCGGCGAGATCCCGGATCGCCGCATCAAAATCGGCGGCAGAGTTGAAGCTGGTCTTCAGCTCAACCTCTTCAGCCAGCGCCCCAAGCGCGATCATGCTCCGCAGGTTCCGGGCGGCTTTATTGATCTCCCGGGACTCCTTTCCAAGTATCCGCGGATTCAGTTTGCCATCTTCGTGGGTCTTGAGAAGGCTCTGACTCTCGATCTGAATGGTCCGGAAGTGCCGAGCAAACTGCTGACGCAGATAGGCCTTTTCACGGCTTCTCTCCACCTGTGAGCTGCTCTGGTTTGTCTGGGCCTGTGGCCGAGAGAGGGTAACCAGGACGACCAGTCCACTCAAGATCGCCGTGGCAACAATTCTGGAGAGTCTGATATTCACTGCAGATGATTCCATCCTCACCTCTTTTCCAACAGAGTTCTTGCGCATATGCAGTTTCGTGTGTGATGATTCACCCGGTCAAAGATAAACTACAATATCACAGGCCAAAGTTGAGATCACAATTGGGAGGCCATTTTGGGTAACGATCTGAGTCGATTGATTCTGCTTCAGAAGCTGGACGTCGAGATTCGACAGCTCCAGGACGAAGTGACATCCCTGCCGGTTCGTCAGGAAGAGCTTGAACGGCAGTTTGCAGTGGCGGTGACTGAGTATCTTGATCTGAAGAGTGAGCTCGAGAATGCCCAGACAGACAAGCGTGAGCTGGAAACAAAGATCGAAGAGGAGCAGCAGCGCCACCAGAAGTTCAAGAATGACCTCATGAAATCGACCAATGAGCGGGAGTACACGACAGCGGTCCGCGAGATCGATGTTGCCCGCAAGGTGATCAGCCAGCTGGAGACGGAGACGCTCAAACTGATGGAGCAGATCGAGAAGCTGGAGTCCAGTCTGGCGGAGAAGACGCCGGCCATGGAGCTGGAACGACAGCAGGTCGACCGCCAGCTTGCCGGGCTGCGAGAACGGACGGTTGACGCCGAGGCCCGACTCGTTGAGCTCCGATCGAACCGTCCAGGTCTCTATGATCTCCTCTCCAAAGAGGCGCGATCAAACTATGACCGCCTCTCGCGAATGAAGTCCGGTCTGGCCCTCGCTGAGGCTCGCAGCCATTCCTGCCGTGGATGCCGGATGTCGATCCGTCCCCAGGTCTTCAACGACATTCGACGGGCGGAGAGTATCATTATGTGTGAAAACTGCGGGCGAATCCTCTACTACGATGATGAAGCAGAGTGATGAGGATCCTCAGCCGCCAGCCGGGTGCTGCCGTTGCCGCACCGCTTCAAAGAGGATCACTCCGCTGGCCACGCTCACATTGAGTGAATTGACCCTTCCGAGCATGGGGATCGAGATCGTTTGATCACACTTCTCACGAACCAGCCTTCTGACGCCCCGCCCCTCGCTGCCAAAGACCAGCGCCAGTCGGCCGCGCATATCCAGATTGCTGTAGACAGCCTCTCCATCACCTTCGACGGCGACGACCGTAAACCCTCTCTCCTGTAGATCGAGAATCAGCGGAACCAGATTGGTGACCTGGGCGATTCGCAGATGTTCAACTGCACCAGCCGAGGTCTTGGAGACCGTCTCGGTGAGTCCTGCCGCCCGATGGGCCGGGATGAAGACCCCGTCGACACCAGCACCCTCACAAGTGCGCAGAATTGCTCCAAGGTTGTGTGGATCTTCGATCCCATCGAGCAGAACGACCAGCTCTGCTTCTGGTGAAGACTCGAGAATCTCCTCTGCCTTGACATAGGCTGAGCGTCCAGTCCCGGCAGCCAGTTCGGCTATCACACCCTGATGGTTGGCCTTTCGCGCCAGATCGTCCAGCTCGCGGCGTGGTCGAGTCGCCAGAGATACTCCAGACCTCTCGGCCGCCTCGATGACCGACCTCAGTCGCTCATGATTTGCTCCCGCCGCGATGATCAGTCTCCGGATTCGTCTTTTTCCCGAACGCAGCGCCTCGAGCACCGGGGCTACACCATAGATGATATTCACTTGATCCTGCTTCCGATCTTGAAATGAGAGAAGCCCGGAAGACTGTCGAAACAGTTCGCTCCGGGCTCCGAGGCCGCCTTCCGGCCGCCCGATTCAGATGACTTCCAATCTACTGCCTGTAGAGTTTGAAGTTGTCGACAATAAAGTTGCTTCGCACATACTTTCGTTGATCTCCGACCGCCGAGATGGTGAGGGGACGAGTCGTTTCACTCACCTTGAATCTGAGGGTAAGTGTCGTCCGCTGATTGGCAGTGGTCGTTGAGACGGCAACCGCTGGCGTACCATCATTGTAATTGACAATCAGACTTGCCTTCGTTCCGATGCTGGGTGTGACATCACAACTCAGAAGATAGTCGCCCACTGGAAGGTTGAGGTCCTGTGAGCAAGAATCGACGAGGATTCTTCCACTCGCCTTGAGTTGCAGGGCAAATTCACCATCAGACGCGAACGAAGAGCCGCGCTGGGCAAATGCGCCACCATCACCAACGTAGTAAGTGTATATGCGCCATCCGGAAAAGTCACCTGTTTCAAAACTTGGATTGAAGATGAGGTTGACCGGAGTCGTCGGAGTCGGATTGGAAGGAGTGGTGGTGCCACTTCCACTGCCTGGATTTGGTGAAGGAGTCGGGGTCGGGCTTGGTGAGACAACCGGAGTGGGGGAGGGAACCGGCTTTGGTGCGTATCCGGAGATCTTGCGAATTGCATTCCCAAAGTAGTCGCTGACGTAGATATTGCCCTTTGAATCGACAGCGACTCCTGCCGGGCGGTAGAAGCTGGCGAGGTGTGCTGCGCCATTGGCATCTCCCTGCACCCCGGTACCGGCAAGAGTCGTCACCGTCTTGGTCGTCACGTCATACTTGCGTACCTGGGAGTTGCTCCAGTCGGCGATGATCAGGTTCCCCTGCAGATCACGCGCTACCCCAACCGGGTAGGTGAAGCTTGCTTCAAGAGCCGGGCCATCCTTCTTCGACCCACCTCCGGCGATCGTACTTACCTCGCCGGCCGGATTGATGAGCCTCAGACGCGAGTTGATAAAATCGGCGACAATCACATTTCCGTCCCGGTCGAGTGCCGGTTGCGGGGCGCCTCCTGCCAGATTGAAGGCGGCAGCGCTCCCTCTTCCATCGGCATAACCGACCAAACCCCCGGCCAATGTCGTCACCACCCCTTGCGGATCGATCCGACGGACGAGACTGGTACCTGAGTCGAGAACGTAGAGGTTACCATTCGAGTCGGCCGTCACACCGCTTGGCCGGGCAAAGCGGGCGAGAGTTCGTGCGCCATTGGTCGTCCCGTATGTTCCTGATCCAGCAATCGTCGTCGCCTTGCCATCGGGCGTAAGCAGGCGGATCCGATTGTTGCCATAATCGGCGACGACAATGTTACCTTCTCCATTGACCGTCACTCCGGTCGGCGAGTTGAAGCGGGCATAGATGCCTGTTCCATCGACAAACCCTGTTCCTGAGCCGGCAATGGTGCTTACCTGACCATCTGGAGTGATGCGTCGGATTCGCGCATTTCGAAAATCGGCAACGATCACGTTATCGTTCTTGTCAACCGCTATTCCAATCGGTCCATTGAAACGGGCACTGACGCCGACTCCATCGACATAGCCGCCGGTAATGATACCGGCGAGGGTCGTTACAAAGAGACTATTCATTGAGGGGGATGGTGAACTCTGGGCCGAGGCCGATCGAATGGCCAGCGCCAGGCTGCCACCCAATCCCAGTGCGAGGATGAGCATCGTCAGGCGAGAGACTGAAGTAGTGGCAATGGTGCGGATTCCCGACTGGTAGAGGCGGGTGATGATGATGGAACGCAGATTCATGAAGAGCTCCAGTGAAGACAGAGTATTACCTTGCCATACCCAGGGTGGCGGTGCCATTGGGCCATTTTGTCAATTGGCCATGGGTGCCATTTTGGATTGGCCTGACAGATCAGTAGTGCAGGTGTGTAATATCTCAGTCGGCGGAACGGTGGCCTGGCTGCCTCTCAATGACAGATGATCGTCGAGGATCGTCTGGCCGAGGCAGGACTACATGTGGCTTCACGGCCAATTGCGGTCACCTGAGTGGATCTCGTCGGGGGATGCGGATCCGGTCAATATGGACTGGGAACGGGGGGAGCCCAGGTTGATCAGGCGAACGTCTGATGGCCCGCGTGAAGTGGGCTCTTCGACGTTCTGATCGAGTTGAGTCTGACGGGGACAGACGGATGCAAAAAGATTCTCCAGAAGAGAGTTCCATTCCGGAGTCAGGGTATAAAACCATTTACTATGGAGATGGCCATTTGTGACACTTTCAGGCGCAGATTCGGCCGACAGCGACAATGCCGTTTTGCAGCGTTGCCCTGTTCAGACATTTCTTAAATGGGGAAAGACCGCCGATGTGCTGTGAAATGACCAGTACTCAATCGAGCTGACGCCACGGGGGTGGCCAACTCGACGCTGACATAGATGGCAGTTCTAATCTTATCGTTGCCTTTATGATTAAAATTAAGGAGAACTATTTTTCCGGTGACAGGACTGTCATCGCACCTTAAAATCGATAGGTCCACCCATTACGCCGTCAACTTGGAAGAAAGGGTCAAAATGGTCGAAAAAACTTCAACGAAACAGTCCATTGCCAGAATACTCTTCGCTGGACTCGTCCTATTCACCGCCTGTCAACGGGCTCAAGCGGCGGAACCTGAGACTGTCGAGAGGCTTCGTGAAGTGATCAGGCAGAGTGGCGCCGAAGTGGTCGGTCTGGCTGTTGAAGATCTCGAGACCGGCCGCCGGATTTTGATCGATGAACGTCTCAACCTTCATGCTGCCAGCACCATGAAGGTTCCGGTCATGATGGAGATCTTTCGGCGTGCCGGGAGAGGAGAGATCAGTCTCAACGACCGGATCAGGGTCAAGGATCGATTCTCGAGTATCGTCGACGGGTCGGAGTATCGCCTCACCGCCGAATCGGACAGTGACCAGGAGATCTACCAGCAGATCGGGAAGGAGATGACGGTACGCCAGCTTGTCGAACGGATGATTACCATCAGCAGCAATCTGGCAACCAACATTCTGATCGATCTGGTTCGACCCGAGAGTATTCGTTCATTGACGAGAAGTCTTGGCGCTCTTGATATACAGGTTCGTCGGGGCGTCGAAGACTCGAAGGCTTTTCAGGCTGGTCTCAACAATACCACTACCGCTCTCGATCTGATGATCCTTCTCAAAGCCCTCGCCGATTGTCCCATAAGCGGGCTCAAGGGATGCTCTGAGATGATCGATATCCTGGCTGCGCAGAAGTTCAATGACGGGATACCGGCCGGATTGCCACCTGGAATCCGCATCGCTCATAAGACTGGTGAGATTACCAGGCATAATCACGACGCAGCAATCGTCTATCCGGCGCCCGTCAGCGGGCGGTCTCGAAAGCCCTATGTCATCGTCGTTCTCACCAAAGGGATCACTGATGAGAAGCGGAGCAGCCGACTCATTGCTGAACTTGCGGCAATTGTCCACGCCAGTCTTGTTGCCACGCATTAATGATCATCGACAGTCACCAGGACACGACTCAGTCTTAACTGCATTTTTCAGGGGGGGCTCGATGAGATGGGGCCAATTTCAGTGCTTTGGATAAGGCTGCCCTTAAACATGATTTTAATATGATTGAATGATTAAAGTACTTTGAAACAATATTCTGTTGTGTTATAAACCACCTCAATTCGTACCAAAGACCATTCTTGAATTCCCACTAACATTTCAAAAGAGGAGACAACATAATGAGAGTTGTTCGTATCATGTCATTGATCGCCTTTGCGGTTTCGGTGGCGTTTCTGATGGCAGCCGTTCCTGGTATGCCGAAGTCGGCTTCGGCGCAGGGACCAGCATCCCGCTATGAGTGCAAGTACACCACGGCGATCAGCCATGCGGTGACAGTGGACAGCAACCGTGGCTATACAGTTGCGGCCAATCTGAAGAGTGGAACGACCGACACCTATGTCAACAGCAACGTGCTCTTCACGATCGCTGGAACCAGTTCGTTCAGTGGTATCGGGAATCGTCGTCAGCTGCGGGCGACCGTGACGACGACCATCATTTCAAGTGCTTCACAGACTGTTTCGGCAGCGCTGACGGCAAGGGGAGTGACCTCACTCGACTTCATCCGGACGACCCACACGGTCGAGTTCCAGAACTATGCCAATGGTGATGGAGTCTGCTCGACGAGCGAGATGTGCTTTGTGGCGCTTGGAGAAGGAC
>CAIOZW010000216.1 GCA_903862855.1 uncultured Acidobacteriota bacterium
AGACTCCTTTTTCAACATATCGGAGGTGGCATCCAATTTGTTCGCTGGTGAGCCAGGGTGATGGAAACACGGTCAGCCCACTTGCCCCTTGTCCGCCGTGCTCATAAAACTCACGGTTTGAAAATTCGATGAGACTCTGATGGCGTGAACGATAGTGCCATTTCAACTGGCATACTGGCTGGTAGCGGGAGGCAGCAATCTCGAGGATGTTCTCGAAATCCTCAAGGGTTGCGGCCTGATCGACTTCACTATGCTCACCACTTTCGGAGAGCGAGTCCGGAGAGGCGTTCGAAAGTGTCGTGTCAAAGAAGCTGGTTGGTGGAAGCTGCAGCCGATCACCAACGACCACCACCTGTGCTCCACGGGCGATCGCGCCGAGCGCATCCACCGGTCGCAATTGCGATGCCTCATCCATGATCACCAGATCGAAGTGGATCTCCCCCGGCGGCAAATAGTGTGAGACGGCCAGCGGACTCATCATAAAACAGGGCTTGAGGGCGAGCAGAGCGCTGGCGCTGCGGCTCATCACTTGCCGGATGCCAAACCTTGCATTGTGATTCGAAGCGAGGTGCTGGAGAAGACCAAGTTCGGTGTAGCTTCTAACCGGACCCAGTCTGTTTCCCGGGGGGACAGGCCTTGAATCGATCCGCGCGGCAATCTCCTCACGACTCAATTCGATCACTTCACGATCGATCAGTGCAAAGCGGCGACGGATCTCGTCAAGCATTAAACCACTATATTCACCGAGGTGGGGATACTGCCGGAATGCACTATGGAGGATTGAATTGTGGTAGACAAAATCGAGAGTCTCAGTCAACCTCTCAAGCGGGACGGTTCCATCTTCAACCAGCTCCGTCAGCCCCAGGAGTCCCTGACGCTCCAAGGCTCGAAGTGCACGCTGAGCCACAAGCCAGCGTGGAAGATCCTCTGACGCCTCGAGAGCAAGTTCCGCCCTCCTTCGCACATCGCGCAGACTGTAATCGGTCTGCGTTGGTGCCCCTCCATACCAGCGCCGCTCGTCGACACCTGAGACGGCACAGAAACGCTGCCGCGACAGATTGTAACTACTGAAGAGGGTTTGCAGTCCGATCGCCGCACCTCTGATCGTCGCAACCCGATGTTCGATCTCCTCTGAAGAGAGCCATTCCAGATATTCACGCGGCAGTGAGGTCGAATCCAGTTGCTCAAAGAAGCTGATTGTCTTCAGCACTCCAGAAAAGTCGAGATCGGGCTCGATCTGCTCGACGCCAAAGATCTCCCCAAGGCCTCCCTCTTCGCCACAGAGACGGATCTCCTCACGCAGCCCATTCAGTCGCGTCAGACCAGCAAGACTCTCGACAAGTTCGCCTAACGGCCGCGGTGACTCAACCCGAAGATCGTCAAAAGTTTTGCAGATCGACTGACAGACATCGGCAGCCTCCCGGAGTCTGCCGATGAACTTCAGAAGGTGCTCGCCATCTTCAGGACGCAGCGTGGAGGGCAGCAATCTGAGATAGCTCTCAATTCCACCAAAGAAGCGGTTGAAGTCAGCAATCTCCTCTGGGGCCTCGACCTCTATCAGATGGAGAAGCTGTTTCAGATTATCGTTCGGGACAGTGAAGAGGGCTTTTGAGATCTGACGAGCCGGTTCTGATGCCTGCCCAACGATCAGCTTGATCCGCTCATACCATTTGACGATCTGATCATAAGCGGTGAATGGAGTCTCAAGTCCTTGGAAGATCGAACCAAGTTGCAGATATTCAGGTCGGGTCGTAAATTCCTTCAGTCCATTCTGATAGTTGAGCAGATCACGAAAGTCACGGACCATCTGCCTGGTGGTGCGGACATCGTCCTGCGTGACCATCCCCAGCCATTCGCGCCGCGCTTGTCGATAGTCGCTGGAGATGAACCGGAATGGCCCCGCACTGGCGGCCGCCTCTGCATACCTTGCAAGATATTCGGCTGGCGGAGCAAGTTGACGGTCGACTCTCTTGGAGAGGCTGTCTGCCTGTCGCCGTAACTCTTCTGCCTCCCTCCTTGCGCTGGTCAGCAGCCGCCCGACACTTTCTCGCTGCAGACCTGTCACCCGTTTGTGGAGGACTCTGCGGGGTGCCTCGTTCAACAGAATCAGCACTCGGACCAGGACTTTTACCGTCACCAGATTGTATTCCAGTTGCGAGTCGAGATGACGCCCAACCTGTTCGGCTATCCTGGACGCACGCTCGATGTAACCGGCCAATGACCGCATCCAGTCGGCCCGTTGACGCAACTTATCGATCGTCAATCCATCCAGTCCGGCCTCTCCCGCCCGGCGACACGCTTCCCGGAGTCGATCCAGATCATCATTATCCAGCTCTGGCAATGGACAAAATTGACCAGTAACGGACTTAATCTCCTCTTGATACTGTTCGAGCAATTTGCCCAGCCGTCGCAATTGTCGACACACTTCCTGATCATCAAGGAACTGCAGCAGCCCGCGACGTAATCCCGGCTCAACGGTCGGCAGCTGTCGCTCGATCTCAATCAAGCGACTTATGCTCTTCTCATAAGCGGCAAGTGGTAGCTTGGAGATTTGGCCAAATTCGTCGAGTACGGACTCTATTTTACGAGCCACCTCGATAAGTGAACGGAGGGACTCGAATAACGCCCTCTCCTCATCATCGACCAGGGTCTCTTGCATCAGACCATACCAGGGATGTCGGTTGAGCGGTTGCTCCTTTGTCAGACTGAGAAGAGCATTTTGAAGAATACTGCCATTCTCCTCTAGCGATTCAACCTGGGAGATCGTCAGGCCCTCGGCTCGATCGATCCGCAGTGCTTCGATTCTGGCCAGTCCCACGGGAGAATCTATCGAGGACCGGAGTGACTGGTAGAGGAGTTCGCGGCGGCCAATCGTCTCGTAGATCGTCCTTCCGCAAGCCCCATGATATTGACTGATCGTCTCGTGATATTCTCGAAGTCGGCGTTGATGGCTTCGGCGAATCTCGCGTTTCTGAGTGATGGCCAGAGGTAGGCCAAACTCCCCCTTTCGCGCGAGGCGCCTGCCCAGATTGTGCGCCAGATGCCGGGTCCGTGAAATGAGCCATTCGCCCTCATCCAACCCATCAATCTTGCGTGTCCCGAGACAGAGCGTGAAGTCACTCAATCCAACCTCGGCCAGTCGCCGTTGAACTACTTCAAGTGCCGCTGTCTTCGCCGCCACAAAAAGAACCGACTTGTTCTGACTCATGGCACCTGCGATGAGGTTGGCAATCGTCTGCGACTTCCCTGTTCCAGGTGGGCCTTCGATGACCAGATTTTCACCATTCAAAGCCCGCATGATCGCTTGCTGCTGCGAACTGTCGGCATCGAGCACAAGCGGCGGAAGCTCACCACGCTCATCAAGTTCGCCAATGGCCAGCGCCGTCCGGTCAAACGGGTCGACCTGCCTCCCGATAAGGAAATCCCTGACCTGTGGGTGATCAATAAGTCGGTTATCCGGCCAGTTCGAGGGATCGAGATCCTCCCACATCCGTAATTTGTGAAAGGAGAGATTCGTGAGCGTCAAACGATGATGAATCCGCCATCCTTGATGGACTGGGATCAGACGCAAGACCTCTTTGAGATAGTGTTCGAGGCCATCCTCGTGGCTGAAGGGCGGCAAATCGACACCAAATCGATTTCGGAGCATGACCCGCAGTGTCTGGTTGACCTCGACTTCATCACCGGACCATTCCAGAATATATGGTGAATGGGGCGACTGTATGGCACTGCAATCGCTAACTCCCCTTCTCAAAACCACTGGCAATAAAAGCAGAGGAGCGAGTCGACCTGACTGCCCCACCTCAGTAGTCCCGGGGGCATCGACCCATTCCAGAAATCCAAAGATCAGGTAGAGTGTGGACACTCCGAGCTCGCGCTCAGCGGAATGATTGGCTTCAATGATTGAAGATAGAACGAGATCCAACTGGTCAGGGTAGTGGAGCACCTGAAGGTAGTTGAGACCCTCCCCCTCCTCGATCATCAATCCATGAAGGGTCGATGGTTCGAGATCGTATGAGGTATCGATGTTCAGCTCTCGTGCATGCTCCTCTGCCCTTGCCCGTGGTTCCAGCACCGCCCGGTCGACAAGAGGGCGTCGCTCCTCGCCGTCAAGATAGGTCTCCGGATTGTTGGTGAACTCATCAAAGGGGATCATCCGACCACGACTGCTATCCGGGTAAGGCACCGCCCGAAATCGATACACCTCTTCACTACAGAGCCTCTTCAGTGCTGTCTCCATCTGCAGTCCGACAAAACTGAGCTGCCGGCGATGGTTATGGCCATTGTCGAGATGAAAATTCAGGTGCCCGTTACGATTACTGAGGTCAAGCAGTCTGTCACGCAGACTCTCCAGACTGGCCGTGATGTCGACATCAGGCAGCTCTTCCTGATGGTGACCGCGACTCGTCACGTCATCTACCCCGACCAATCGTGTTTGAATAGTTGAAGATCTTTCTGTCATGGGTCTTCCAGCTTCCACGCGCCACTTTGCAACCAGCCTGAGTGTAGATACAAACCCAGCCCTGTAGACTGGATGATCAACGCCCGGTCGCAACTTTCAACGGCCAAATGGCGACATCTGGACTTGATGCAAAGTATAGGTATCAAATGGGGGCGGCCTGTCGGGGTTCACGTACGGAGGGCGTGCAGGTCAGTTTGAATATACCCCGCTCTGGTGATCAATGGAAGTGAAAGGATTAGAAACTGGAAAATTGATCGTTCTTCCAAAGGCCTCTTCCAAGGTTGAGGCATTACCCATCTCTAGCTGATGCAGATCGCGTAATTCTTATCATTCATCCCTTCGGCCTCTTCTCTTCGTGTGAGATCTTTGTCGTATAGAAGATTGTCTAAATTCCAGCCGCTCAAGTTAGCCACTATCATTAGAACGAGTCGGTTCGCTAACCGCCACCTCTTCGCGTCTTCGCGCCTTCGCGTGAGGCCATTTGGGGATCATCCAGTCAGAGAGATCTCACACGAAGCCAAGAAGCAAAGGGTGAAGGATAAATACCGCGCAATGGCACGGTTAGTACGATTACGCCGCAGCCAACTTGACCTGATCCGTTCTAAGAGACGATTTACCTTGATTTTTCTCAGGTTATGGGTATCCTCCTGTTTCGAAACTCCCGTAATCCAAATAATTGTGACTTCCCTTTCAGATTGAATCAGATGTCTGCACCCTGCTCAATTCAAGTGAACGATGGACAGATGGTTAACCAATATGATGATGAAACTCTTTCTGCTGATATCGCTTCTGATTGCCAACACACTGGTCGCCCTTCCTTCTGAACCCACGCAGGCAGATGATCCATTCGCCGGCAGCTTCAGCAATCAGCAGTACAACATCGGTGTGCGAATCGAGAAGGTTCGTGTGGGATATGGTGGCGAGTTCATCTACCAGGGTGAGCGCTATCCACTGACCGCGTTTCGGGTCGCCGGGCTCCTGACGGGAGAGTATACATTCCAGGGTCGAAAAGTGGCCTTCTCCATTCTCCTCAAGGGTGAGCGCTACACGCTGACCTCTGAGGGGGTCGAGTTGCCAATCGTTCGTACTCCGCTTTCAACATCGGCGCCAGAGTCGTCGACCACGCCACCCCAGCAACCCTCTGCGGTGGGCGGGTCGACACTGCGGGACCCACAGGGTGCCTACACCTTTCAGGCCCCATCAGGCTGGACATCGACTGCTGAGAACGAAGGATTTATCCTACGCAACAGCGGAACGCCTGTCACCTTGATTATCTCACCTCATCAGGAGAGTAATATCGATCAGGCAATCGCCCAGGCAGGAGACATCAACAACCCTGCTGAGAATACCAGCATTCGCGTCCGGGCAAAAAAACTGAACGCCAATACCGCCTATGCGCTTTTCCAGGGAACATCACGAAATCAGCCGGTCAACCTGGAACTGGTGACTGTCTTCTCCCCCTATGGAGGAGGACTGGTTGTGACGATCAACTATGGTAACTACTCTCCCAACCCGCAGTTCCTCCCAATTGCCGAGGGGATAGCGGCCAGTGCCCGCTTCACAAAGAGAGACACCCCACCGCTTGTTCGTCAGTGGTCCGACCTGCTCCGGGGAAAGAAGCTGCTCTTCCTCCAGACTGACAGTTATGGAAGCCAGCGAATCGACATCAACCTTTATGCCAACGGAAGCTATGATTACCAGAACAACACTGGAATGATGTCACAGGGTGGGGTTGGAACGGGCACCTACGGTGGTCTGAACCGTAACTCTGGCTCCTGGAAGGTGTCACTGCAGGGAGGCATACCAACACTGACTCTGTCCGGTAACAGCGGAGTGACCAGCTATAGCCTGAGCCAAGGTGCCTCTGCCCAGCAGATTCTGCTCAACAACCGTCGCTACTTTATCCAGTCACTGCAATGATCTGACTCTTCAACAAAGCATCGGTAATCAGCGAACCATCTCGTGTCGAGCGACCCAGTCCGGATCGAGGTCGACACCGAATCCGGGACCAGTCGGGACCTTGATCCGTCCGTTGATCACCTTCAATGGGGCCGTTCGAGACTCGAAGCGGACGTGCGTCTTGAATGACTTGAACTCGTGATGCTCACCGGCATTGGGCAGCGCTGAGACGAGTTGTACATTGTAGAAGAACCCAAGACCGCCACCGGACATATGTGGGATGATCGTCTTGCCAAAGGCGGCAGCCATACGCGCAACCTTGACCGATCGGATCATGCCTCCAAAGTAGTAGTTGTCCGGTTGCACGACATCGATTCCATCGTGGGCAAGAAGCCATCGGAAACCATAGAAACTGTAGTCCTGCTCACCATTGGCGACTGGTATGCGCAGCCGTTGGGTCAGCTCACGAATCTCTTCGAGGTGATCGAACATGACCGGTTCCTCGAAGTAGGCGAAGCGGTACTCTTCCAGCAAACGTCCGACTCGCAGCGCCTCGCGAAGATCATAGAACCCGTTGGCATCAGCATAGATAGTCATCCGGTCACCGAATATCTTCCTGACGGCCGGAACGATCTTCTCCGTCCGGCCTGGAGGGCCGACGGCATACATATCGGTCGTCATGAACATCAACCCGCCGACCTTGATCTTCAGGGCATGAATGTCGTGTTCAGCCACCGCCTCACGGATCAGGGCGAGGGACTCTTCAACCGGCTTTTCGCGCCACTCCGTGGCCATGTAGACCGCGACCTCCGGTTGCTGTACATCTCCGATGAGGGCCGCCACAGACCGCCCGGCAATCCGGCCAAGCATCTCGAGGATCGCAAATTCAAGCGTCGCCAGTGGCAGTCCGAGCGCCAGACCATTCAGCCTGAAATTGAAATCATAGACGTAGACGCGGTCAAGGATCAGGTCAAGTTCACGGGCATCCTTGCCAAGAAAGAAAGGTCTGATATTGCGCAGGAAGACCGGAAAGAGGCGATCCATGGTGCTGTGCGCAACAGAAATCCCCTCAGCCCCGTCTTTTGAGCGGACACGACAGAGATACTTCCCGTCGAGCCGCAGCAGCTCAATCGACTCGATGATTACTGGTGTCTTGAAAAGCTCCCGCTTCAGAACCGGCTGCTTGAGTATCGCGTCAATTTTTGAGAATCGTTCGGCAACTCGCCGATCCATTGCCGGCACGGCACTCCCGACTCCCGCCAGCAATCCGGCTCCAAGAAACCCTCTACGTGAAATGGCACTCCTCATATGTCGACGATCCTCATTATGAAGCCAGCACTGAATTGGCGATTGAGGAACTCCAATTCCTCATCTTCAAGGCAACTTCATCAGATTGGTCCCCGGGGGGATGTTGTTTGGACCCGGTCCATTAAACTGTTTCCAATATTGGGTGTGGTATGGATTGGCGGATGGAGGCGAGGCCTTCTCGTTGACCAGCAGCGGCTGGACATCCTCCCACCAGCGATCATAGGCGGCCTCCAGATCGCGGACGACCTGCGGATGGGAGGTAACGACATCGTTCTTCTGGCCAGGATCGGCCACCAGATCATAGAGTTCCCATTGACGTGAGTTATCACGACCGGGATTGACCAGTTGCCAGCGCTGGTTACGAACACTGACCGGCCCATATTTGAATTCGCGCGGATCTGCACCACGAGGCCAACGCCCAATGTGGCGGACAAAGATTCGGTCGGCCCACTCTGCTTGTGGACTCTTCAGAAGCGGGACAAGGCTTCGCCCCTCGACCTGGGCCCTCAGCGCTCCATTAAGCTTCACCCCCGCCAGCTCGGCCAGGGTCGGAAAGATGTCGATATGCCCTGCCAGTCTGCTGCGTTGACCAGGGACAAGTCTTCCCGGCCAGCGCCAGAAACTCATCGCCCGTGTTCCGCCCAGGTATGGAGTATTCTTGGCACCGCGCATTCCGGCATTCCAGACCTTGACACCACCGGTGCCACCATTGTCATTCATAAAGATGACCAGAGTCTCACGCTCCAGCTTCTCGGCGGCAAGCATATCCAGCAGACGACCGAGGTTGTCGTCGATGTTCTGAACCATCCCAAAGAACTTTGCGGTCTCCGGCGGGACTTTGCCAGCATACGGCTTCTCATACTCAGCCGGCACATCAAGTGGAGTGTGCGGGGCGTTGGGTGTAATGACGGCCAGGAATGGCCTTCCCTTCACCTCTCCAATCCAGTCAATGGCCCTTTTGAAGAAGACGTCCGTGCAGTATCCACTGGTAGTCTCAAAGACTCCATTGTGAAGAATGACCGGATTGAAGTAGGAATTTCCCGGAGCATCGCCACAGGATCCGACATAGCTCTGACCAATTCCTCCACAGCCGTGAATGAAAGTCTCCTCGAATCCGCGCCGGTCGGGACGATAGGCCGGCTCATCACCAAGATGCCACTTGCCAAAGATCCCGGTACGGTAGCCAGCTCCTCGCAGAACCTGGGCGATCGTTGTCGTCTGGAGCGACATCCGTTCACGCTCAAAGATGGTATGAGTAATGCCATTCCGAAAATCATGGCGACCGGAGAGGATCGCCGACCTGGTCGGTGCACAGGTTGGGCTGACGTGAAAATCGGTGAATCGAACCGACTCATCGTGGAGACGATCAAGATGGGGCGTCTTCAGAATCGGATTGCCGTGCCGACCGACATCACCGTAACCCTGATCATCCGTCAGTACGATGATAATGTTGGGACGCCTTTCTGCCGTCAGTGCTGATCGGATGACTCCGACCTCTCCGGCTGCCAGCAGAGTAATGATAAGGAGCAGCACCATTCGTCTGGTCATTTTACAACTCCCCGCGTTTCATCTGGTCGATCAGATAGTCACTCGATCGCATGGCCAGGGCGAGAATTGTCAGAGTCGGGTTGACACATCCGCTCGAGACAAAGCAACTGCCATCAACGACAAAGAGGTTCTTCACCTCGTGGGCCTGATTGAATCTGTTGAGGATCGAACTCTTCGGATCATTCCCCATGCGTGCCGTGCCGACTTCATGAATACTGTGCCCTGGTGGATACATTTTGGTATTCTCACCAATCAGCTCGATACCGGCCGCTTCGAAGATCTCGTGCGCACAATCGATTGCGTCATTGGTCAGATTCTGTTCATTGTCACCATACTCGATATCGATCTTCAGTGACGGAATTCCCCAGGCATCCTTCAATCCAGGATCGATCCGGACGTGATTCTCCTTCCGCGCGAGGACTTCACCAAAGGCCCCCATCCTGACAAAGGCAGGCTGCCAACCCCGAACCTCGGATTTGAAATCGCTCCCAAATCCGACTGTGGATTTGGCATGGCCCGGGAATATTCCCGCCCCACTCCCACACTGGTATCCAAATCTCCGCACATACTTCTGCTGCTTCGACGGCTTGTCCAGATTGCGAAAAGGTGGAATGTAGGTCCCTTGTGGTCGCCCATCCTCGTTGACAATCTCGCGCCCCTTGAAGTCCTTGATCAGACCGGTAAAACTGACCCCCCAGGTGTGGTCGTGGAGATAGCGCCCGAGAACGCCGCTCGAATTGGCCAGTCCATTCGGGTGGTTGCGCGATGTCGAGTTGAGCAGAATCCTTGTCGACTCAAGGGTTGAGGCTCCGAGGATTACGACCTTGGCCAGTGCCGTGTAGTCCTTCTTCGAGGTCCGGTCGACGAAGCTGACGCCCTTCGCCTTGCCTGTTCGCGAATCGAGAATCACTTCACGAACCACTGCATCGGAACGAAGCGTCAGCCTTCCGGTATCATTTGCCGGAGCGAGCAGTCCCGTCGGTGAATTGAACATTGCTCCCACATCACATCCACGTCCACACGTCCCGCAATAATGGCAGGCCGAACGATACTTGTTATGGGACAGCTTGCGGCTGATCACTCCGGCGCGGGTCGGAATCAGGCGCCGCCCCGTCTTCTCTACACCAGTCTTCAGCACCATCTCCCCGCAGAGCATCGGCTGCGCCGGCTGAAAGATTCCATCCGGCAACTGCCGCAGCCCCTCATTGGTCCCCATGATGCCGATCAGACGATCGACGTCATCATAATAGGGCTTCAGATCGTCATAGGTGATCGGCCAGTCATCTCCATAACCATCGTGGCTCGCCGCCTTGAAGTCGTACTCGCTCATGCGCAGCGCCACCCGACCCCAGACGAGGGTCCTTCCACCGACAGCCCGCGCTCGCACCCAGTCAAAGGGCTTACCCTCCGGTGTCGAATAGGGATTCTCGTCGAGCCGCGCATAGATGTGGGTCGTATAGCCGTCGGCAAATCCGTACTTATAGTTGTGAGCATCGAGCGGCGAGATCCGCCCACGATACTTCTCCTCGTATGGCCAGGCATGCGTCTTGAAATCATTATAGAGATCGAGCTTCGGCCCGGCCTCCAGCACCAGGACATTCATCCCTGCCTTGGTCAGCATATAGGCGGCCATACCTCCAGCCGCACCCGAACCAACGACGATTGCATCGTAGATTTTTCCGGTCTGCATGAGCTTCTCCGTAATCTGATTGACGTCAAACTGCTTCGATTTTGACAGAACTGTCGGTGAGGTTATGCCATGGAAACAACTGGGATGTCCAGCATGAGACTACTGACCATTCAATCGCCAATTCAAACCGGCATAGGCGGCGGAATTGATCATTCGGTCCGGTGAGATTGACGATCCTCGCTGCAGACGCCCAGACTGGTGAGCTACTGTCGATCCGACTTCCAGTACTCGAAGGCCCGCTCAGCCGCCGCAAGGGCCGCCTTATCCCGCTTCACCAGCCCATAAAGAGTGAGCGCCTGCACCACTTCACCGTAATTGACCACTTTGGGATCACCAAAGTAGGAGATCTCTTTTCCGACTCCGGTGCGAGTATTCCCCGTCACATCTACCTGACCATTCTCCCTGACCTTCGTCAATTGCCAGGCGACCGCCTTTGGCAGCGCCGCCTCGAACTCAGGAATCGGCAGATAGAGCGCCAGACATTGTCCGAAGAGGATCGAGACGACATTGTAACTTGAATCTCGCCCGCCCTTTTCGATAAAGACGCCTTCTTCATCACGCTGCTTGAGCGCGTGAGCGACCAGACGACGTGAGGTAGCGATCAGATGCTGATCCTTCAGAACCAGACCGCACAGTCCAAAGGCCTTTGCGGCTATCACGATTCGGTTGACCGAGTGGGTGCTCTTCTCGATAATCGTCTCGTAGCCAGAATCGACAAAGGCCATTCCACGGCGAATCTTTGGCTCCAGCACGGCCAGTCGAGATCTGAAATGGCTCTCGTGAGGTGATTCCCGGATGATCAAGACCATGCGCCCCACTTCCTGGAGAAAGAAGTAGGATGTCTCGACCGCTGCCCCAAAAGGCTTTGCACTGGCCCCGTTCGGTCGGACATTGGCCTCGAATCTTCCATCCTCAAGCTGCCGGGAAAAAGCAGCCTCGACACCGCGCCAGGCATCATCGGCCATGGCCAGATCATCGGCAACCACGCCATAGATGACCGTCCGGCAGCTCCCACGCTGCGTTCCCGCCTCGATCCACTGGCCTGCCCGGGCGTTTGTCCCGACAAATCCATCCTTGTCCGGGATACTGTTGCCTATCAATGCCCGCAACCTCGCTCTGGGTATCTTTCGCAGAATCTGGTATTCAGTCAAGCTGGGCTTGGAATACCCACTTGCCAACGCTCTCCCCGAATCACCGATCAAGGCTGTCATCAGAAATAAAAGTACAAGTTGCCGGAACATATCTGCCTGCCTCCGCTTCTCTCTCAAGATTTGTCCGGGATGATGCGCCAACCCGCTACGCGAGTCAATCCCCTTACTCAAATTGGTTTGGCAAAGGAACCGGCCACCTCGATACCTTGCCCCTCTCACCCCCTTCACGATGGGAGCTGACCTTCATCCCGGATTCAGAGACTGCTTGAGTGAGTGCGCTCTCCAATTCCATACATTCTCCATAAAAGAGGGTTCTTCGGAGTTGAAGGTGGGTCTGCCCTCCGGTCAGTGGCACATCCACCTCAACTTCCAGGCTAGTGGCAACCGCAGGGAGAGGCCTTGTGCGTGCCCTGGTCAGGGATGAACTCTACCTGCCAGAGAAGATTTGGCCATCCCGGTATCCCCCTCAATTTTGTTCAACCGGTCACCATACCGATCAATTCCAGTTTGGCTCTCCTTCAGAACAGGTTCATTGTGGAATCAGTCAACCCTCTTTGACCCGTCAACCTGCACACACAAAAGACTGAAGCCCCCTTGTTTTCAAGGGTCGTCAACTCCTGATTGACCCAAAGGGTGGAGGATCCAGAGTATTGGCTCAGGCAGTGGCGAGTTCGATGTTGAAGGTTCCTGAGGTTTTCTCACAGATCAAGGAT
>CAIOZW010000217.1 GCA_903862855.1 uncultured Acidobacteriota bacterium
GAGATGGTGAAAATGGAGTTTTAAGGGATCTGAGCATTTCCAGTATTTTTATCATCATCGTGCCATTTATCGTTCTGTATTTATGAAGAAGAGTCAAGTGAGTTCCGGAAAAGAGTCGACCCGGGTCGCCCCAAAGATCGATCATCAGACCAGCGCCATTGCCGCAACCCTCACGGGAAGGGAGGCTCATCTCTCTACACGGGGAGTAGCAAGACTGCGGAGCGCCCATCCCTGGATCTATCGCAGTGACATCGAGCGGGTTCCCGCCGTCGAGAGTGGGGAGGTTGTCAAAGTTGTCGATCCACGCGGAAGGTTCCTCGCCTGGGCCCACTATGGCGCCGAGTCGGAGATCTCACTGCGCATTCTCTCACGACAGACCGAGGCGATAATCGATCGTCAATTCTGGAGGGAGAGGCTCGCCCAGGCCGTCGACCTGCGAAGCCGGGTCGTGCAGGATAGTGATTGCTGCCGGCTCGTCCATGGAGATGGTGACGCTCTGCCAGGACTGGTTGTCGACCGCTATGGCGACGCCCTGGTGATCCAGACGCTGACCCGCGGAATGGAGCGATTGAAGATGCTCTGGGTGGAGCTGCTGGTCGAGCTGCTCCAACCGACACTGATCATCGAACGTAATGATGCGCGGGTCAGACAGCTCGAGCAGTTGCCGATGGTCAACGCTACCCTCTATGAACGCCCGGGGCTCGTCACTCCGGCCGAGTTGATCGTCACCGAGAATGGACTGCGCTTCAAGGTCGATCTGCTGACCGGGCAGAAGACGGGAGCCTTTCTTGATCAGCGTGAGAATCGTGCCGTCGTTCGTCAGCTCGCCCGGGGACGTGGACTCGACTGCTTCAGCTTCCATGGTTCATTTGCCCTCCACCTCGCCGCTGGCTGCGAGCAGGTGATTGGACTCGATATCTCACTGCCGGCAATCGAACGGGCGCGGGAGAATGCCGCGCTGAACGGGTTGAGCAATATCGAGTTTATCGAGACCAATGTCTTCGACAAGCTCCGCGAATATGACGACAGGGGAGAACGGTTCGAGACGATCGTTCTCGATCCGCCTGCCTTCGCCCGCAACCGTGCGGCTCGTGAGGGTGCGCTGCGCGGCTACAAGGAGATCAACCTCCGTGCCATGCGCCTGCTCTCCGCGGGGGGAACCCTGATCACCTGTACCTGCTCGTATCACGTCAGTGAACCCGCTTTTCAGCAGATTCTGGAGGATGCCGCACGTGATGCCGGACGAACCCTGCAGATCATCGAGAAACGAACCCAGGGCCGGGATCATCCGATGATGCTCTCCCTCCCGGAAACATTCTATCTGAAATGCTTCGTTCTGCGCCTCGTCGACTGATCCCGGGTATGACCTCCAGCCCAGATGGCCGGTCTGCACATCGAGGGAGTAGCCCAGAAGATCCGGTGCTGGGCCGATCCCGGCGCTAAATTGAATTTCACTCGTCCGGCGGTTACTATTGAATCTATTTTATTTTTGAGATCAAAATGATGAACGTGCGGACAGATCCGCAGAATGACAGGAAGAGCAATGGAAGAGAAATATTTCCCACAAGAGATCGAGGAGCGCGAGCAGGCGCGATGGGCAAAGGCCGGTGCGTTCCGAGCCGACTTGGACCCGACAAGAAAGAAGTTCTACTGCCTCGAGATGCTTCCCTACCCCTCGGGACGAATCCACATGGGGCACGTCCGCAACTATTCGATCGGCGATGCCCTCTCCTGTTTCAAGCGGATGAACGGCTACAGCGTCATTCACCCCATGGGCTGGGACGCCTTTGGGATGCCGGCGGAGAATGCCGCCATCAAGAACAACGCCCGCCCCGACCAGTGGACATTCGAGAATATTGCCGGCATGCGCGGGCAGTTGCAGCGGCTTGGGTTCAGTTACGACTGGGATCGCGAGATCGCTACCTGCACTCCCGAATATTACCGCTGGAACCAGTGGTTCTTCATCCAGATGTGGAAGAAGGGGCTGCTCTACCGAAAGAATGCCCTCGTCAACTGGTGCGTAAAGTGCAACACCTCATTGGCCAACGAGCAGGCCGAGGGCGGTTTCTGCTGGCGTCACGAAGATATACCGGTCGAGCAGCGGCAACTCGAACAGTGGTTTATCCGGGTCACTGACTACGCAGATGAGCTGGTCGACTCCCTCGCCGAACTCGAGGGGGGATGGCCGGAGCGTGTCCTGGCCATGCAGCGGAACTGGATCGGGCGCAGCCGGGGGGCCGAGGTAGACTTCGGTATCGACGGCCAACCGGAGCGAAAGATTCGGATCTTCACCACCCGGATCGATACCATATTTGGAGCCAGCTCGGTGATTCTCGCCCCGGATCATCCATTACTCGAAGAGTGGATCAGCACCGGTCAGGTCGGTGATGACATTGTCGGGTTCAATGCCCAGCACAAAGCCCTCTCCCCGGAGGACCGTCTGGTCGAAGGCAAGGAGAAGGTCGGACATTTTACCGGCCACCACGCGATCAATCCCTTCAACGGCGAGAAGATACCGGTCTGGACGGCCAACTTCATCCTCACTGGATACGGGACAGGAGCCATCATGGCCGTCCCGGC
>CAIOZW010000218.1 GCA_903862855.1 uncultured Acidobacteriota bacterium
ACCATCTCGACTCGTGCCGGTGTCACCGACGTCGGGACAATCGCGCTCAGTGATACCAGTCAGCCGGGGCTGGTCCTTTCACCCTCCGCCCTCAACCTGAGCCTCAATGCGAAGCCAGCTTCGATCACCGTGACTCTCACCGAACCGGCATCGACTCGTGGACAGCCGATCAGCCTCACCAGCAGCAATGAGTCGGTCGCCAAGGTTCCAGCAAATGTGACGATACCGGCCGGGAAGACGACGGCCTCTTTCAACGTGACTCCCGGCAGCTCCGGAATATCAATCATCGAGGCCAAGGCCAATCTTGACGGAGTGGCAATCGATGGATCCTCAGTGGTCACGGTCAAGCAACCTGGTCCAATTCTGAGCAATGTTACTCCCTCCTCTGCGGCCGAAGGCAGCATTGTATCGATCTTTGGCAGTGGGCTCTCGTCGACAGCCATCAGGAACTATGTAACATTCAGCCGCAGTGGCCGAGTTCTGACTACCCTTGCCCCATCCGAAATCAAAAGATTCAACGACACGTCGGGTCAGCCGGCGCTGGCCATCCGCATCCCCAAAGTTGGTCCGGGTCAGGTCAGCATTCAGGTTGCCGTGGTCGATGGGGGGAACGGTGCGGTCTCTGATCCGAGCGCCCCGCTCAATTTCACTGTCACCCAGAAGCTGGTCCCGGCGCCTAAACTGTCGAGTGTCAGCCCCAGTGAAGGTTCCCCCCGCGATGAGGTGACGATCAGTGGCAGCGGATTCAGCACCAACCCGAATCTGAACACGATCAGCTTTATCCCGGCAGGTCAGACCACCACAAGTCTGCTGAGTTTTGAGGCCGAGGTCCGCCGGGCGACCAGCAATTCACTCTCGGTCATCGTTCCACCGACGGGGCTTCCCGTGGGCAAGACGATAATCGTCGCGAGGCTTCTCGATGAGGCCGGGGTCGAGAGTGCCAACTCCAATGCACTCGATTTTTCGGTGCTCAATGAAAATGTCGAGCCGCCCCCGACTCCATCCATCTCGCGGATCATCAATCGAACAACCGGAACCGACAGTGGCAAGGAGGGTGATCAGATCTTTGTCACCGGTAACAATTTCGGGACCACGTGGTTCAATCCAAATACTGACAGCTTCAGTAACAGCAAGAGCCTCATCACGACGCTCCGTTTCTATCAGGGCAACAAACTGATCAATACCGCTTTTCCGATCAATGAGGGAAATGGATTGTCTCTCACCTCGATCATCCCCTCCGGCCTGCTGAAGGGTAGCAGTCAGATCACGGCAATCAATTATGATCAGGAGACCGGGAAGTCGAGCAGCGAGAGTAAACAGGTCACTTTTCAGATCTCTGCGAACAGCGCGCTGCGGCTTCGTGAAGTCGAACCGAACAACACCATCGATCAGGCGATGCCGGTCGCCATCCAGAGCCTCGTCGAAGGGGATGTGATCAGTGGCGAGACCGGGGAGCTGGTCTTTGCTCTGACAAATGGTGAGAAGCTGCCGATTCCCGATCTGTTTCGGCTCAACGTGGCCGTACGAACCGGTCTGCTGATCGACCTTTCATTCTTCAATGATGCCGATCTGGATCTGATCGTCTATCGTAAGAACACACAGGGCGGATTCGAAGTGCTGGCGTCGAGTACCAGGACAGGGGTGGCAGCGGAGAGTATCAGCGGAACGCTGATCCCTGGCGAATACCTCATCGGCGTGGCCGCCCGAAGCGGCAAATCGGTCTATACCCTGAGAATTCTCGATTCGTCACTGCAGTGACCCGGTCACCCGCTCAAGGGTAGAGAGACTCAAGCTGCTCCGCAGGCTTGAGGAGTGACAGGTTCGGTTGTATAACCAGAAAGTCGATTGAGAGGAATGTCTCACGGCTGTGACCGAACAAGGAGAGTTCAATGCACGAGAACAGGACCCGGCGCCACTTCCTGCTTGGAGCGGCGTCAACGATTGCGGGGGTGTGCCTGCGGGGGAGCGCCGATGGAGGTCAGAGGGCAGTTCCCCGCCGTTTTATCATCGATTCTCACCACCATTTCGACCCGGCACCGGGATATCTCGAGCGGCTGGTTCGAATCTATGGGCCACGTAATGCAATGGCCTGCGTACTGACCAGATTCGCCAATCTTGAGACTGTCAGCAAAGCTGCTCGAGTTCATCCTGACGTCATCATCCCCTACGGCCAGATCAATGTTGACGATTTCAATGCGGTCAAAGAGGTTCGTCAATTTGCGGAGGCCGGTTTCAAAGGGATCAAGATGCACACGCCCCGCCACAACTGGGACGACTTCTCATATTTTCCGCTCTATGATGTGATGCAGTCTCTCGGACTGGTCGCACTCTTTCATACCGGGATCGTCTCCGGATCGAGTGACGAGCCGGAGCCATCATCGATGGCGCGCATGCGCCCGGGGTATCTGCACACGGTCGCGAGATCCTTTCCGAAGCTGGTCATCCAGGGAGCCCATCTTGGCAATCCCTGGTACGAAGAGGCAGCCGAAGCGGCGCGGTGGGAGAAGAATCTCTACTTCGATCTGACCGGCTCATCGCTCCTCAAGAAGTCACGCAATCTCGGGATCTTCCGCGAATATCTCTGGTGGGAAGGGCCATCGCTTCACAGCTCGAAGGATGCCGTCTACGCGTTCGAGAAGCTCGTCTTCGGAACCGACGAGCCGCCGGAGAATCTCGACAGTGTCCTCGGACAGTTCGAACGGATGCTCGATGCCTGTGAAGTTCCGGAAGAGAGCCGGAAGAAGATCTATGGCGGTACGATGGCGCGTATTCTGGGCATCAAGGGCCGGAGCTGAAATGGAGCGGGCGGAGCGGATCGAGACCCTGGCCGAGCTGATCTGGGACTATCATCATCTCCACCACCGGCTGGAGAAGGTCGACCTGATCCTTGCCCTGGGGAGTAACGATATCCGGGTCGCCGCGCATGCTGCCGATCTCTGGCTGGCAGGTCTTGCCCCACGGCTGATGATGTCAGGTGGTTCGGGCAAACTGACCGAGAAGATCTTTGATCGACCGGAAGCCATCCTCTTTGCGGAGATCGCCCGCGAACGCGGTGTGCCGGAGGAGGCGCTGCTCATCGAGCCGGACTCGACCAACACTGGCGAGAATATCATCTTCAGTCGGCGTAGACTGGAGGAGGTCGGGCTACTGCCGCGGCGAATCATCCTCGTCCAGAAACCCTATATGGAGCGGCGGGCTTATGCGACCTTCCGCAAGTTCTGGCCGGAGATCGATCCACTCGTCTCCTCCCCGCCAATATCCTTTGCCGACTATCCGACACCGCAGCTGCCGCGTGACCTGGTCATCAACCTGATGATTGGTGATCTGCAGCGAATCAGGCATTACCCGGCACGCGGATTTCAGATTCCCCAGGATATTCCCGATAATGTCTGGGGGGCGGCTGAAGAGCTGATTGCGCTCGGGTTCGACCGGCATCTGATCCGCGACTGAACGGGACTTTACAAGGCGATCAATCCCCACTATATTTCGCCGGTCGACTGAAGCAGACGACAATATTCAATCTGTCCAATTTGAGGAGGCATTCAACAAGATGGGAAATCAGTTCGAGGGTCAGGTAGCAGTGATCACTGGTGCGGGGGCAGGCCTGGGGCTGTCGATCGCCAAGCGGTTGGCAAGCGAGGGCGCGCGGATAGCGATGGTCGATCTGCAGCGCGAGGTTCTGGAGAAGGCCGTCGCCGAGGTTGGCGCGAGTGGACGTATCTTTCCCTGTAACGTGACTGATGAGGCAGCAGTTGGTGCTTTGATGGGGCAGATTGCGGCCGAGTATGGCCGGATCGACATCCTCGTCAATAGTGCCGGGGTGACAGGGCGGACGGGCATCAAGACTCATGAGGTCGAGTTTGACAACTTCAAGTTCGTCTTCGATGTCAATGTCAATGGCTGCTTTCTCACCTCGCGGGCTGTGCTGCCAGTCATGCTGAGTCAGGGCTATGGCCGGATTCTCCACATTGCCTCGATTGCCGGCAAGGATGGAAATGCCGGGATGCTCGCCTATTCGGCTTCGAAAGCGGCGGTGATCGGACTGACCAAGGTCCAGGGCAAGGAGTATGCCGAGAATGGGATTACGGTCAACGCACTGGCCCCGGCAGTGATCCGCACGGCGATGGTCGAAGCCCTGCCCGAATCGCAGGTCACCTATATGACCGACAAGATTCCCATGAAACGGTGCGGAACTCTTGATGAGATCGCGAGCATCGTCGCCTTCATCGTCTCACCTGGCGCCAGCTTCACGACCGGCTTTACCTTTGATATGACCGGCGGCCGCGCGACCTACTGAGTCGGCCAGCCTTGTATCCTCGAGTCTGCCGGACCTGACTGGCCTCCCGCATCCGTTTAGGTCAGGTCTGGCGGACCAACCTCTGCCACCCGGAAAGACTACCACGCAGTCCACAGGCATGAGTACCGATTCAAATGATCAGGAACGGCAAGTCTCACTTGCCGGGCAAGAGTTGCTCGAGACGCTTTCAGTGCCGGAACGGCCCCTCCTGACGAGGCTTGCGCTCGCGGAGGTTCCCGCGATCCGGGTTGAGTATGGTCTGGCAGTGACCCCGTTCGGTGAATGCCTGATCGCGACGCGGGAGAACCGGGTCTGCCATCTGAGTCTCCACGATCCGGATGAGCGAACGACCGGACTGGAGCTTTTCCGGCAATACTGGCCAAATCACCGCTCGGAACCGGATCACTCGTTCGCACAATCACTGGTCAGCAACCTCTTTGCTCCTGAGATCGAGATACCGGAACTTATTCTTCCCGGCACACAATTTCAGCATCAGGTCTGGGAGAGACTGCTGGCCATACCGTTCGGAGGACTGACGACCTACGGGGCAATCGCGCGTGCGATCGGAGCACCAGGCTCCTCCCGCGCGGTCGGAACGGCAGTGGGGGCGAATCGCATTGCCTGGCTGATTCCCTGCCATCGTGTCATCCCGCAGAATCGCAGTCTGGGTGGCTTCCGTTGGGGACTGCCGCGAAAGCGGTCGATGATCAGCTTCGAACAGGGTCAGATGAGCAAGGTCGAGGGGTTGAGGACTCTGCGGGAAGAGGCAGATTGATGGAATTGGCATGCCAGATAAGGATGCCTTGGACTGCAGAATATCGTTCCGGCCTGACACTTCGACAGGTTAAAGAGTGACCTTCAGTACATAGCCCAGCCGCCATCGACATTGACCGTCTGGCCGGTCATCCCCGAAGACATATTCGAAGCGAGAAAGACGGCAACCGTCGCGATATCACGAGGAAGAATGCGCCGCTGGAGAGACTGGAGGGGCAGGATACGCGCCTCGACCTCGCCGGGGCGATAGATCTCTGCCTCGCTCTCGGTGGCGACCGCTCCGGGTGAGATACAGTTGACGCGAATTCCGTCCGGACCCAGATCGCGGGCCAGCGCGCGTGTAAAACCGACAACTCCCCCCTTGGCACTGATATAGTGTGAAAGATTGGCGAGGCCGACCAGATAGGTGACCGAGCTGATGTTAATGATCACGCCTTCGTGTCGTTCTGACATGGAGGGGACGACCGCACGAGTGCAGTTATAGACGCCGGTCAGATTGAGATCGACGATCCGATCCCACTCTTCATCGGACATTTCGCGAAAGTGGCGGC
Organism: uncultured Acidobacteriota bacterium; assembly: GCA_903862855.1. GTDB lineage: Bacteria > Acidobacteriota > Blastocatellia > RBC074 > RBC074 > CAIOZW01. The sequence continues at coordinate 5,623 of CAIOZW010000218.1, forward strand.
GAGGATAGGCGCCGGCGTTGTTGACCAGGATATCGATCCGGCCGAGACGGGAGAGCAGTTCCGGAATGGCTGTTTTTACACTCGATCGGTCACGAACATCCAGCGCCTTCGCGAGGACGTCATGTCCACCGGCCCGGATCGCTGCGGCCGTCCTTTCGAGCCGTTCGGCATCGATGTCGGTAAGAATCACCGTTGCCCCTTCGGCACTGAACTCTCGGGCGATGTGTTCACCAATCCCCTGCGCCGCCCCGGTTACCAGGGCAATCCTGTCTTTGAGTAACATCCCTTGAACCTTGCCTTTCCAGCCTGAAGATCTCTGATCTCGGCAACTTGTCATCACCGGGCGCCGGGACGACGCCCGGTCCAGTTTGAATTGTAAACAGCTGCTACTGGTACTTACCGCAGAGTTGGTCCATTATTATGGAGAAGGAGCAATCTATGAGCAACGATTTCTTTGTCGACCGTGCCGAGTCAGCTGGCGAACCACCGCGGGGGGCATCATTGCAGTTCCTCAGATCGCCTTGGCTGGCCTTTGTTATTGTGCTGATCCTCTTTCTGCTGATCTGGCCAGCCGTGGTAGGTTTCTACACTGAGCTGCTCTGGTTCCGTGAAGTGGGCTACACGAATGTCTTCCGAACGGCGATCGAGTCGAAGCTCTGGCTTGGCGGAGGAGCTTTTCTGGCCGGGACCATCTTCATCTGGGCCAACCTGAAACTGGCACTGCGGTTGAGCGCCGCGCGGGCGCGGCTGGTGCGCTTCATCTCGTTCAACATCAACAACGAGAAGATTGCCGTGCCCGATATTGCCGGATTCATCGAGCGCTGGGTGCTGCCGCTCTCACTGCTGGGAGGGCTCTGGGTTGGGGCGACCGGCTGGAGAGCCTGGGAGCTCTTTCAGCAGCATCAGCATCGCCAGCCCTTTGGCGAGACCGATCCGATCTTTGGACAGGAGATCTCCTTCTACCTGTTCACCCTGCCACTCTACGATCTGCTCCAGGAGACGCTGATGGAGGTGCTGATTGTCACCTCGCTCGGGGTTCTGATACTCAATCTGATGCGTAGTGCGACCTCATACGACCGGCAGCGCGGACTTCTCGAGAGTGGGGCACGACGCCATCTCCTGGTTCTGGGAGCGGGCTTTGCGTTGCTCCTCGCGTGGCGGTCCCGGCTGGCGATGTTCCATCTGCTCTATTCGGACAATGGTCCGGTGACGGGAGCGGGCTACACTGATCTGGCGGTCCGCTTGCCGCTGCTGAAGATTATCGCGGGCGTCGCCATTCTGCTGGCGATCCTCTCTCTGGCAGGGACGGTCATGAAGAGTAATCGACCGATCTATGCGGGGGTCTTCGTCTACCTGCTACTGGTCATTGGCGGTCAACTCATTGTTCCGGCGCTTGTCCAGCGCTTCTCGGTCGCTCCCAATGAACTGGTCAAGGAGACTCCCTACATCGAGCACAACATCCGGGCGACGCGACAGGCCTTCGGGCTCGATCGGATTGAAGAGCGCGAGCTCTCGGGTGAGATGAACCTGACCAGAGCCGACATCGAGGAGAACAAGCCGACGATCAACAATGTGCGGCTGTGGGATCATCATCCACTGCTCGATACTTTTGCCCAGATTCAGGAGATCCGGACATACTACGAATTCCAGTCGGTCGACAATGACCGTTATCTGATCAATGGTGAATTGCAGCAGACGATGATCTCACCGCGTGAAATCTCGATCGGCAGCCTGCCGAACCGCAACTGGATCAACGAGCGGCTCTCCTTCACCCACGGCTTTGGGTTGACGCTCGGCCCGGCAAATCGGGTCACCCCGGAGGGTCTACCAGTACTCTTCATCAAGGATCTGCCTCCGGTGACGACAGTGCCCGAGCTGGAGGTGAAGTCCCCGGAGATCTATTTCGGTGAGCTCTCACACGAACCGGTCTATGTCCGCACGGCGGCCCAGGAGTTCAATTATCCTGAGGGCGAAAAGAATGTCTATACCCGATATGAGGGAACGGGCGGCGTGCCAATCGGATCTTACTGGCACAAGCTGCTCTTTGCTTCGCGCTTTGGTGATATGAAGCTGCTGCTCTCGAACGATATTACCGCCGAGAGCCGGGTGCTCTTCCACCGCACAGTCCGCGATCGGCTCCGTCAGATCGTGCCTTTCCTCGAGTTTGACGAAGACCCGTACATGGTCATCTCCAAGGGACGACTCTACTGGATCAACGACTGTTACACGGTCAGCAGCCGCTATCCTTATGCACAGCGAGTGGACGGAGTCAACTATATTCGGAACTCGGTCAAGGCGGTGATCGATCCCTATCACGGATCGGTCAGCCTCTACATCTCCGATCCCGAAGATCCGATCATCAGAACCTGGGAGCGGATCCTTCCCGGAACCTTCAAGCCATTGGCAGAGATGCCCGAGGAACTCCGCGCTCATCTGCGTTACCCGGTCGACATATTCAACATTCAGACAAAGGTATATTCAACCTACCACATGGATGAACCACAGATCTTCTACAACAAGGAGGATCAGTGGGAAGTCGCTTCGCTCCAGGAGTCTGACGGCAAGTCGAAGACGATGAGCCCCTACTATGCGGTGATGAGACTGCCTGAGGAGAAGAAAGAAGAGTTCATCCTTATGCTTCCCTTCACGCCACGGAGCAAGGACAATCTGGCATCGTGGATGGTTGCACGGGCAGATGGAGAGAACTACGGCAAGCTGCGCGTCTACAAGTTTCCCAAGCAGCGGCTGATCTACGGTCCAAAGCAGGTCGTCGCAAGGATCAATCAGGATGCGGAGATTTCGCGCCAGCTCTCGCTCTGGGATCAGCGCGGATCGAAAGTCATCCTCGGGACACTGCTGGTGATCCCGATCAGGGAGTCGCTGGTCTATGTGCAGCCGCTCTATCTGAAGGCGGAGTCGGGGAAGATTCCGGAGTTGAAGCGGGTGATCGTCGTCGCCGAGAACCGGATTGCCATGGAACCGACCCTCGAGGGGAGCCTCGAGCGAATCTTTGGTGCGGCTGGGAGCTTACCCCTCACACCGGAGACGACCGTCACAACTCCGACAAGTGCACCGGTCACGGCGACACCGGCAAGCATGGCGGCAGAGGCGCGGGCCATCTACGATCGGGCGATCGAGGCGCAGCGTGCCGGTGACTGGGCGCGTTACGGCGAAGAGATCCGGCGACTCGGGACACTGCTTGAGCAGATGACGACACCGGATTCGCGCAAGTAGCGGCGAGCTGTCTCGCCCCAACCGACAGGCCGACTTGAGACGAGGTCAAGCAATGCGAAAAAAGGGGAAGCGGAACGGAGTCTATGTCAAAGCCTACACTGGATCGAACTCGGTCTTGCTGGCGATGAACATTGACGAGACGATGCGGCGGGGTCTGCTCGGTTTTGCAATCGAACGGGTACAGGTCTCGAACGGGAAGCGGAAGTGGTTGAATGGCCTGCTCAATTTTCCGCATATAAGCCGACCGCCTGGAGTGCCGAGTCCGACCAATATCGCGCCGATCCAGAAGTTTCGCTGGGCCGACTACACCATCGAGGCGGGGGAGAAGTATCAGTACATCGTCAGCCCGGTCTATGGCAGTGCAGAGAGTCCGAAGCTGGCCCCGGGACCAACGGTGACGGTTCAGCCTGTCACGGCAGTTGGCAAGCACATTGTCCATTTCAACCGGGCAGCAGCGGCAAGTCAGGCCTTCTCCCGCGCCTTCAAGGATGTTGACAAGGAGATCGAGCAGGCGCGGAAGGAGGGGCGGCTCTCGAGTTACCGTTTGCCACCGAACGCCTTGAAATGGCTCAGTGACGGACTGCTCGAGGAGATCACGAGGTTTCTCGATCGGGCCGTCGATTCAAGCTGGGCGATCGATATCGCCATCTACGAGTACGAGCTGGAGGAGATCGCCCGGGCAGTCGAGGCAGCCCACCAGCGCGGGGCAAAGGTTCGAGTGCTCTATCACGCCCGGCCAAACGATCCGCAGACGGCAGCCAACGAAGAGTGTCTGCGCAATCTGCCGCCGGAAGTAAAACGGCCGCGAATCACCAACAGCATCTTTCACCATAAGTTTATTGTCCTGAGCCGGATCCGGAACGGGCAGCGTGAGCCGGAGGCAGTATTGGCCGGGTCGACCAATTTTACCGAGAATGGTGTCTATCGCCAGGCCAATGTTGTCCACGTCGTCAATCGTCCTGACACGTCACGAGAGTTTCTGACACTCTTTGAACAGATCTTCAATGGGGCAACGACGGCCGAGACCCGCCGTTTCATCAATGTCAACGACCGGATCGATCTGAACGTGCCCTTCTTTACCGGCTTCTCACCGCGTTCCCAACCGGAGGACCTGGATGCCTTCAGAACGCTGATCGGTCTGGCGAGGCGGGATGTCCTCTTCTGCACGGCCTTCAATCTCGACGATGGGATCGAAGAGGCGCTGATCGGTCAGCCGAATGACAGTATTCTCAGGTTCGGTATCGAGAATCAGCGGAGCCGGATCACCGGTTTCCACGCCGACCGGACAGCCAACTTTGCAGCGGCAGCGTGGCTGAAAGATGGGCTGGAAGGCTTTCTGAAGGAGTCGACGAAGGGGCAGCGCGGGAATATCCTGATCCACACCAAGGTGATCGTCGTCGACTTCACCTCGGATAATCCGGTCATCATCAGTGGCTCCCACAATCTTTCGAAGGCGGCCTCACGGGATAATGACGAGAACTACCTGGTCATTCGCGGTGACACGGACGTTGCCGACGCCTACGGATGCGAGCTGCTGCGGATCTATGATCACTACCGTTTCCGTTTCAAAGTGAACCAGCCGGCGAAGGCCCGAGGATTTCGCCCCTTCACCCTCGACATCGACGACAGCTGGACCAATGGATACTTTACACCAGGATCATTGAAGATGATCGACCGTGATCGCTTCTGTGAGAAGTGGAGCTGAGAATTGCGTGCGAGTCGGAGCGAGCTGCCCCGACTCGCGAGAAGCAGCTATTCGAAGACACGCCATCTCTTCATGGTTGTCGAACCGAAGAGATTTGGAGACTGTGGATACTGCTGGGAAGGGAGCATGGACCGGATCGCCTTGTGCCAGTCGGCATAGGTCGCCCGGGGAGCGAGATTTGCAAGGGCACGAATGGCGACAAAGGTGAAAGCTCCATTGGGTCGTCCCTCGAACCACGCATCGTAGCTGTATTCGGCATCCTGGCACCCGGACATCAGCAGAGCACCATAACGTCCGGGAGCGCTGGCCGCGCGATGGCGCAGGGCATCACCGATCGGGGCGACCTGTCTTCGCGAGAGGAAGACTGATGGTGAGAGAAAGCGGACCTTTCGTTGCGGAACGACCCTGCCCCTGATCGATGGCGGGGTCATGATTGGAGCAAAC
>CAIOZW010000219.1 GCA_903862855.1 uncultured Acidobacteriota bacterium
ACTCCACGTCTGCTGTAGATGGGTTACCACCAGTTCTCAATCTGCAGAACATCGGTAAAATGATAGCCGATAAAGCTTGCGGCCAGCATATCCTCCCGAGCCGTGATCGAGATTCCGGGCAAAAAACGGTTTGTAAAGCCACCAATTACGATCTCTTTCGAGATGACCCTGGTCGACAGATTCAATTTGAAGACTGCAGGCTGGGTTGATGAACTCTGCGGAACATAATAGAGATGGTTTGCTCCAATATGCCAGTAGCGTCTGACAGGTATGCTGGCGAGCTCCTTCACCAGCGACTCCTCACCGGTCACCAGATCCTTCTGCCAGAGAAAATGGATCTTTGTATAGAACAATCGCTTTCCATCTGGAGACTCCATCGGCTCAAACCCACCCTTGCTGGTAACCTGCAAGGTACTGCCACCCTCGGTTGCCATCCGCCAGATCTGTGTCTCTCCGCTCCGTTCAGAGGTAAAATAGAGCCACTGTCCATCAGCGGACCAGGCCGGGAGCCGATCATCGCTCAGATCGGCCGTCATCCGCACGATCCTCCCGGTGCTGACCTCGACCATCATCACGTCAGCCTGGCCTTGATTCATGATGTCGAAGGCGATCATTCGTCCGTCAGGTGACCACCGTGGGCTGCCAATATCATTACTTTTCAGTGAAGTGAGTTGCCTATCCCCGGTACAGGTTGAATTGGTGATCCAAATATCATCGAATCCCGATCGATTGGAGACAAATGCTAACTGCTGACCATCTGGTGACCATCTCGGTGAATCGTCACGCCGCGAGCTGTTTATCACGCAGCTCGGCTTTGCTCCACCACCAACCTCGACACTCTTTGCTCCAACACCGCTATTTCCAGCACCGAGCTGGTAAACCGCTGTTGTGGTATCGTTGATATTCTGAGTATAGGCAATGAATTGATGACCATTGTTGACGGGTGAGATCGTAAAATTGGCAATATCGGCCGGGACGTTGTTGATCAGTTCAGGAGTTCCACCCGTAGAATCGATCCGCCACAAACGCTGGTTTCCGTTGCGATTTGAAGAGAAGAAGATCGACTTTCCGTCAGGAGACCATTGAATATCATTGATGTTTTGCTGGTCAAAGGTGATCTGGCGAGTCTCGCGATTGCGTGTATTGACAATAAAGAGATCCCCCGAACTCGAGGCTGACCACCTTATAAACGCAACCTGGGATCCATCCGGAGAAAATCTCGGCTTTGTATCGATGATTCGCTGGTTTTCAGCAACTGAAAGTGCCTGCCGCGACTGTCCATCAACTGAGAGCAGATAGACGCCGGTCGCCCTGTCAGGCTGTTCGCTCAGTGTAACGGCGAAGAAACGACCGTCAGGTGACCAGGATAGTCCGCCATCAACCTGGGCGATCTCCCGCTCCATTCCTCCCAAGGCAGGTGTGACGATCAACTGATAGTTCGAAGGCCGCTCAGGGGACCAGCGTAAGAACGCAATTTCTCGGCCATCAGGCGACCAGGCGATGAAGAACTCTCCGTCCGCGGAGTTGGTGATCCGCACCGGTTCACCTGTACCGGCAATTTTCACATAGATATCGGGCTGGTTTGCACTCTCGAGGTCGGAGGTGAAGGCGAGAAATTTGCCATCTGCAGAATAGGTAAGGTTACTTTTTATACCTGGACCGGTCAACAAGGGACTGATCAATGGCAGGGGCTTGTTTTGAAGATTGGACTGTCGATTGAAGAAAAATACCAGTGATGTCACAAGTACCATTACCAGCACGGTGATTCCAGCCACGTTGAGTGGGCTGAGGGTCACACTTCTCCCTTTATTGAGTCGACTCAGAATGGCCTTTCCAATCGTGAGACGGGTCTGACTCTCCGTGGGTGTCCCCACCCCAGGCATAGCTGGTTGCTGATCAGGTACCACACCGGTAGCCGAGCTGGAATCAGAAGTTCCCAGAGAGCCTGTTACTACTTCGATCAGCGGGGAGAACTGATAGCCCTCGCCTGGAATCGTCAGGATATAGTCAGGTGAGCGTGGATCATCCTCGATCAGTCGCCGCAGAACATATATATGCTGAGTCAGGTTTGACTCTTCGACTGCCTGATTCGGCCAGATCTGTTCAAGAATCTCGTCTTTATGGAGCACTCTCCCTGCATTCTCGATCAGGAGCAACAGTATTTCATAGCGTTTTCTGGTCAATGGGATGACGGTCTCACCACGAACAAGTCGTTGCCTTCGAGAGTCGAGACGAAAGTCCCCAAACATGTATGTGTTGATCTTGGTTTCATTCATCATCGTCAAAATTGAATGTCCCTGAACGTCGATAAGTGGAAAAGCATAGGTCTCAATTCAATGCCTCAATTATTACAAATTGTCTGATATAGACCGACATAGTTGTAAATTGATCACCTCGCCCCATATTTATGACATATAAATGTACAGGAAACAAAAGGGATGGAGTCCGTTCAGCCAGCTAATCAAATTATCAATATTGATTAGACCGCATATCAGAATGGGGACTATCTTCAATGATCTCAATATATGGTCAGCCTGCTTCAACAACCTGCCAGACGGAATAAACGGAATCGACGGAATCGACATAATGAGTATAGTCGATGCTTCCTGAAGATGGCCGAACATAACAGGAGTCTCCCCCGGCAATTAATTGAGGAGGTAATGAACGAATCTCCTCGAATAATTCAAGGACTGGCTCTCAACAGCAGGTGTTGAGATGTTGCAGGTTGATAATTCTTGATAATAAATGATTTCAGTTGATCGAACACAGATCTGAAAACAGAACCCACAGGACTGCCATTTTGTGTCTTCCCGAGATACCAGTCAAGCATAGTGATGACTGAACATTGTGCAATACGAGTATATTCGACAAAATTTTAATGATAGTGCAGATGTTGATAAGCGTTTATCCTCAGCAAATGGAGGATCGATTGGCCATCGATAGATTTAAATTGCCTTCAGGATGGAGCGTCAGGAACAGTGAGAGGAACTGCCTCGAAACAAGCCAGACCAATTGAAAGGCGATGAGAAGTGAGGCGAGCCGCCGACCTCTTCATCAACAATTTGTCGAGAGAGGTATGGACAGGGAGTCGCCGGCGATTTCACGATTCGGCAAAATGGCGTAGCAGGGTTAGTCCGGTGGCCTGGCTCTTCTCAGGATGGAACTGGACACCAAGTACGGAGCCGCGTCCACAGATCGTTGCGTATCTGATTCCATACTCCGTCTCGCCGATGATGCACTCCGGGTCGGCAGG
>CAIOZW010000220.1 GCA_903862855.1 uncultured Acidobacteriota bacterium
CCATTGGTTCGAATTCGATACTCTTGAGTTCATCTATTTGAGCCGATTAATCCGGCTCAGGATACCGCATAACATCTCGACATCATAATGGCTCATTCCAAATTTCATGAAGGTGGAACGGAGACGACGGGTCAGGTCGGGTTCATTGCCGGGCAGGACAAAGTCGATCCTCCGCAGAGTCTCGAGTGCGAGGGTGAGCGCACGGTCGACAGCTCCGGCGGTGGCGAGTGTTGCCGGGCGTGGCGAGAGGTCAAGCTGTGCCGGTTCACGGACCAGTTCATAACAGCAGATGGCGACTGCCTGGCCCAGGTTCATCGATGGGCACCCGTGGCGAGTCGGAATGCTCATGAGCCGATGGCAGTGGCTCAGATCCTCGTTGACCAGTCCGTGCTTCTCCGATCCAAAGACGAGGGCGAGCCGCTCTGTCGTCAGCAGGGGATCATGACTGAGATCGTGGGGAGTAAAGAGCGTCTGTTTCTCCTCGACCCGTGTCCGGTCAAGCGTGCCAATGACAAAGGTTCGATCCTCGATCGCGGCCCCGAGCGTCGGGACGACCCGCGCACCGGCAAGGATATCCTCAGCCTTGACCGCCGCGGTCACCTCCTCCCAGACCGGTGGGTGCGGGGCGACGACAGCCAGATCGGTGAAGCCAAAGTTCTTCATCGCCCGGGCGACCGCCCCGATATTGTTCGGATCACGCGGGTGGACCAGAACGATCCGGCAATCGGTCATGACTCGATCACCAGTCTGAGGCGGTGGCGGAATGGAGTGAACCCGGCGAGGGTGAGCGGTGTGCCATTCTCGATCGGCGGTTCGGCTCCGCGCAGGTTGGCCCAGCGATGCTCGGCCCGGCCGGGACCGATGATCCAGGTCGCCTGGCCCTGCCGGTACTTCGCATTTCCACCGACCAGAAAAGTCGTTCCGTTCGCGGCGACCAGCTCTCCACCGGCGGCCGCCAGCTCACCACCAGGGCGGAACCAGAATTCGAGAGCGACTGGCACACGGTCGGTTCCATCGATCGCGACCGCAAGTTCAAAGCCACCCGCGATGGGTGTCAGACGCACCTCCGACCTCAATCGGCAGATGTGTGAGCGCTGGCGGCGATTGCGGTCAAGCTTCTCCCAGTCAGGCTGGGGAATGCCCTCACCGGTCGCAAATGGCTGGTAGTAGGCGGCCTCCAGCTCCTGGCGCAGAACCCAGGTTTCCCCATCCTTCTCGAGCCGGTTGGCAATAAACTGTCCCTTGCCAAAGAAGGCGCTGGCGAGTCGAACGGCCTCGATAATAGCGCCGCCGCTGCGCGCCGAGAGGAAGCGCGAACTCCTCGCGACAATTGTCGCACTCAACTGACCGCGCCGCAGCCGGACGACATCCGAGTCCCGAAAATGGCGCAAATAGTTGTCAGGAAGTGGTGCTCGTACCACCTTCTCTTCGCGCAGCTCGGGTCTGAGCATCAACTCGGCCAGTTCGTAACCGAGCGAGACCGGCGCCGGACTCTCCTGCGCCTGCCCGACAATGCGGTCGGCCATGGTTGCCATCCGGCCGTCATTGTCGCGCGTCGCCATGATCCGGTAATGAAGGTAGTAGTTGCCGGGCCAGGATCGAACCAGCTTGTCCTGACGCCTCGAGTAGTCTGTCACGACTTCACCATCCGGGTGGATGCAGTGGAGCATCATGGTCAGATTGCGCCGCACCGGCTCGAACAACTCCGGGCGGTCGAGTGATTCTGCAATCGTCAGCAGGGCGCGGTTCGAGACTGAGTTGTAGATGGCATTGCTCAGCTCAGTGTATTCACCATCGGCGTTGCAGTCGATCCCTTCGGCCAGCCAGGCCTCGATCCGCTGCAGATAGAGCGGCACTCGAAAGAGCCTGTAACACGCTGCAAGTGCCGAGGCGGCTACCCAGCGGTGGTTTGGCGTGTGGATCCCCCCGGTGGCGATCGCCTCGGCTGCCCGGCGCAGAAACTTCTCGAACCGCGGCAACAGACTGCGCAGGGGGGCTGCAAGGTCCTTCTCGAGCAGGCGATAGAAAAGAACCAGATCGACCACCACGAATGCCGTATCCGGCGGAGAGTGGAAATTGGTCGTCGGCAGATCGATCGTCCCGTCGGCGTTCTGAGCACGCTCCAGCCAGCCCAGGGCCAGATCGATCCGCCGGGCCAGCTCCGGGCTGTGGTAATGGGCCGAACGCCGATGGCAATAGAGAGCGCCAAGATTCCTTATCTCGAGCGCGTTCAATGCCGCCAGAGCAAATCCATAGGCCGGGGAGATAAATCCACCAGCCTGCGGATCCTGTTCATCGACGATCTGCATCTTCAGCACGGCCTCGAGCCGCTGCGCGGCCTGCGTGATGGCGAGCAGCTCTTCGGCCGACTCGGCTGGTGCCCCAGCCTGAGTGATGCCCAGAGAACGGTCGAGCGGCAGGCCAAGTGCGACTGCCGCTCCACTCGTCCGTGAAATGAAATCACGTCTCTTCATTTTCTTTTAGACTCTGTCAGGATCGCTTCCCGACATCGGGTGTGATCACCTGGGCCCGCTCGGAGGCCGGTACAAAAGCGACACGCCGTTTTTCGAGGTAGGCCATCTTGCCAAGATGGGAGGCGAGCGCCGAACGGTGCCCGCTGACCACATCAGAATTTGGAAGCGCGCGCGACTTGACACAGTCGACAAAGTTGCGCACGTGGAGCTTCTCGAGCGGAATCTCGTTCTTCACGACGACCGGCTCTGGCGGCGCCTGCCGCCGTTCAGCCTTCGCCTGGTAGGTGTATCCGCCGCGATCGATGAGCAGCCGGCCTTCGGTTCCGAGAAACTCGATTGCCGCCCCGCGTGCTCCCGGCACGAGCGTTGCTTCGAACGTCGCCACCCACTTGCTCGGATACTCGACCTCGAGTGTGATCGTGTCCGGCGCCGTCCGGCCGTCATTGTAAGCATAGACGCCGCCCGCGGCATTGGCCGAGACCGGCAGATCCTCACCGACAAACCAGTGGACGACATCGATCCAGTGGGTGAAGAGATCCGTGATCTGGCCACCGCCGAAATCGAGATAGGCACGCCAATTGTAGAACTGGTGCGCATCGAATGGCCGGAACTTGACCGGGCCAAGAAAGGCCTTCCAGTCGAGTCCTGCCGGCTGCTCGGTGAAGTTGGGCTTCCGCAGGTGATAGGCATTGCCGTGCCACCAGGTACGGACAAGGGCGATCTTGCCCAGCTTGCCCGTGTCGACATACTGCCGCTTCGCTTCAGCGTAGTGAATGCCGCTTCGTTGCTGGAGACCGACCTGCAGCACTGTCCGGTTGGCCTTGACCGCCTTGATGATCTCGTGCCCCTCGGCGATCGAGAAGGTGAGTGGCTTCTCGACGTAGACGTCCTTGCCCGCATTGCAGGCATCGACGGCCATCTGCTTGTGCCACTGGTCAGGAGTCGCGATGAGAACTGCGTCGACCTCTTTCGAAGCGAGCAGAGCGCGGTAATCGGTGAAGGTCTTCGCCTTCCCCTCGGTCATCTTCAAACCGTTGGCCAGCGCCTTGTCATAGCAGTCGCAGAGCGCGGTCACCTCGACATCTGCCTCCTTGATAAACCAGCTCATGACATCCGACCCGCGATTGCCGGTACCAATCACTCCAAGCCGCAGCCGGTCATTCGCCCCGGCAACGCGCCCCCACCCCGCGGCAGTCATCGCGACTCCCGCCGCCCCGGTCTTGATGAAACTCCGTCGTGAACTATTATCAGTCATGAACTTGTCCTCTCAGTTGAATTTTGCCCCTGCCAATCATCAGGCCCAACGGGCCGTCAGCGACCTCACGCCAGCAGCTTGGTCACAACGCGACCGTGCACATCGGTCAATCGGAAATCCCGCCCCTGAAAACGATAGGTCAGACGGGTGTGGTCGATCCCCATCAGGTGGAGTATCGTCGCCTGCAGGTCGTGAACCTCGACCGGATCCTCGACGACATTGTAGCCGAGCTCATCGGTCTGCCCGATGGCCGTCCCCGGCTTGATCCCGCCACCGGCCAGCCAGTAGGTGAAGGCACGCGGATGATGGTCGCGGCCAAGGAGCTTCGAACCGTTCCGCGCCTCGTTGACCGGAGTCCGCCCGAACTCGCCTCCCCAGACGACAAGGGTATCCTCGAGGAGCCCCCGCTGCTTGAGGTCGGTCAGGAGCGCGGCAATCGGCCGGTCGGTCTCGCGGCAGAGTCGCGGCAATTTGGTGGGAATATCGACTCCGACACCGTTGCCGTGCGTATCCCAGCCCCAGTGGTAGAGCTGGACAAAACGGACTCCCCGCTCGACGAGTCGACGCGCGAGCAGGCAATTATTGGCAAAGGATGACTGACCGGGCCGTGTACCATAGGCCTCGTGGACCGCCGCCGGCTCCTTGGCGATGTCGGTCAGCTCTGGCACGCTGGTCTGCATCCGGTAGGCCATCTCGTAGGCGGCAATCCGCGTGTCGATCTCCGGATCTCCAAGCGCCTGACGATTGAGCCCGTTCAGATCACGCAGGGCGTCGAGCGTCTGGCGACGCACCGCGCTGCTGACACCCTCCGGATTGTTGACAAAGAGGACCGGTTCACCCTTCGAACGGAACTCGACCCCCTGGTGGACGGTCGGCAGAAAGCCACTTCCCCAGCAGCTCTTGCCTCCATCCGGATTGTTCTCACCAGAGAGCAGCACCACGAAAGTCGGGAGATCACGGTTCTCGCTCCCGATCCCGTAACTGAGCCACGCCCCCATGCTCGGCCGGCCAACGATCTGGTGGCCGGTGCTCATCATGATCTGTGCCGGAGCGTGATTGAACTGGGTCGTCCGCATCGAGCGGATGATCGCGATATCGTCGGCGTGCTTTGCCAATCCAGGCAGCAGATTGCTCATCAACTGGCCCGACTGGCCATGCCGGTTGAACTCGAATGGTGACCCGAGCAGTCGCGGCGTTCCCTTGATGAAGGCAAATCTCTCGCCCTTGATCAGCTCTTCAGGAATCGGTTGCCCATCGTATTTGTTGAGTGCCGGCTTGTGATCGAACATGTCGAGCTGCGAGGGCGCACCGGCCATGAAGAGATAGATGATCCGCTTCGCCTTCACCACCGGCGCGGCGGCCTGCAAAGGGGAGTCGATGAGCGACGAGAGGGCCATCCCTCCAATACCAAAGCCGGCCTGACGGAAGAAATGGCGGCGGGTGATCTCGCTGATACTTTCCTGCATCTTCTGCTCCACTGCCTTGGGCAGGTGGAGACCGGTCGGTCCCCAGCCTGCCCTGGCAAATCTCACTAGAGTGGTCGAACCCAGATATTGCGAAAACGTACCGGGTCACCGTGATCCTGAAGCTTCAAACCGGCTTTCGGGCCGTGGGCAATATAGTAAGGCGAACGGTCGTGCCAGGTGTTACCGTGAATCTCGACATCGTTCTGGACCAGCACCCCGTTGAGCAGTACCGTCACCCGGCCATTTTTGATGGTCATCCCTTTCGCGTCAAACTCTGGCGCAGTGAAGATGATATCGTAGGCCTGCCACTCACCGGGCTTCCGCGTCGGATTGACGAGTGGCGGATGCTGCTTGTAGACCGAACCGGCCTGGCCATGAAAATAGGTCTTGTTCTGGAAAGAGTCGAGGACCTGGACCTCATAACGCTCCATCAGGAAGATGCCGCTGTTGCCACGTGCCTGGCCCTCTCCCTTGACGACCTCCGGAGTTGCCCACTCGACGTGGAGCTGTGCACTACCAAACTCATAGTTCGAGACGATGTCTCCCTTGCCGCGCTTGACCTGCATGTATCCATCCTGAACATCCCACTCGGCCGGTCCGGCTGAACGAAGACTCGTCCACTGCGAAAGATCCTTGCCGTCAAAGAGAACGACCGCATCTGATGGTGCTGCGCCGACGGTGGGGCCGGGAGTGATAACCTTTGGCTCGGCCGCGGGCGACTCGAAGGCCGGCACGACCAGACCAACTTTCTTCGCCTCCTCGTAGATCCGTCCAAAGTCACGATTTGGTGGAGGTGCCGGCTCACGGCGCTGCTGCGCCTCGGAATAGAACCACGAACCTGCCGCACCAACCAGCAATGCGCCACCAATCAAGAGCACCGTTCGATAACGGGCCAGCTTCAGATCAAATAGCATATCGATTATGTCTCCTATTGTTTAGTCACCATCTCGTCAAGATTGAGAATCACATTGGCCACCATGGTCAGCGCCGCCAGCTCGGCCGCCGGCAGTTCGCGCTGCTCACCGGCGAGCAATCTTCCGGCCGCGGCCGGATCGCGCTGGTAATTGGCCAGTTGCTGGCGATATAGAGCCTCAAGCCGCGTCAGCTCGGCCTCTCCAGGGCGGCGTGACAGGCAGAGCCTGAATCCGTGCGCCAGCCGCTCGCGAACCAATCCGGCCCCATCAGCAACTCCAACCGGCCCATCCACCTCCAGATAGACCCGGCGGGCCAGCGCCCGCGCCATCTCCATCATCGCCTCGTCGTTGAGCAGCGCCAGTGACTGGAGCGGGGTGTTGGTTCTGACGCGCCGGACCGTGCAGAACTCCCGGCTGGTCGCATCGAAGGTCATCATCGCCGGATAGGGCGAGGTGCGCCGCAGAAATGTATAGATTCCGCGCCGGTATCGATCATCCCCTTTCGCTGTCTGCCAGCGCTCACGGCTGTATGGATTTCGCCAGATCCCCTCCGGCTGCGGCGGCATGACGCTCGGTCCGCCCAGCTTCCGGCTGAGCAGCCCCGAGGCGGTCAGGGACAGATCACGGATCATCTCCGCCTCAACCCGGAAACGCGCGCCCCGCGTCAGCAGCCGGTTGGCCGGGTCACGCTCCTGGAGTACCGGCGTAACAGCCGAATCCTGCCGGTAGGTTGCCGAAGTGACGATCATCCGGTGGAGAGTCTTCATGCTCCAGCCACGTTTGATGAATTCGACCGCCAGCCAGTCGAGCAGCTCCGGATGCGAAGGCACGGCCGCCTGGGTTCCAAAGTCCTCACTCGTCTCGACGATCCCCCGGCCAAAGAACTGTTCCCAGGCCCGGTTGACGGCAACGCGGGCGACCAGCGGATTTCGCTCGTCGACCAGCCACCTCGCCAGCCCGAGCCGGTTTGCCGGGGCACTATCCGGGAAGGCATGAAGTGACCCGGGCGTTCCAGCATAGACCTTCTCGGCCTGACTTGCGAAATTTCCCCGCTCGCGCAACCAGGTCGAAGGGCGGTCCCAACCAGCTCGCTCGCGCATGATCATCGCCTTGACGATGCCCAGCCCGTCGAGCTCCTCCTCGACCTTCTTCAGCCGGTCCCGCTCTCGTTTCAATAGCGGCGTCACCTTACGGAAGAGCTCTGCCAGTTCGGTCCGTTCCTTCTCTGACCGCGCCGACTTCGCCAGCACAAGTTTCTGGGCGGCGGGAATCTCGACCAGTCGCATTGGCTGCTCCAGATTGGCCACCGAGAGCCGAACCCGGCCCATCGCCTCGTTCAGACCTCCTGCCTTGAACAGAAGACGCACCTCGATCTCGACCGGTTTCGTGACACTCAGTGGAGCGTCGAGCACCATGACCATCTGCCGGTCGAGTCGCACCTCATCGGCCATTGCATTGATCAGCCACCCCCGCGGTCGATCCGTCACCTGCCCCGCCTCATAAGGGTTGAAGAAGTTCTTCTTGTCGATCTTGTTGACACCATTGTCCCAGTCGGCATCGGCAAAGGTGAGTGGCTTTCCATCTGCATTGGCGACGACCGTCGTCAGAATGTAGTTACCGTAGAGATCACGCCCCGGCCCTCCGCGCGGGAGGCTCTGGTCCGTCAGTGCCTCGATCCGCAGGGCGGTGATCTTTTTCAGATCTTTTGGCTGAATCGTCGCGCGGATCACGTACTCCTCGAGCTCCGGTGTCGCCCCAGAGGCAAGCAGTGAGCGATCGGCCAGCCTGGTCAGCGTCGTCCCGCCGGTCGCCTGAAACTCACGCGGATCGAGCACTACCCAGCGCTTCGGCTCGGCGAGCATCTCCGCCTCCCACTCGACCTGCGACTTCTCCAGTTGCGGGGTCGAGGTCTTGAGGATCTTCTCGAGCCCTGCCTGCTCCGTCTTCAACTGCTTCCGTTTCTCTTCCTGCTCCGGAGACGGCAGCTCCAGATCCGGCTCATAGACAAAGCGCTGGAAAGGCTCTGTCCCGATCCGGTACTCGGCATTCTCGAAGAAGGCAAACATCCGGTAGTAGTCCTTCTGTGAGAATGGATCGTACTTATGGTTATGACATTGTGCACACCCGAGTGTCGAACCGAGCCAGACGGTCGATGTCGTGTTGACCCGGTCGACGATCACTTCATAACGCTGCTCATCACCATCCGTCCCACCCTCGCGGTTGAGCAGCGTATTGCGGTGAAAACCAGTTGCAATCAACTGCGACGTCGTCGCCTCCGGCAGCATATCCCCGGCAATCTGCTCGATGGTGAACTGGCTGAAGGGCAGGTCTCGGTTGAGCGCGTCGATCACCCAGTCACGATACTTCCACATCACCCGCAACCCGTCCGACTCGTAACCGTGTGAATCGGCATAGCGTGCCAGATCGAGCCACGGCCTCGCCCAGCGCTCACCATAGTGACGGGAGGCGAGCAGTCGGTCGACCAGCTTCTCATAAGCATCAGGTGACTGATCGTGAAGAAACTCGTCCATCTCGGCTATTGTCGGAGGCAACCCGATCAGGTCGAGATAGACCCGGCGCAGCAGAGCCTCTTTCGAAGCCGGACGCGAGAAGCTCAACCCCTCCCGCTCCAGTCTGGCCAGCACAAAATTGTCGATCGGATTTTTTACCAGGCTGGCGGACCTGACTGTCGGCAGCGCAGCCTGCACCGGGGGGAGATAGGCCCAATGGCGGGCCGGTTCGGAGACCTGCACCACTTGCGCTCCATCCTCCGGCCAATTGGCTCCCTCATCTATCCACCGCGTCAGAAGCTCGATCTGCGCGGCGTCCAGCGACTGACCACCCATCGGCATTCGGGCCTGACCGCCTTCGCCAAGTATCCGCCGGATGAGCAGACTCTCCCGTCCACGCCCCGGCACGATCACCGCCCCACTGATCCCTCCCTTGAATGCCACAGCCTTCTGATCCAATCGCAACTGTCCGGCTGCCTTCTTCGATCCATGACACTGCTGGCAGGAGGCATTGATGATCGGCTCGATCTCCCGTCGAAAATCGACCCTCGGCCGCCCTTCCCCACTCTGCCCGGCACTCTCAAAGCCACGGGAGGCGGGGAGGAACGACAGCATTGCGGCCACGACCAGCAGTAAGAGAGACAATCTGATGTTTCGCGTCATGTTACCTTCTCTGCAAATTGATCTATGCCCGGGTCGAATTTCCGTCCTCGGCCAGGACGACTCGACGCTGCGAATGGAGCGCCAGATTGGCGAGGTGCGGACCGGTCACCGCCCGGTGTCCAACCTCGACCGGCGCATTCGGCTCCTTCCGTGACCGCACACAGTCGAGAAAATTTCGAACGTGCGGTTCGGTTGGAATACCCCCTTTGTACTCGTGGGTCAGGGCTGGCGGAATCTCCGGCCGCTTCCAGACCTCCGGATAGACCCGATACCCATCATCATCGAGAACCATGGTCGCCTTCTTGCCCTGAATGAAGATCTTCCAGCTGTCCTCGAAGGAGTTGCCATAACAGAGGGTCCACGTCGCAATGAATGAAGGATACTCATAGACCGCACTGAAAGTATCCGGTACATCCCCACCCTTATGAACGTAGATCGCCCCCTGACAGACCGCCGAGACCGGTGGCTTTCCGTCATTGCCAAACCACTGGATGACATCCATGAGGTGCGTCCCCTGATCGGTGACATGCCCACCATTGTAGTCACGAAAATTTCGCCAGTGGAAGAACCGCCGCTCATCCAGCGCGACCCGGCTCTTCGCCGGTCCCTGAAAACGCTCCCAGTCGAGCTTGCCGGCGAGCGAGAGCTTCTGCGGCATCGGCTTCCGGTTCCAGTACCATTGCGCCCGCGCGAGAACGATCTCTCCCAGAACACCCTCATCGACCAGCCTCTTCGCCGCCCGTACCGCCTCCGAACTCCGGCGCTGCATCCCGACCTGGACGATCTGCTTCGTCGCCCGAACCCCCTTGACCATCTTAGCTCCCTGCTCGATCGAGTAGGAGAATGGCTTCTCGGTGTAGACGTCCTTCCCTGCCGCGACTGCATCGAGCAGAACATCGGCATGCCAGTGGTCAGGTGTCGCATTGAGGATCCCCACCACATCCCGGTTTTCGAGCAGCCGCCGGTAGTCCATCGTCGTCGCCGCCCCGCTGCGGGAGAGCTTCAGTGCCTCATTGATATTCGGCTCATAGACATCACAGACTGCGATAAACTCACAGTCGCTGGCAAATTTGTTGAAGGAGCCCATGACGCTCCGGCCACGACCGCCCGACCCGATGATCGCCATCTGAATCCGGTCGTTCGCGCCCAAGACCCTGCCGTATGAATGGGCGGTCAGAAGACTCGCCCCGGCTACGCTCGCTCCTGCGTTACCAATAAAACGCCTTCGTCCTGGATTCTCTGCCATCGCTGCCTCCGTTATGTTATCTGTCTGAAATTGTGGGGTTTTCGCGAAGTGATCTCCGCTGGCCGGCAGGATATGAAATAGTGAGCGAAAAGGCAATGGCTGCCCGATCGTTGACCGGAGCCCTCGATTCGGAAAGAGCTCCGGTATCGCCATCGAACAGGTCAAACCGGCGGATCGATCTGGGTATTGATTGATCTGAACCGGTATCAGCGGAAGTATCTGACACCACTCTCGAAGAGTCTCTGATCCTTGGCTCCGTCAATATTCCTGGCAATATTGGTCCCGATCCGCTCGCTGTGCCCCATCTTGCCGAAGACCCGACCATCGCGCGAAGTGATCCCTTCGATGGCCATGATGGAGCCATTGGGATTGAAGGGGAGACGACTGGTCGCACATCCATCCGGGTCGACATACTGGGTGGCAATCTGCCCCTGGTCGGCCAACCGCTGCAACCACTCTGCACTGGCGACAAAACGACCCTCACCGTGCGAGACGGCAATCGTATGAATATCGCCCGTCTCCACCGCGGCCAGCCAGGGTGAGAGCGTCGAGCTGATGCGGGTCGAGACCATCTGCGAGACGTGCCGCCCGATCGAATTGAAGGTCAGGGTGGGAGAGTCGGCCGTGAGCGGTCGGATCTCGCCGTACGGGAGCAGCCCGAGCTTGACCAGCGCCTGAAATCCATTGCAGATCCCCAGCATCAACCCATCCCTCTCCCGCAGCAGGCGCATGACCGCCTCGGCAACGGCAGGATTACGGAAGAAGCTGGCAATGAACTTGCCCGATCCTTCCGGCTCATCACCGGCGGAGAAGCCTCCGGGAATGACGATGATCTGGCTCTTCTCGATCAGCTCGACCGCGCGGGCTGTCGACTCTTCGATCAGGGTCGCGCTCAAGTTATTAATGATCTGTGTCGTCGGCAAGGCACCGGCCAGGGTCAGCTGCCGGGCCGTGTCATATTCGCAGTTGGTGCCGGGAAAGACCGGAATGTAGGCGCGTGGCACGGCTATCGATGGGCCGGATCTGACTGCGCGGGGTAAGGCCGAAGTGATCGTCAGGGCCAACGCCGGCTCGGATGCCTGGGTGTGGAAGATCGGTTCGAGTGTGGACTGCCAGGCCACCAGGCAGTCGTCGAGCGCGAGCTCCGTCGACCCAATCGCCACTATCGGCGCGGCCGTCGTCACGCCCAGGTCGACGCAATCGAAGGGCAGTTTATAGCCCACTCCCTCAGCTTCAGCAAATTCACAGATCAGTGCGCCATAATCCACCGCAAACAGCCCGGCGAGCGTGCCAGCTTCGAGATCCTCGCTGAAACGAAAACCGAGGTGGTTGCCGAAACACATCTTCGTTACCGCTGCCGCGATTCCCCCTTTCGGAACCGTGTGCGCAGCCGTGATCCGCCCCGCGGCAATCAGTGCGGTCACCTGATCATAGGTCATTCCCAACCTCTCCCAATCCGGGACCAGGTCGGCCGACTTCGGCACGGGAATGTAGATGACCCGCGAGCCGGCCCGCTTGAACTCAGGTGAGATGACCCGTCCGACATCGACCGGGGTGAGGGCAAAAGAGACGAGCGTCGGTGGAACGTCGAGCTTTTCGAACGAGCCACTCATCGAGTCCTTGCCGCCAATCGCCGGAGTTCCCAATCCCTGCTGGGCAACATAGGCTCCGAGCAGCGCCGCGAGTGGTTTACCCCATCGTCGCGCATCCGTGCCCAGTTTTTCAAAATACTCCTGCAGGGTGAGCCGGGTCGTCTGCCGACTCCCCCCGGCCGCGACGATTCGCGCGACCGATTCGACCACGGCATAGAGCGCACCATGAAATGGCGACCAGCTCGTGAGATCCGGGTCGAAGCCATTGCTCATGAGCGTGCCGGTGGTCGTATCTCCATCCAGTAACGGCAACTTGGCCGCCATGACCTGGGTCGGGGTCAACTGCGTCCGGCCGCCGAATGGCAGCAGAACCGATCCCGCGCCAACCGTCGAATCGAACCGCTCGACCAGACCTTTCTGCGAACAGACATTGAGGTCGGCCAGATTGGCCAGCCAGCGGTCAGCGAGCGTCAGACCTGCCGGTTCAACTGAACCAGGACGGTCGACCGGAGCGACGATCGTGCAATCCCTGGTCTGCAGCACTCCGTTGGTATCGATGAACTCTCGCGAAATATCGACGATCGCCTTGCCACGCCAGATCATCTTCACCCGTCGCTCGGCGGTGACATCGGCCACCTTCTGCGCTTCCAGATTCTCTGCCTGCGCGGCGGCTATTACCAGATCGAGATCGGCCGGATCGATGCAGACCGCCATCCGCTCCTGCGACTCGGAGATCGCCAGCTCCGTTCCATCCAGACCCTCATACTTTTTCGGAATGGCATCGAGATCGATCAGCAGCCCCTCGGCAATCTCGCCAATCGCTACCGAGACGCCACCCGCACCAAAATCGTTGCAGACCTTGATCCTCCGCGCAAAATCGGGGTTGCGGAAGAGGCGCTGAATCTTGCGCTCCGTCGGAGCATTCCCCTTCTGTACTTCGGCACCAGAGACTTCGATCGACTCCTGCGTGTGCTCCTTCGATGATCCGGTCGCGCCACCACAACCATCACGTCCCGTCCGCCCTCCGATCAGGACTATGCAGTCTCCGGGACGGGGTTCATCACGCACCACATTCCGTTTCGGGGCTCCGGCGACGACCGCACCAATCTCGAGCCGCTTTGCCACGTAGCCTTCGTGGTAAATCTCATTGACCAGCCCTGTCGCCAGCCCGATCTGGTTGCCATATGAACTGTAGCCGTGGGCCGCTTCGATCGTGATCTTCCGCTGCGGGAGCTTGCCTGGCAGCGTCTCCTCAAGCGGTCGGCGCGGGTCGGCCGCTCCAGTGACCCGCATCGCCTGGTAGACCCACGAACGCCCCGAGAGCGGGTCACGAATGCAGCCACCCAGACAGGTTGCCGCCCCGCCAAACGGCTCGATCTCCGTCGGATGGTTGTGGGTCTCATTCTTGAACATGACCAGCCACGGCTCGGTCGTCCCGTCGGCCAGCTGTGCCTCGACCTCGATCGAGCAGGCGTTGATCTCCCGACTCACCTCGAGATCGTCGAGGCGCCCGGCCTTCCGCAACTCCTTCATCCCGATGACCGCTATATCCATGAGATTCTGCGGTCGCTCGCTCGCTGCACCATAGAGTGCCGTGCGCGCGTCGAGATATTGCTGCCAGGCCGCCTTGATTGGCTCACTGTATGCACCATCCTCGATCGTTACCCGTCCAAACCGGGTCAGAAAGGTCGTGTGGCGACAGTGATCCGACCAGTAGGTATCGAGCAACCTGATCTCGGTGATCGTCGGATCACGATGCTCGATCTCCCGAAAGTAGCGGCACGTGTGGAGCAGATCCTCCAGGCTCATCGCCAGCCCCAGCTCCTGCCTCCGCACCTCAAGCCCATCTTCCCTTAAACCAGTCAGCCCCGTCAGCACGGCCACATCGGCCGGAACCTCCACCTTCCGGCTCAGCGTCTCCGGCTTCAGCAGCG
This sequence comes from uncultured Acidobacteriota bacterium, assembly GCA_903862855.1. GTDB lineage: Bacteria > Acidobacteriota > Blastocatellia > RBC074 > RBC074 > CAIOZW01. The sequence goes on from CAIOZW010000220.1 coordinate 14,055, forward strand.
AGGCTTCGTGCGAGTCGACGGGATTGATCAGATACTTCCTGATCTTTGCCACCTCCTCGTCACTCAACCGCCCTGCCGTCCCCTTGAGGACTATGATCTGCGCACACTTGACCGTCGGAATCTCGCCGTGGGTCATCAACTGGACTGCCTGCGCTGCCGAATCGGCCCGCTGGTCATACTGGCCGGGAAGGTATTCGATCCCAAACGCGGTCTCATCCGCCTCCATCGGGAAGGTCTCGTCATAGAGCAGGTCGACCGGCGGTTCAGAGAAGATGACCGGCTTGGCCGCCTCCAGATCGGCCTCTCCCAACCCCTCCAGGTCATAGCGAACCAGAATCCGCACCCTCTCAAGCCTCGTTATCTTCAGGTAGTCCCGAAGATCCTCGAGCATCCCGACCGCTGCGACGTTGAAACCTTCCCTCTTTTCAGCAAAGACTCTTCTGACCACGATCGCTCTCCCAACTTCTGCAAGAAAAATGCACCATCCCCTTCAACCCTGGCAACAGGCTCAGAAGATCAGCTTGACCGCCAGCTGGATCCGGCGCGGACTCTCGGCCGATCGGACGCTGCCAAAAGAGGGTGATCCGACAAAGTTGTCCGGTAACCCAAGGTTGACCTGGTTGAAGAGATTGAAGAACTCTGCCCGCAGCTGCAGCGTCGTCCTCTCACCCAACGCAACGCTCCGCCGCAGCGAGGCATTGACGTTCCGGAATCCCGGTCCGCTCAGAATGTTCCGTCCGGCATTCCCAAAGCTGCCATAGGCCGGAACCGCAAAGGCGGCCGGATTGAACCAGCGCTCGGGTGTCGGATTGTCGAGCCTTCCACGCCCGACCAGATTGGGCCGGTCGTTCGCACCAAATCCCAGGTTGGTCCGTCCCGTGTTGCTGTTGTCAAACTCCGGAAAGAGCGCCACCGTAAATGGCCGCCCACTCTGCATAACGATCATCCCATCCGTCTGCCAGCCCCCGAAGAGTGCCGCCGCCGCACCCTCGCCGAGCCACCGACGCCCCTTTCCAAAGGGGAGATCCCAGGTATACCCGACTGTCAAACGGTGCGGGATATCAAAATTCGACCGCCCACGCTCGGCCGCCAGATTCCAACTGTCCTGCGGATAGTTCGGATCTCCTGCCGAGGCGAAGATCCCCGAGGCATTGTCGATCGACTTTGACCAGGTGTAGGAGGCCTGCAATGAAAGCCCGTGACTCATCCGCTGCTGCAGACTTGCCTGCAAGGCGTGATAGGTCGAATCGGCCATCGATCCCTGCAGGCTGATCTCGTCAAACCGCGGATTGGGCCGCAGGTTTGGCTGCCGTGGACTCGGTGCCGGCTGGTTCAGATCACGCGTCGCCAGCAGCTTCGTCCCCTTCGATCCGACATAGGCCAGCTCGATGACACGATTCGATCCAAGCTCTCGCTGCACGCTCAGGTTCCAGTGCTGCGTATAGGCCGTCCGCAACCCGGGATCGAAGCCGAAGGCCGAACTGGGCAACTGCACCGGAAACCCGGTTGGAAATGGATTGCTGAGTTGAAGCGGCAGATTGGGCAGCGGAAAATAGTAGTTGAGCGTAAAGTATGGCGCATTGAAGTAGAGCGCTTCTCCCGGCGCGAGTGGCGATTGATCATAATAGATACCATAGCCGCTCCGCACCACCGTCCGGCCAAGCGTCCACGCCAGACCGAGCCGCGGCGCAAAGTTGTTCCGGTCTGGCCTGTATCCCGCCCGCGGAATGCCGGCACTCCCCACCTTTCCGAGCGTACCGGTCGCTGGATTGAAGAGGTTCGCCCGATCCTGCGTGTCGACCGCCGGTGAGTTATACTCATACCGCAGCCCGGCCGAGAGCGTCAGCCGCGAACTCAACCGCAGATTGTCGTTGATAAAGAGATTGTAGCTCTCCGTGCGCAGATGCTGATGGTTATCCAGCCGCGCCCCGCCAGAGAAGACCGGCACGCCCAGCAGCAAGTCGGCCAGCGCGACTCCCGTCACCGGCGCCTGCGATGTGAAGGTCAGAAACCCACGCGACTGCACATCCCGGAATCCATTCTGCTGGGCCGCCCGGACATCGAAACCAAACTTGAGCAGATGTCGATCGATCGCGAGGGTCGCCGTATCGAGTACCTGGTAGACATTGGTCACCGTCTGCTGCGGATTGTTA
>CAIOZW010000221.1 GCA_903862855.1 uncultured Acidobacteriota bacterium
CAACCGCTAGAGATCCCCTCCGAGACGCTGTCTGCCTGGGCACAGAGGTAGCTGGGCGAACTCTGTGCCTGGGGAGCGACAGAACAGCGGTCACCGAAATCTGTAAATCGATCACGCGAGAGGATCGAGGTAGGACTGGCCAGACTTTCCACCGCTCTTGGCGACCATGCGGATGCGTTCGATGACCATGCGGCGATCGATCGCTTTGCACATGTCGTAGATGGTGAGAGCGGCGACGGAGACAGCGGTCAGGGCTTCCATTTCGACACCCGTCTGGGCGCTGGTCGAGGCCGTGGCGGTTATCTCTGCGCCTTGATCGGTCAGGGTGATCTGTACATCGACATGCGAGAGGGCGAGGGAGTGGCAGAGAGGAATCAGTTCCGAGGTGCGCTTCGCCGCCATTATTCCGGCAAGTCGCGCCGTCTCGAGCGGGTCACCCTTGGGAGTTCGCCTTTCGCGAATCGCCTTGATCGTTTCCGCATCGAGGCGGACGAATCCGCGTGCTTCGGCACTTCTGGCGGTGATGGCCTTCGAGCCGACGTCGACCATGACGACCCGCCCGTCATCATCGAGATGTGTCAGCCGGGCAGGTTGGGAAGACTCCACACCTATCTCAGCAGAATTTTCCGTCCTCGACTTTTCGGACATTCATATTCTCCCTGTCGGCACGAATGTGCCTGATCAATTCGACGGTCTCCCCGGGAAATGTTCATTGACCCGCGAAAGGCGTGGCGTGTCAATCGTCGAGTTGAATTACCTCGATCAGCTCTCCGGCGCTGACCTGAGCCCGGTCCTCCGGGATGATGAAGAGAGCATTGGCATTCATGAATCCAACCAGATCCCCTGAACCTGACCAGCGGAGTGGTTCGATAAAGGCCTGACCATCGACGATCACCAGGTTTCCCGGCTGATGGCTGCGACGTGGTGGAGCACCCTTGACACTGGTCCTGCAGATGGCCCGGGTGCGTTTCAGTTCGACCTGTGCAGCACCGAGCATTCGACCAAGTGCAGGTCGAACAAAGAGCGCGAATGAGACGGCAACGGAGACCGGATTTCCCGGTAGTCCAAAGATCAGCTTTTGCCCGCGGGTGGCAAAGACAGTCGGTTTACCCGGATGCATGGCGACACGTTCGAAATGGATCTCGGCTCCGAGACTTTGCAACGCCGGCTTGACCAGATCGTAATCCCCCATCGAGACTCCACCCGAGAGAAGAAGAACATCGGCGAGGGCAAGCGCGGACTCGATCGCAGCCACCGTTGCGTCAAAGTCGTCATCGACGAGCCGCGCGGAGACGACTTCGGCACCGGCTGAGCGGACATAACCATTCAGTGCAAATGTATTGGAGTCGCGGATCTGACCGGGAGCCGGTACTTCATCGACCCTCACCAGTTCACTGCCAGTGGAGATGAGGGCGACTCGGGGGCGGCTGGCGACAGGGACTTCGGCATAACCGAACGTGGCGAGGACCGCCGCTCTGGCCGGAGTAATGGTCTCTCCAGCAGTGATGATCGTTTCACCGGCCCTGACCTCAAAGCCACGTGGTGTGACGTTCCGCCCGGCCGGAACCGGAGCACGGAGAAGAATCGAACCATCCGCTTCGACCTCGATCACCTCGATCCGTTCGACCGCGTCTGCGCCTGCAGGTACGGCTGCACCAGTCATGATCCGGACGGCCTCACCTTCTCCAACTTGACCCGGAAAGAGAGAGCCTGCAGCAATCTCGCCGATTCCCGCCAGGCGACGTGGCGTCGTGGGCGATGCGCCGGTGGTCGACCCTGACCGGAAGGCATAGCCATCCATCCGCGCCCGATCAAATGGTGGGAGCTCGAGATCGGAGATGACCGGTATCCTTATTACCCGCCCAATTGCCTCTTCAAGCGTGAGCCGATCAACACCGGCACCCGGGATCCTCTCGGTCGTCCTGGCTATAACAATGTCGAGCGCTTCCTCTATGCTGAGCATGGTTATTGGGTGTTTGAAATGTCAGATCATACTGCTGCAGAAACAGAAAGAGCCGCACAATGAATGGCGGCTCGTGAATGGCTTTTATAATTGAGCAGTGAGATGAGAATGGCGGAGCCGACGGGACTCGAACCCGCGACCTCCGACGTGACAGGCCGGCGTTCTAACCAACTGAACTACGACTCCGCATTGTCAAATCAACCAGCTCACGATAGTCAGTCTGTAATGACAGTCAAACTATCGCGACTATCAGGTAAACTGCATCGGTAAACTGCATCGGTAAACTGCATCTGGGCATTCAATCCATCTATTGCCTGAATCTTCGTCTATTGCCTGAATCTTCATCGACTACTGAACCACGCCTGTTGGTTGAATCTCGAAGCCTTTTAACTCTGAGGTATTCGAATTAACTCTGAGGTATTCGAATCGCGAGATTTCCGATTAAGACATCTTGGATTGATGCTGTCTGTAAAATATGCATGCAAATAACATTTTAGAGGTAATCAGACCGGTGACCCTCTTCCTGCTTGCCACAATTTCAGTTCCTCTCAGGGATCTGACAATCGACTTTCGGCAAGCTCAATAAAAGACCAGTGGATGGGCACGGAGGGACTCGAACCCCCAGCTTCCACCTTGTAAGGGTGGCTGTCTACCATTGAC
>CAIOZW010000222.1 GCA_903862855.1 uncultured Acidobacteriota bacterium
CCCTCGGCGCGATATTGAAAGAGTCGATAGAGAAAGATCAGTAACGGCAAGAGGCCGATCAACTGAAACTGTCTGGTCTTCCAGTCTGTCTTGATCAAGTGGGTCGACTCCTTTCCTGAAGCTGCCTGTCGGGAGTGGTTGCTGGACAAATTGATGGTCTGACAAAAAGTTGAATCTTGTGTAGTTTAACGAAAATACGGAAAATGCACACCTTAGTTCAGCGAAAAGAAGAAACGATTATGTTGAATTTCATATAAAACTGGCAAAAGGTTGGGGCAATGAGACGAATGGGTCTTATTGGTCCTATTGGTCCTATTCCTCCCACTGGAAAAGTCCGATCGTTTTTGCAGCAGACAAATCAATGTTGTTACGACATCGCCTGGTCTTGCACGTCAATGGACTGCCGTTCTACCATTCAGCTCTGCAAGTGAGTAACCTGCGTTGGTCGCCAGCGCTAAGCAATGATCGCCATCAGAGGAGAATTGACGATGACAAAAACAATAATGTTCACATTCCTGGCCTTCGCCCTGACGGCGTCCCTGGCCTATGGTCAGTCACCAAGTATCCCATCTGCCGACGAGCAGATCGCCGCAACAATCCTCGCCGCCCCTGAGGAGCTCCGGGCCGGAGCAACTGTTCTTGGCTATGATAATACAGCCAAATTGACGACCCTGCGCAAGGGAACAAACATCCTGGTCTGTCTGGCTGACAACCCGACCGATAACAAATTCAGCGCCGCCTGCTACCATCATGATCTCGAACCATACATGGCTCGCGGACGGGAACTGGTCGCCCAGGGAGTGACTGGCGGATCGCGCAATGACCAGTTTCGCTGGAAGGAGATTCGTGAAGGAAGGCTCGCTTTTCCAAAAGAGCCGCGAATGCTCTATGTCCTGTCTGGCAAAGGGTATGACGCAACAACCGGCAAGGTGACTGATGGTGTGGTGCGTTGGGTAATCTACGTGCCGAACGCAACAGCCGAGTCGACTGGACTGTCGACCTCACCAAAGCGTGGGGAGCCCTGGCTGATGGATGCCGGCACACTTGGGGCGCATATCATGATCACCCCGAAATAGTCTGGTGGATCGTTGGTAGACTGACCACTCGTATTTTCTCGCAGCGAACCCGGATGGTGAGGGATCGGGAATGATCCCGACCCACCCGCCATCCGGGTTGAAAATACTCACGACACTTACCGCCAAGTCAGGCCAGTATCTTCTGCACGACATCGCCGTGGACATCGGTCAGACGGAAATGGCGTCCCTGGAACTTGTAGGTCAACCGCTTGTGGTCGATCCCGAGAAGATGAAGAATCGTCGCCTGCAGATCATAGATATGGACTGGATCGGAGACGATATTGTAGCTGAAGTCATCAGTCTCGCCGAGTGAGAAGCCCTTCTTCAACCCTCCCCCGGCCATCCACATGGCAAAGTTGCGTGGATGATGGTCGCGCCCATAGTTGGCGTCGGTCAGTTTGCCTTGGCAATAGACGGTTCGCCCGAACTCCCCACCCCAGACGACGAGAGTATCATCGAGAAGCCCGCGCTGTTTGAGATCCTGAATCAGTGCAGCCGTCGGCTGGTCGGTTCCCCGACACTGGAGGGCCATATCACGGGGGAGATCGCTGTGCTGATCCCAGCCGCGATGGTAGAGCTGGATGAACCGGACGCCGCGCTCGGCGAGGCGTCGAGCCAGAAGACAGTTGGCAGCATAAGAACCGGGCCGACGCGCCTCCGGCCCATAACTGTCGATGACGTGATCCGGCTCCTTGGAGAGATCGGTAAGTTCCGGCACCGAGGTCTGCATCCGGTAGGCCATCTCGTACTGGGTGATGCGGGTCTCGATCTCCGGGTCGCCGAAGGTGTCGAGCTTCATGCGGTTCAGCTTTCCAAGTGCGTCGAGCATCTGGCGCCGTGAGGTCTTGTCGATACCCGGCGGATCATCGAGGTAGAGGACCGGCGTCGCCCCGCCGCGAAGCCGTACGCCCTGGTAGTTCGAGGGCAGAAAGCCACTTGACCAGAGTCGCGAAAAGAGCGGCTGATCAGTATTGAGGGCATGGGCGGTTGAGAGAAGCACAATAAAGGCAGGCAGATTCTGGTTGTCACTGCCCAGTCCGTAACTTGCCCAGGCGCCAAAACTGGGTCGGCCTGGCTGCTGGAATCCGGTCTGGATCATGGTGATCGCCGGATCGTGATTGATTGCATCGGTATGGATGCTCTTGATCACGGTCAG
>CAIOZW010000223.1 GCA_903862855.1 uncultured Acidobacteriota bacterium
GGTGACCGACAATTATGATCGTGACAACTTCTTTGTCAGAAAAGATAACCGCTGGTTTGCGACCCCACTCTTCATCGTTCTGCTGATGGTTGAAACGACCGATGTCATCTTTGCCGTCGATTCGATTCCCGCCATTCTCGGAATCACAACCGATCCTTTCATCGTCTATACTTCGAATGTTTTTGCGATTCTCGGACTGCGGTCGATCTACTTTGCCCTGGCCGGCCTCATGCAGATCTTTCATTATCTCAAGTATGGGCTCTGCGCAATCCTCGTCTTTGTCGGAGCAAAGATGCTCCTCGCCGATATCTACAAGATACCGGTTGTCGTCGCTCTGGGAACGATCATCGGCATCCTGCTGCTCGCAATTCTCGCTTCGCTGGTCTGGCCGGTTCGCGAAGAGAACGAACCTAACGAAGAGACGGCCGAACCGCAGTAGTGGTTCAGCCGTCTCTTTCTACACCTGAATTGCCTGCATCTGAATTGTCTGATCAGCCTTATCGCTGCTCCTGAACTGTTCGACTATCGACCTTCTTCATAGCCGTGTATTCGGTCAACAACTCCCAGCTTCCGATTCCAGTTTATCAAGTCACTCAGTTCAGCTCCGTGCATCGACGTCGAGGACATCATAACGGGTGATGATACCGATGATGCGTCCATACTCCTCAACAAGAATCGCCGGTGAATCCTTGAGAGAATGTCTGACACGACTAATCTCAACCGCTTCATTGATAACCGGGAATGGATCATCCATGATCCTGGAGACCTCTGCTTCAAGAATCGAGCGATCATCGACAATCTTCGACATGACGCGATGCTCTCTGATACTCCCAACTGCCTGCCCTTGATCGATAACAGGAAGCTGCGAGATCCCATTCAACTCCATGATCTCGAGCATCTCATCGACCCTTGTCAGCGGACTTACCGAAATAAGCGGCAGTTTGCCGCTCTGCAGCTTCAGTTCGTTGAGCAAGCCGATTGTCATCCGCTCTTCACCCAGCAGTCTTTTCTCCTTCATCCACTCATCCGAGAGGAATTTTGAGAGATATCGCTCGCCCGTATCGCAGACAATAAAGACGATCACCCCGTTCTCATCGAGACGCTCGGCAAGTTTCAGTGCAGCCCAGGCGTTGGTCCCGGTACTCCCACCACAGAAGATTCCCTCTTCACGACCCAGTCGACGTGCCGTGTTGAACGAATCCCGATCGGTCACATTGATTATCTGATCGACATATTTGAGATGTACATTGTCAGGGATCATATCCTGACCAATTCCCTCGACGAGATAGGGGGTTGAGCTGTGGAGTGTGCCAGTCTCCTTGTAGGTCTTGAAGACCGACCCATAGGGGTCTGCACCGACGACCTGAATGGCAGGATTCATCTCTTTGAGGTAACGACCGGTGCCGCTGATGGTTCCCCCGGTTCCCATTCCAGCAACAAAGTGGGTCACCCTTCCCTCGGTCTCCTCCCAGACCTCCGGACCAGTCGTTCGGTAATGAGCCTCCGGATTGGCTGGATTCCCGTATTGATTGGTGAGAATGGCATTGGGCGTCTCCGCAGCGATCCTCCGCGCCAGATTGACGTAATGGTCAGGAGAGTCACTCTTTGTTGCGGCCGGCACAACTATCACATCGGCCCCAAGTGCTTTCAGGTAACGAACCTTCTCCTGGCTGCATTTGTCGGTCATGACAAAGACGGAACGATACCCGCGAATCGCACAGGCCAGCGCAAGTCCGATTCCTGTGTTGCCACTGGTCGCCTCGACGACTGTCCCCCCGGGCTTCAGCTCACCCTGCCGCTCCGCACGATCGATCATGGCGATACCAATTCGATCCTTGACACTTCCGCCTGGATTGTATGACTCCATTTTGGCAAGAATCAGAGGCTTCAATCCCTTCGAGAGATGATTGAGCCTCACGAGCGGAGTTCTGCCAACCAGCTCCAGTACACTATTGTAGTACGTCATAAATCATCCCCAGAGAGACCGGACCGAGAAGACATCCGGGAAGTGATGTCTCCTCGATCCGTTCGCCCTGTTTGTCTCTGGTGAGGGTAGAAGTTCTACCTACTTTGTCTGATATCCAAGCGCGAGACCTTTGGTGGTCGTATAGTATTTGGCAAGCATATTCGCTGCCTCCCAGGAGGGAATCGAGTTTGGATCACGCAGGTAGGTGAAGAATCGGCGGGCAACCTCGGCAAAATGGGCTTCGTGACCATCGCGGTATTTGTCGGGAATCGTCACCCAGAGAAGGCCTCCCTTCTCTTCAACAGCGACACCCGGATACCTCGACTGCAACCCTGCAATCTTCGACTGGAGAGCTGCGAGGATGGACGCCTTGTCAGTCGCCTGATTTGGAACGACATATACCTCGGTCTTCCAGTTCTGATCCTTGCCCTGGCGGATCTCAACCCGCGCCTTGGAGCCCTTGAAGATGGCGACGTGTGTATCTCCACCGCCTGCGGGGGCCTCATAATTCCAGATCACGTCGAGCTTGGCGTGGATACCGCGCAAGGCGTAGGTCATCGAACCATTGCAGTAGTAGTCGAGCTTTCCACCCTTGACACTCTCCGTCAGATAGCCCGGAAATTGTGCTTCATTGGTCACCCGACTGAACTGGTCGAGTGTCATGACGGTCGGCCAGCGGCGTCCCACTTTCACATCGACATCCTGACGATAGTCGATCGCCTGTTCCGGAAAGACCATCCACTGGATGAGGTCGACGAGATGTGTGCCCACGTCTGCAACACCTTCGCCCTGCTGATTGACATCGAAGAACCAGGCGGGCCTGATATTGGGATTTCCTGCCACCATCTTCAGGAGATGATGGATGCTCTCTATATAAATGGACGGATCATCGACACTACCGGGAAGCATCTCACCAAAGACCTCCGGCGTATGGATCAGCTCTTTCTGAAGAATGGTGGTGATCTCATACCGCTCGGTCATGATGTCATAGGCAATCAGCTTCTTCGTTGACGCAGCAGTAAATGTTGCCTCCAGTTTCGGAAAGTCCTCGGCTCGAATCATCCACGGTTTATCGACCAGCACATTCAGCCCCGCTTCAACCGAGGCTTTGATCCGGTCGATCTTACCGCTGTTCCGCCCGGAGATGATCACCACGTTCCCCGGACGATCGCGAAGCATTCTCGCCAGCGGATCGGCGTCGGTGTGAATCTCGAGCTGCCAGGAGGTTGGATCCGCTGCCCGTCGGTTGAAACCTTCGATCCGCTTCAGATGCTCACGCAGATCGAATCCAAGCGGGGCATAGACATTGACGACCGGCGATACTCCTGGATACATCGACTTCTGTACCAGTCCGGCGTGGAAATGGCCTGGATCGA
>CAIOZW010000224.1 GCA_903862855.1 uncultured Acidobacteriota bacterium
GCGAAGCTGCTGCTGATTACCCATTTCAGCTCCCGTTATCCGGACTACCGGCCACTGCTGGCCGAGGCGCGACGCCACTTTCCGGAGACAAGGGCAGCCGAAGATCTGCTCGAACTTGCATTGTAGAGTCTGCCCATTCCGTGGCAATCGTTATCAATCCTGACGCTGTATCAACAAATAAGGAGAGTGGATCTATGAAGGACAAGAGTCTTCCCAGACGCCGTACATTTCTGAAACAGGCCGCCGCGGCAGCAGTCATTCCGATGACCGCCGCCTCACAGTCACGGATTGCGGGCGCCAATCGACGCATCAGGGTCGGACTGATCGGATGCGGAGGCATGGGTGGTGGCGATCTGCGTGATTTCCTCCGCGTGGGAAATACCGAATGTGTCGCTCTCTGCGATGTCGATGACACGCAGACGGCAAAGATGAAGGAGATGGTTGGCAAGGGCTTCAACCAGACTCCGGCACTGCTGACCCGTGATTTTCGTCGACTCATCGAGCAGAAGGATATCGACGCCGTGATCGTCGCCACACCTGACCACTGGCATGCGATTCCAACGATCATGGCCTGTCAGGCAGAGAAGGATGTCTACGTCGAGAAGCCACTCTCCCTCTCGATAGGCGAGGGAAGAGTCATGGTCGATACGGCCCGTCGATACAAACGGGTCGTGCAGATGGGAACCCAGCAGCGCAGTGGATCTCAGTTCACCGATGCTGTCGAGTATGTGCGGAGCGGCAAACTGGGCAAGATCCGGCTCGTCAAGGCCTGGGCATACCAGGACTGGATGGGTAACATTCCGGTCCTTCCCGATGAGCCGGTTCCGTCGACCATCGACTACGATATGTGGCTCGGGCCCGCCCCGCGCCGTCCATTCAACCGTAACCGCTTCCACTTCAATTTCCGCTGGTACTGGGACTACTCTGGCGGCCTGATGACCGACTGGGGAGCTCATATGATCGATATTGCCAACTGGGGGATGGGTATCAAGGCACCCCGTGCAGCGATGGCGGTTGGCGGCAAGTTTGGGTTCCCGGATGATGCCGAGGAGACACCGGATACGCAACAGGCACTCTGGGAGTGTGATGGATTCAGTATGATCTGGGAGCACGCGACCGCGATTGGCAAGGGGCCATACGATCGCGATCACGGAGTTGCCTTCCACGGCAATAATGGGGTGCTGGTCGTCGACCGTGGGGGTTGGGAGGTCTATCCGGAGACCGAAACGGTGAAGCGTCGCAAGACCTATCGGATGGCCGGTGAGCCCCGGCGGGGGCCATCGGGTGAGGAGTCACATCTCGCCCATGTTCGTAACTTCATCGAATGTATGGACTCGCGCCAGAATCCTCGCTCTGATGTCGAGATCGGTCACAATTCGATGATCACCTGCCACCTCTCAAATATCGCCTTCCGGCTTGGACGGCGTGTCGAGTGGGATGCTGACCGGGAACGGTTCGTCAACGATCCCGAGGCCCAGAAGATGGTCACGCGCGAATACCGCGCTCCGTGGGATCTGAAGAAGCTGGCTGGGTGATCGATCGTCTCTCACGCGAGGCGAACCGCACAGATCGAGAGCCGGCCGGTGGATTACCTCCGCCTGCCGGCTCCTTTGATTGTAGACAAGGGCTTCCGGGATTAGTCTGGTTATGCTGAAGCATTAGAGATGGAGGGCGGCTTTACTCGGGGATTCTGAACGTATCTCTCCAAATTTCATCAACCCTGCCAGCCGTCTCCCTTACCTGATTCTTCAGCGTCTTCCTCGGCCTGACGTCGCCGCTCCGCCAAAGATCGATCCAAGAACACCACGCACGATCTGTCGTCCAATCGAAGTGCCGATCGAGCGGGCCGCGCTCTTTGCCAGTGCCCCGAACACATCACCAGCGGCATCCATCATTGGTGACTCCTCCTGACGGGGAGCCGGAGCAGCCACTGGTGCTGCCTGCTGTTGCTCCTGGCGCCCTTTTAGAATCTCATAGGCCGATTGGCGATCGATGGCATTCTCGTAATGGCCATTGATGATCGAACTCTGCATGGCCGTGGCCCGCTCCGCCGGACTGATCGCTCCAAGCCGGCTCTGTGGAGGAGCAATGAGCGCCCGACGGACTATCCCCGGCGTCCCTTTCTCTTCAAGCATCGAGACAAGTGCTTCACCAACTCCAAGCTCGGTGATCGCTGCCTCGACATCGATCGAGGGGTTCTGCCGGAAGGTGGTGGCAGCTGCTTTGACCGCCTTCTGATCGCGTGGCGTAAAGGCTCGCAGCGCGTGCTGGACCCGGTTGCCAAGCTGACCCAGAACGACATCGGGAATGTCGAGCGGGTTCTGGCTGACAAAATAGATTCCGACCCCCTTCGAGCGGATCAGCCTGACCACCTGCTCGATCTTCTGCATCAGTGCATCCGGTGCATCATCAAAGAGAAGGTGGGCCTCATCGAAGAAGAAGACCATCTTTGGCTTGTCGAGGTCACCAACCTCCGGAAGATTCTCGTAGAGTTCCGCGAGCATCCAGAGGAGGAATGTCGCATAGAGCTTCGGTGACTGCATGAGCTTGTCTGCGGCGAGAATGTTGATATAGCCGCGTCCGTCATCGTCCGTCTGCATCATGTCGGCAAGGTTGAGGGCAGGCTCACCAAAGAAATGCTCGCCACCCTGCTGATCAAGTTCGAGCAGGCGGCGCTGGATCGCACCGATACTGGCCGCAGAGACGTTACCATACTCGGTGGTCAGCGATTTTGCGTTGTCGGCGATGTGCTGAAGCATGGCTCGCAGATCCTTCAGGTCGAGCAGCAGCATGCCCTGATCGTCAGCAACCTTGAAGATGAGCGTCAGTACGCCGCTCTGCGTCTCGTTGAGATTGAGGATTCGGCTCAGGAGGAGCGGCCCGATCTCCGAGATGGTCGTTCGCAGCGGGTGTCCCTGCTCGCCAAAGACGTCCCAGAAGAGGACCGGGTATGACTGGAATCTGAAGTCC
>CAIOZW010000225.1 GCA_903862855.1 uncultured Acidobacteriota bacterium
CCGACCTTTCTCCCCTTCAAGGCGACAAATCCATCCCGTTTCAGGACATCTATTCCATTCAGCGACTGGCTGGTGAGCAGACTCTCCTGACGAACCGCTCCACCGGCTCCAGTCGCCGTGGTCAGCATCTGCTCGATCGATGGTACCGGACTTGTTGTCGCTGGATAGGGTGGAGTGATGATCGATGCGGCGACCACCGACGCGACCCGTCCACGCAGTGATCCGACATCCGCCGGCTTCTGCGAATCGAGCTTCGGATGTACCCGGTTGCTCAGGAAGATGACAAAGGTCTGACTCGCCGGATCCAGCCAGAGTGAGGTTCCTGTAAAACCCGTGTGACCAAAACTTCCCACTGGAAAAAGATCGCCGCGATTTGACGAGAACCCGGTGAAGATGTCCCAGCCAAGCCCTCTCACCACTCCGTCGGTACCATTCCCGCCGGATGGCCGTCCCTCAACCATTCGCCGCACGGCGAGCGGACTGAGCACGCGCTGGCCGCGATACTCCCCTCCGTTGAGGATCATCTGACAGTAGATCGCCAGATCATCGGCCGTCGAGAAGAGACCGGCATGCCCGGCTACTCCACCCATCAGGAAGGCCCGCGGATCGTGCACCTCTCCGCGCATCCACCGCTCCTCACCAGCCGTGTTCTCTCCCGTACTCTCAACGCGCCGGTTACCTCCACGTTTCTCTGTCGGCGCAACTCGCGGGCGAATCCGCTCCCCAAACCGAACCACGGGATTGAACCCAGTCGTCTCCATCCCGAGAGGCTTGAATATATTCTCCTCCGCAAACTGATCGACCGGCTTTCCTCCAACCCGGCGAACCAGCTCTCCCAGAACGATGAATCCCACGTCGGAATAGATCATGCGTGAGCCTGGGGCAACGACCGGCGCCAGTTTCCAGATATTCTCCATCGCCTTGACCGGACCCTGCTCGTAATCCCGGACCTCGTTGTCCGCAATCAACCCGCTCCGATGGGTCAGCAACTGCTCAACCGTGATCGAACGCTTCCCCATCTCACCAAACTCTGGAATATAGCGCGAGACTGGATCGCCCAGTCTCACCAGACCACGATCGACAAGAACCATGACCGAGGTCGCTGTGGCCACGACCTTGGTCAGCGAGGCGAGATCGAAGACCGTCTCGGGAGTCATCTCCTCCGGCACCGGCTCGAGGGCTCGCTTACCATAGGCGCGATGCCAGGCTACCCGCCCCTGTCGCCCGACCAGCACTACCGCACCAGGCAATTGACGGGCGGCAATCTCCGCCTCGACGATCTGGTCAATCCACGTCAACTGTCCAGGTGAAAGACCAGCCGTCGTCGGCGCGGTCCTTGGCAATCCAGTCGCTCCCTGACCTGCAACCAATGTATTGACGAAGACTGTTAACGCTATGACCACTGCCAGATGCTGCTTCTTCATCTCTTCTTGCTCCCATTTTCCCGGCCCACTCGTCGCGGTCCGTCTGTTCTGATCCAGCAGCAGGCACCATATGCCTGCCCAGCATGAAAGAAAGCCCACCGATTCATCGATGATGACCGGGCTTGTCAATAGTACTCCAAGAGCCCCGCCAAGCCAGCCAGGATCGATGTATCAGTGGACTTTTTTTATCCGTGCAAGCGACCCTCAGATCGTGATCGTCTGCCCGTCAAATTTTGTCAGCTTAAAACCGCCAAACTGCTCATTGAAGCAGTTCTTCATATCTGTGAGATAGTTGATCGCCACCTGCTCTCCGAGCAGCAGCGAATGGGTCGCGTCCGAACGCCAGTGAACTCCGCCCATGTTTCTACCCAATGCCACGTTTGAGGCGACCTTGTTCAGTTCCCCTCCGACCGTCAGGGGAGCACCACGCCAGGGCAGCAGGGTCGTCCCATCTGCCGAGGGGATGACCGGACTGGGTATCTCCCAGGACTCGTCAAACCATGCCTTGAGAATCGTCACACAGGCTCCAGCAACTGTCGCGTGGCCCGCTCCATATGCCGGGTGTGATGGACACCCTTCGGCAAAGGCCTGCGGCAGAAGAAAGGTACCATTCTGTCGGTAGACCTCCGGCAGCACTGCCGAATTGAGGATCTCGCTGTTGATCGGATAATTTGCCTTCCGGGTCACATGATTGTGAATACGGCCGGCAAACGCCTCTGGACGAAGTCTCCGGTGAACGAACCACTTCTGATACCAGACCGATTGCAGCGCCACTGATGCTACGGCACAGACCATCGACTGAATATGCGGGTTGCCAAATGTTCCGAATGCACACTGAGTCTTCGAGTCGGCGTAGGGGTTGCCCTCATCGACCGGTGCCTTCATCCCAAGCAGAATCAGTGCAGCACTGAAGTAGCCCTGGAAGAGGACATCGATGTGCGCCCATTCACCAAGATCGCGACCATTTCTGATGTATCGGCGCGTCGAGTCATACCGGTTGGGAAGATTGGCATGACCACGTGAATTCTGGGCAAAGAGCCAGTCGTCATAGCTGGTCAGGTAGTTGTCACCGGCAATCGGCACGCGGTTGCGCTGGACAATCGTCTGCGCACCATACGGAATGTCAAGCCACATGAACTGGGAGACGAGTGGGCCGACCAGATCACCCGGGGTCAATCCTCGGAAGAGAACCGAAGGAGTGACGGCAAAATTGGTCGTTTGCCGGATTGGTGTATCGCCGAAGTTAGGATTGGTCTGCCACCCAAACTGGTTGGTGGGGTCGACTTCGATCACCTGACCATTCTCATCGCTGACTCTGATGACCGGCGAACGTGATGTCGATCCAAGGTAACGCGGCCCCCGGAAGTTGGTGAATCTTGTCAGATCAATCGCGGCGACGTTGGCAATCGGACTGGTATCATAATCGAGAAAGTTGACATCCCGGGCAATGGCCATCCAGTAGTTTTCTGCGATCTCCGAGGCGATCTCCGCACTCGAGAATGCTGGAGGCGCGGCCATCTCACAGCTCGCAGGATCCATCCCGGCCATCTGGTAGGCGAGCCCCCCCTGCGGATTCTTGAGCAGCGCCGTCCCCCCCATCGGGATCTGGTTGAAATCGTCCGGATCTCCAGACCTGATCGACTTGGTGAGTTGATTGTAGGCGACCGGATCGACCTCTCCGAGGGAGTTATGCGGAAGCCCCTTCGAAAAGTTACCGATCCGGTTTGAATATCTTCCCTCGTCGCCATTGGTCAGATGCTCGGCAATCGGCTTGCTCCGCTGATGTAGTGCAGCCAGCATGCGGGTTCGGTAGGCATTTTCAGCCCTTTCAACACCAGAGATACCTCGAATCGACTCATCAGTGAGAATCGGCGCTGCCTCGACACTCTCGGTCACAATCGCAGTCGAGGCGACTCCCGTTGCCAGCGAGGCCACAGATGCTCCGCCAACGCCAAGCAGAAACTGCCGCCGACCACCCTTGCCACCCCTTCCTGTATTTTCGTCTCCTCCTGTCCCGACTCTCTTCTCTCCGGGAGTTTGTCCGGTATCATCTGCTGACTTTTCCTTGTGTGTGTGAGTAGTTTTTTGTTTATTCAATTCTCTCTCCTTGGTCAATGGATTGTGCACGTTACCTCGATCAAATAAGTTTGCTAGATCAATCATCAGCATCGATCGGTAGCAAAATAGTCTTGCTTGCACTCATTCAGGTCAAAGGGGGTCATAAATAATCAACTGGGCACATAAAGCGGTTACTGCTATGGCAAACGTCTGGGCAAACTTTGGGGTAAACATTCGGGGCCTATGTGAGTGGCACTCGATTGTCGACAAGGTGCTTTTTCACAGCCCAAGTCTTTTCTATAATTAAACGATTGTTATTTTAGCTGCTACTAACACTTTTGACAAGTAATCGACAAAAAGCTGTCATACCAAGATAGAAATGTCCCCTTGTCCCCAAGATAGAAATGTCCCCTGTTAAAGTGGTCCTACCCGAAGGAGGTGGGCCAGGAAAATGGGGCATTTGACGATGAGCGCAAAGGA
>CAIOZW010000226.1 GCA_903862855.1 uncultured Acidobacteriota bacterium
CGCCACGTGTCTTTGTCTTTGACGAACAGACACTGGAGAGCTACCGGGTCAGCCTGAAACGGATTGTCTTCATCTACGAGAGTCTGCTCGAGATCGAGGGGATCGAGATCAGACGTGGTGCAGTAGCCGAAGAGTTGGCAGTGGTGGCGGCCGAGCAAGGCTGCCAACAGATCGTTACGGTCGAGAGTGTCGCACCAGGCTTTGCGAGAATCTGCCGCGAGCTTCGTCAGGCTCACCGGCTGCCGGTTGAAGTTTTGCCAGTTGCTCCATTCGTTGCTCTCGCCAGGGGTGAAGAGGAGAGGCTGGATCTAAAGCGATTCAGCCGTTACTGGCAGCCGCTCAAACGGCGTGCACTGAGTCTAAACCGCTCATTTGATGAGCTGATCTGATTTTAACGGAGGTTGGTGATGAAGGTTGATGGAAAAGCGGCGATCGTTACCGGTGGAGGAACGGGTGTAGGTCGTTCGACGGCGCTCAAGCTGGCGGAACGAGGGTGTAACGTCCTGATCAATTACAGCCGTTCGCGTGATGAGGCCGAGGCGACGGCAGCAGAGCTACGCCGACTTGGTGTGCGGGGCGTGGCGATCGAGGCAGATGTGGTCGATGACGCTGCCTGCCGCCGCATGGTCTCGACTGCCCTTGCTGAGTTTGGTCGGCTCGATGTGCTGGTCAACAATGCGGCAACGACGGCATTTATTCCCCTTGACGCCTTCGAGGCTGTCGGACTCGATGACTGGAACCGTATCTTCAACACCAACGTGCTGGGAGTATTTCAGTGCATTCGCGCAGCGCGAGAGGCCCTGCTTGCTGCCGGTGATGCCGAGATAGTCAATGTCTCGAGTATTGCCGGACTGCTTGGAGTCGGCAGTTCGATACCATACTGTGCATCAAAGGCGGCCCTCAACAATCTGACACTGGCAATTTCGCGTGTGCTGGCTCCAAAAGTTCGTGTCAATGCCGTCGCCCCGGGGTTGATCACCTCAAGATGGCTCAAGGAGGGGCTCGGTGATGAGGCATATGAGGCCTACCTCGCCCGGACGGTTGAACGCGCCCCGCTCCATCGCGTCTGTTCACCCGATGATGTAGCCGATCTGATCGTCAACATCATTACCGGCCCGGATCTGATCACCGGACAGATCCTTCCCATCGAAGGTGGAGTTCTGACCGGCCGCCTGTAGGATGCACGCGAAATCGTTTTGATACGTCCGGATGGGACGATCTTTTGTTATTGTTGTCTGAACTGCTTCAGGCAGTTCGTGCCTCGCGGCCCCGGGCAGTCACAGTTGCCATCTCCGAAAGGTGACCACCTCGAACCAGAACCGCTTCGTTGAAATTGTTGACGGTCGGACAGACGTGGCGAGGCAGAATGTAGATCAGATCCCCGATGGCTGGAAGGTCGATACCTGCCGGGATCTCGATCGGCAGATGCTCTTCGCTTGGCTTGCCCGGTCTCCAGTCGGTATGGCCGACGACGGCCCCGGTAGGGACACCCGCATCGGCAGAGACAGCTTTGTGCCCGGCATCGCAGGTGAAGATCCTCTCGTGAGGATGGCTGACGATCGTTGAGAGGACGAGCGCCGCCGGCCGGAGCCCATACTCGCGCGGCAACTGGGCCAGACACGTATAGTCAGAATAGACGATCGTTCCTGGTGAGACACGGTGCACAAAACTGCCGTTGCGGAATCCCTGATAAGATAGCGCGCAGGGGAGTGATGGAGTACCCGCCGAGATCACTTCCGGAATCTGGAAGCCCACAGCCTCAAGCCGGGCCACGATCGCCAATAATTGATCATAGCCTTGATGCGCGACGCCGTCGCGTTCGGCCAGCTCGAGTCCGCCCGTATGCCCATCATAGTAGTGGAGTCCTCCCAGCTGCAGCCCGTTTGACTTGATTCTTTGCGCAAGCTCGGTAATCCCGGCCAAGTTCTCTTGTCTGATACCGGTCCGGTTCATGCCCGGGTTGATATCGATGAAGAGGTCGATCGAGCGGCCCTTCCAGAGCTCGACCTGGGCCTCATTCTCGACCAGTACCGAGAAACGGATGCCCGGATGCTGGTCGATGATCTCCGCGACACGCCTCGCATTGGCACCGACAACCGGATAGGCTATCAGGATATCTGTCGCCCCGGCCTGACAGGCAGTCAACAGCTCGAGCGTTGTTGCACACTTGAAGTTACCGATTCCATGATCGACCAGTCGGCGCATGACAAATTCGAGCTTACTCGTCTTGATATGAGGTCGCCAGCGGTTGGTATCTCCACCCAGCACGCTGATCATTGCCCGGATGTTCGAGTCGACAATCTCGGGGTAGATAAGAAGCGCCGGGGTCATGAGCTGTGATGATTCGGCCAGGAGATAGGGCTCGGTAGAATTGATCGTGTAGTTCGACTGTGACAGATCGATCATGCTTTTCTTCTCTCGATAAGATGGATTGGACTGATCGAAAATAGCTTCGACCAGGGGAAGAGGTGGAACGTTTCCGTCAAAGATCTTGAGCAGTGAACCAATCTCCATCAGCAGGAGATGCGGTGGCCTGCCTCGTTCAAGGAGATGGCGCAAGCTGTCTTAACGGACGCGACCCAACGTAAACTCAACCTCGATTCTTTGTGCAAGCAGGTACAGCCAGTCGTACCTCATCATCCAAAAAATAAACGAATAGATTTTATAGCACAGACCGTTATGAGAGTCTTGCGTAAAGAGATCAACCTGAGCGGGTTGAATAAGAGAGTGGCCTCTTGACTGTCAAAAAAGAGGCGAATGTGAGATCTTAAGTCCTTGATTGGCAGTAATTTCATTAACCTACCGGAGGTAGTCCCCGATGTTCGAGATGCGTGTTGGTCGACACTGGCTCTTCTTCTTCGTGATACTCGTGTTCAGTCTTCTCCCAGTTGCCGATTCCATCCGGTCTGGAATGGTTAATGCACAGGCGCAGTCATCAGTCAGATCCTGGTTTGAAGGGATGCGTTACCGTTCTGTCGGGCCGGCACGTGGCGGTCGAGTGACGGCGGTCGCTGGTCACCGTCGCCAGCCGCACACGTTTTACATGGGTGCAACGGGCGGGGGAGTCTGGAAGACGACCGATGCCGGGCAGAACTGGATCAACATCTCGGATGGATTCTTCGATACGCCATCCATCGGCGCGATAGCGGTTGCCGATTCAGACCCGAATGTAATCTATGTCGGAACGGGGAGTGCGGCGATACGCAGCAATGTCATCCGCGGGCTCGGTGTCTGGAGGTCTAATGACGGAGGCAAGAGCTGGCGTCACATTGGGTTGCGTAATGCCGGGCAGATCGGGGCAATTCGAGTCCATCCGCAGCAACCGCTGATTGCCTATGTTGCTGCATTCGGGCAGCCGTTTGGGGCGAACGAGGATCGTGGAGTTTTCCGGACGATGGATGGTGGTGAGACCTGGCAGAGGGTTCTCTTCATCGATAACGAGACCGGAGCCGTCTCGCTCGCCATGAACCCTTCCAATCCGGAAGAGATCTATGCCGGGGTCTGGCAGGCGGTTCGTCGCCCCTGGACGATTCTGAGCGGTGGGCCGGCAGGGAAGACCGGTCTCTACAAGACCACCAATGGAGGCCAGACCTGGACTCATCTCACCAATGGACTTCCAAATGGACCGAACAGTCTGATCGGCAAGATTGATGTCGATCTGTGTCACTCTGCACCGCAAAACGTCTATGTCATTCTCGAGGCTGATGGTGGAGCTGGCGGGGTCTATCGTTCGAGTGATTCCGGGATGACCTGGCAACTGGTCAACAAGTCGGCCGGGCTGATCTCCCGGCCATTCTATTACACCTACATCGACGTCGACCCGCAGAACCCGGAGATTATCTGGGTCAACAACCTCTCGCTCTGGCGTTCGGCGGATGGAGGAAAGAGCTTTCGGACGGTCTCGTCTCCCCACGGTGACAATCACGGAATGTGGATCAATCCCGACCATCCGGAGCTGATCATTCAGTCGAACGATGGTGGAGCAAACGTCTCTCTCAATGGTGGACAGACCTGGTCGACGATCTACAACCAGCCGACGGCCGAGATCTATCAGTTGGCGGTCGATAATCAGTACCCATATCGACTCTACGGTGCACAGCAGGACAATACGACATTGATTGTCCCGAGTCTTCCTCCGATGGTCGATCGGGTCGATGATCCATTGCAGCTCTGGTCGGTTGGGCCGGGCTGTGAAACAGGGCCGATCGTTCCTCATCCGATCAATCCGCGAATCATCTACGGTGCGTGCAAGGGAGAGTTCTACCGGATGAATCTCGAGACAGGCCAGGTGGCCAGTTATTGGGTTCATCCGCAGAATCGATATGGCCACAATCCGCGCGATATCAAATACCGTTTCCAGCGTGTCTCTCCGCTCGAGGTCTCGCCGCACAATCCACGCGTGGTATATCATGCCTCCCACGTCGTTCATCGCTCTGTGGATGAAGGTGTAACCTGGGCGGTGATCAGCCCGGACCTGACCGCCAACGAGCCGGACAAACAGGTGATCTCCGGCGGGCCAATCACTCGCGACATCACGGGGGAGGAGGTCTACTCGACGATCTATGCCTTTCGTGAATCGACGCTTGAGCCCGGAGTGCTCTGGGCAGGCGCGAATGACGGTCCAGTCCACCTTTCACGCGACAACGGCAAGACGTGGAAGAGGATCACCCCGACCGGGCTGCCACCCGGTGGCCGCGTCCAGAACATCGAGCCATCCCCGCACCGCAAGGGATCAGCCTATCTGGCGATCTACCGTTACCTGCTCGATGACTGGCGCCCCTACATCTACCTGACCAATGATTACGGGACGAGCTGGAAGCTGCTGACCGATGGTCGTAACGGCATTCCTGACAACTGTCCGACACGCGTCATCCGTGAAGATCCGGACCGGGAGGGTTTGCTCTATGCCGGGACCGAGTATGGCATATTCGTCTCGTTCGACCAGGGAGCGAAGTGGCACTCGATGCAGCTCAACCTGCCAGTGACCCCGGTTACCGACCTGCGTGTTCATCGCCAGGACCTTGTCGTCGCCACGATGGGGCGTTCGTTCTGGATACTCGATAATCTGACCCCTTTACAACAGATGCAGGAGCTTGCCACAGTGCCGGCAAAGCTGCTCAAGCCACGAACGGCCCTCCGCACCCGCCATCCCGCAATGGGAGGGAATGGCGCTGGACCGGCAGAACCTGAGTATCCCCCACCGGGTGCGCAGATTGATTACTATCTTAACGAGGAGCTGGAAGGAGAGTTGAAACTTGAGATCCTCGACCAGAAGGGACAGGTTGTCAGGACTCAGTTGAGCCGTCAGCCGGCAGCCGGGGAGAGACAGCCGCAAGGGATGCGTGGGCCGGTCAGCGGGGGAAGGTCGGTCAGTGAACTGACGAGGAGACGGGGGGTGAACCGCTACGTCTGGGATCTGCGGTTTGGCGAGGCCCGGCGCTCTGGTGGAGGGCGAGAACTTCCCGGCCCTCTGGTTCTGCCTGGCCGCTATACGATCAGGCTCGTTACCGATAAATGGACCCTCACCCAGCCGCTGGTAGTCGAACTTGATCCACGACTCGCTCGCGATGGGGTGACCCTCGCAGACTTGCGCGAACAGCTCGATCTGATCCAGAGAGTGCGCCAGGCCTCCCAGGATGCTTCATCCCTTCTGCAGCAGATCGATCGCGAGCTGGCGACCGCAATTCAGCCGCGGCAGGCTCGCCTTCAGGAGATCCGCCGTCAACTGGTGACGGCTCCCGGTGCATACCCACAACCGATGCTTATCGATCAGCTCGCAAGTATCTACCGGATGATCAGTGACGCGGACCGGAAAGTTGGCCGAAGCGCATTTGAGTATTATGATGAGCTGAGGAGCTTACTTGATCGACTGGCGGCCCAGTCGAAAGGTAATTGAAACATTAAACGACCGATATCCCAGAGGCAGAGACCGGTATGAAGAGCAGTTCAAGGAGAGAATTCGCAAAGAGTGCGCTGTTGACCGGAACGGTTGGCGCGTTGAATCCATTACGGGTCATCGGCGCCAATGAACGGATAAATGTCGCCCTGATTGGTTGTGGTGATCGCGGGACGGCAATCTGGAAGAAGTTTCTGCTCAACCAGGACGTCAATCCCGTTGCGGTCTGTGACGTCTATGAAAAGTTCCTCACTCGTGCGGCAGCGACGGCTCCGGGCCTGAAGACATTTCGGGATTTCCGGCAGGTCATCGAACGCAAGGATATCGATGCCGTTGTCATTGCCACTCCGGACCACTGGCATGCCATTCCAACCATACTCGCCTGTAACTCGATGAAGGATGTCTACGTGGAGAAGCCGCTCTCGTTGACGGTTGCCGAGGGGCGGCAGATGCTGAGTGCCGCTCGTCAGCACGGGAGAGTTGTGCAGACCGGCAGTCAGCAACGCTCCGGGCCACACTATCAGAAGGCCATCCGGATCATTCAGGATGGGGTCATCGGGCCGGTACACAAGATAAGTGCCGGATTTACACGCAACGCCATGCCAGGGTTCAAACCGGTCGAACTTGGTGCAGAAAAGCCGGCCGATCTCGACTGGGAGATGTGGCTCGGTCCGGCACCATATGTTCCCTATGACCCATTCCGCTGCATCTACCATTTTCGATGGTTCTGGAACTACTCCGGAGGCCAGATGACCAACTGGGGTGCTCACAATCTCGATATTGCCCGCTGGCTGCTCAAGGCCAAGGGGCCACGTGCGGTGACCTCTTTTGGCGGACGTTACGAGTTGAAGGATGGAGGCCAGACTCCGGACGTGCAGGAGATCATCTACCAGTTCGACGATTGTCTGGTCACCTGGTCTGGACGTGAGGTCAATCGGCTCCGCGATGAATACCTGGTCTTTCACGGCACCAAGGGATCACTGAGCATCATGAGAGATGGATACACGGTGTCTCCCGAGATCTGGCGTGGCCTCAAGAACCGTAATACCATCCCCGAGATGGAGGCGATGGAGGAGAAGGGCGATCCCCGACAAATGGAGGATCTGCATATTCGTAATTTCCTCGATTGTGTGAAGAGCCGGCAGCGACCGAATGCCGACATCGAGGATGGTCACTTGACGGCGACCATGTGCCATCTTGGCAATATTGCGACCAGGCTTGGCCGGACGCTGCGCTGGGATACGGAGAAGGAGCAATTTATCGGAGATCGTGAAGCGAATAGCCTGCTGACATACCGGTACCGAAAACCCTGGGACAGGTATCAGCCAGGTGATTAGTCAGAATAATAAACAGACAGAACTGATCGGGTTGGTCATCGAGCCACCCGACATGGCCCAGGAGGCCGGAGAAGAAAATGCAAGCATTAAAGAAGTTCAATTTGGAAGAGGAAGGACTGCGCTATTTTGACAATGAGCCGGAACCCCACCCAAGTCCATCCGAGGTGAAGATCCGTGTCATCGCCGCGGGGATCTGTGGCACCGATTATGGGATCTACTATTCACCTGTGCGCCGGGGAATTCAGGATGAGATGCTGCGTCATCTCGGGAACGATCCTTCCCGTTACTCACCGCTCGTCATTGGGCATGAATTTTGCGGCGAGGTGGTCGAGGTTGGAGCGGGTGTCTCGAGAGATCTGGTCCGGATTGGCGACTATGTGACGAGCGAGATGCATATCGCCTGCGGTTACTGCCACCAGTGCATGACCGGTCAGAAGCACGTCTGCCAGAATGTCCGCGTGAAAGGTGTTCATCAGCACGGTACATTTGCCGACTACGTTGTCGTCCCAAGTGAGAACGTCATCAATCTTGAGCGGTTTGGAGGAAAGTCGACAATCCCACCGCGATTTGGTGCTTTTCTCGACGCTCTCGGAAATGCCGTTCACACGGTGATGGAGGGTGAAGTGTCGGGCAAGACGGTGGCAATCCTCGGATGTGGAACCCAGGGAATGATGGCGACTGCCGTCGCCCGTGCTCTCGGTGCTAGCCGAATCTACGTGACGGACTTCTCCAGTCCGGGTGGCCACGATACCAGCCATCTTCTAAAGCGCTTTGATGTCGCCCGCGAGATGGGAGCCGATCACTGTTTCGATACCAATGAGGAGAACTCACCCGGACAGAAGCGCGAACTCTACCAGAGGATTCTCGACGAGCACGGTGGTGGAGTCGACGTCATCCTTGAGATGAGCGGCTCGGCACCGGCATACGAGGATGCTGGACGGCTGGTCAAGAATGGTGGTCAGATCATGCTGCTCGGCATTCCATCCCGCCCACTTCCACAATTTGATGTTGGCAACTACATTGTCTGGAAGGGAGTGACCATGCGTGGCATCTTCGGTCGCCGGATGTTCGAGACCTGGTATACTATGCTCGATCTGCTCGCGGCTGACAAGTCAGGGCTCAAGGCAAAGCTCGAAAAGATCATCTCTCCACGACCGATACTGATGGAGAACTTTGAGGAAGGATTCAACCTGATGCGCAGCCAGGAGGCCGTGAAGGTTCTTCTGACGCCTGATCCGGCCTTTCGGGTGGAGGCGGCATGAATCTCTCGCAACTCTATACCGTCCTCCAGGGTCAGCTCGACCAGTTTACCGAACAGCAGACCTACAAGTACGAGGTTCCACTTGAAGGAGAGCAGGGGGGACGGGTCAAGGTAGGCGGACGGGGCGAGATCATGCTTGCCTCGAACAACTATCTGGGCCTTGCGAACCACGCTGCCGTCAAGGAGGCCGCACGACGGGCGCTCGATGAGTGGGGATTTGGAATGTCCTCGGTTCGGTTCATCTGTGGAACTCAGCCGATCCACCTCGAGCTCGAAAAGCGGATCGCCGCCTTTGTCGGATGTGAAGCGGCGATTCTCCACGGCTCCTGTTTTGCGGCCAACGAGGCCTTCTTTGCCGGCCTCCTGGCCAACGACTTCGGCCAGACCCCTGGCTTTGAGGACGTGATCTACAGTGATCAATATAACCATGCGAGCATCATCGATGGGGTACGACTCTGCCGGGGAATCGCCAAACACGCAGTCTCAAGAGTCTACCGAAACCGTGATGCCGGCCACTTGCGTACTCTGCTCGAGGAGGATCGTGACAAGGGTTACCGGATCAGGGTGATCGCTACCGATGGTGTCTTCTCGATGGAGGGCCATCTGGCGCCTCTGCCGGAACTGGTGGCTCTGGCGCGTGAATTTGACGCTCTGCTCTTCGTCGATGAGTCGCATGCCTCAGGAGTGATCGGTCAGACCGGGCGTGGAACCCCGGAGGAGCTCGGGGTTCACGGTTCGATCGATGTCGTCACCGGGACATTTGGCAAGGCACTCGGTGGAGCCAGTGGTGGATTCATTGCCGGCCGGCGCGAGCTGATCGAATTTCTTCGCCAGAAATCACGCCCCTATACTTTCTCGAATACCATGCCCCCGGCGGTCGTCGCCGGGTCGCTCGCGGCGATCGACCTCATCGAAAACGATCCGGCAATCGTCGCCCGTCTGCGGGAGAATACGCTCCATTTCAGGTCGGGGATCGCCGGGGCTGGCTTTACTATTCTCGAGGGGCATCATCCGATCGTTCCCGTCATGCTTGGTGAGGCCGCGCTGGCCCAGCAGATGAGCCGGGAGCTGCTGGCAGAGGGTGTCTATGTCAAAGGGCTCTGGTATCCGGTGGTGCCCAAGGGGGAAGCCCGCCTGCGCGTCCAGATCTCGGCTGCGCATACCTCCAGTGATATCGATGAGGCGATCGGCGGTTTTACCCGGGTTGGAAACAGACTGGGGGTGATCCAATGAATAGTCGCAAGGATTCACCCCCGCGTTCCCCCCGTGAAGTCGTTGCCGCCTGGGTCGAGGCCTTCAATCGTGCCTCTGCTGATGAGCTAGCCGATTTCTATGCCGAGAATGCCATCAACCACCAAGTGGCTGGTGGAGCGCAACTTGAGGGACGGGAGGCGATTCGTGCCAACTTTCTCCGTGAGTTTGCCTTGGCGGAGATGGTCTGCCTTGTCGAGCATATTTTCGAAGATGGCGAATGGGCAATTCTCGAATGGCGTGATCCCCTCGGCCTGCGTGGCTGCGGTTTTTTTCACGTCGTTGATGGGCAGATAAGCTTTCAGCGTGGATACTGGGACATGCTCAGTTTTCTGCGTCAGCATAAACTGCCGCTGCCTACGGAGTGATCGCGGGGTTGGTCAATGATTGACCGAGGAGATCTGATAATGGCGGAAGATAGGTATGAGGTTATCGACGATCGTGAAATGCCGGAGCGCCGTGAATTTATACTGAGTTCACTGGCTGGTGTGGCGGCAACCGGAGTGGACGTTCCACCCACGCAAAGTCCGCGTCGCTATGCGGCTTGGCAACGCCAGCGCCGCCAGCAGCTCTGGGGGCTCCTCGGTGATCTTCCCTGGAATCATAAGCCAGGGCCTCCGAAATTGCGCCGCACTGAGAAAGGGCCGGGATATACGCTCGAACACCTTGAACTGGATCTCAACGGGATCGAGAAGGTCCCCGCGATCCTCCTCATTCCTGACCGGCGCCAGCCAAAGGCACCGGGGATGCTCTACATCCACTGGCACGGCGGCAACTATCCGACAGGCAAAGAAGAACTCTTTACCGGTCGCAAGGTTCTTGCCCCGTATGCGCCGACTCTGGTCGAGAAGGGAATTGTCACTCTGGCCATCGATAGTTGGTGTTTTGGCGAACGCAAGCGGGTCGAGGATGGTCGGCAGGGAGAATGGGATGCCTTCAAGAAGATGATCTGGCAAGGGCAGGTTCTCTTTGGAATGATGCTCTTTGACGAATCTCGTGCCCTCGATTACCTGCTGAGCCGGCCCGAGGTCGATCCAGAGCGAATAGGCGTCTTTGGGATGTCGATGGGGGCTACCAAAGCCTGGTGGCTGGCGGCACTCGATACCCGTGTCAGGCTCTGTCTCGATCTCTGCTGTCTGACCGATTTTGATGAGCTGATCAAGGCAGAAAATCTCAAGGGCCACGGCATCTACTACTATGTTCCCAGTCTCCTCAAGCACTTCAGTACGGCAGAAATCAATGAGCTGATCGTTCCACGCCCACGGATAAGTCTCAATGGACGTAAGGACTCATTAACGCCTGTTCGCGGGGTTGAGAAGGTCCGTGACTACCTGACAAATCGGTATCAGCAGTATGGAAAGAGTGATGATCTTCTTGTTGAGCTCTTTGATGGCGCTCACGAAGAGCTGCCGGAGATGAGAAGACTCAACGAGCTATGGATCGATCGTCATCTGGTCGGGAAGTCCCAAAAAATCGGCTGATAAGGTGTGGCCAATCTGTGGAGTTGAGCATCAGATTGCCATCAGAACTTTCGATCCTGCGGAAGTGATGGTAAAGTTGCAACTACTCGTCGAGGCCCGACGTCCTCGTTGTTACGCAGTATACCTTTGATCTCGACCCCGGAACTGGCCTAGGGGGCAATTTTTATCATCAGACAGTCTTGAAAAGTTATGCAAAAGTTAGCCGAAATCTGTATCCGTCGACCGGTCTTTGCGGCCATGATCATTCTCGCCCTGGTCGTGGTTGGAGCGACCAGCTACTCCAAACTGGGTGTTGATCGATTTCCAACGATCGACCTTCCCACGGTGACGATTCGCATGACACTTCCGGGGGCCTCGCCAGAGGAGGCGGAGTCGCAGTTGGCGAAGCCGATCGAAGAGGTGGTCAATACTGTCGAGGGGGTTGAGCAGCTCCGCTCCGTCTCGAGTCAGGGACGATCGTTCGTTATCGCGACCTTCAATCTCAATAGGGACATTGAGGCGGCTGCACAGGATGTCCGTGATCGGGTTCAGTCAGTTTTACGCCAGCTTCCTCCTGGCACCGATCCACCGGTAGTCCAGAAGGCAGACAGCGATTCCGAACCGGTCATGACAATCGCCATCTCGGGCGAGCGCTCGATCCGCGAATTGACCGAGCTGGCCGACAAGATGGTCAAGGTCGGTATTGAGAGATCAGTTGGAGTCGGCGAGGTGCGGATCAATGGCGGACTGCTCAGGGCGATCAATGTCTGGGTCGATGCCGACCGGCTCGCGGCATATCGTATTCCGATTACTCAGGTTCGTAATGCCCTCGTTCGCCAGAATGCTGATGTACCCGGTGGAAACGTAGATGCCGGAGCCCGGGAACTGGTTCTGCGAACCATGGGACGGGTTGTCAATCCGCGTGATTTTGATGAGATGGTGATTGCCAACGTCAATGGCGCACCGATCAAGGTTCGCGATATCGGTTACTCTGAGGATGGCACCAAGGAGATGCGTACGCTCTCGCGCCTCAATGGACAGCCGGCAGTCACACTCGAGATCATTCGCCAGTCCGGGTCGAATACGGTTGCCGTCATCGACGATGTTAAGAAGAATCTCGACAAGGTTCGACGTCAGCTCCCGCCTGATGTGCGTATGGAGGTGATCATCGACCAGTCGCTCTATATCAAGAACGCATTGAGCGAGATCAATGTCCACCTTGTCCTCGGCAGTATTCTCGCATGTCTCGTCGTCTTTATTTTCATGCGTTCCTGGCGCTCAACGATCATTGCCGGCATCGCAATCCCGGCCTCGGTCATCTCGACCTTTGGAATGATGCGCGCACTCGACTTCACGCTCAACAGCGTGACCATGCTTGCGCTTGTCCTCATGGTCGGCGTGGTGATCGATGACGCCATCGTTGTGCTCGAGAACATCTTCCG
>CAIOZW010000227.1 GCA_903862855.1 uncultured Acidobacteriota bacterium
CGTCACTGGCGGACTCTCCGGCCCGGCGATCAAACCGATCGCGGTGCGCTGCGTCCACCAGGTCTATCGCGCCGTCGGGATCCCCCTCGTCGGAATTGGCGGGATCGCGACGGTCGAGGATGCCCTCGAATTTATCATTGCCGGCGCAACAGCCGTTCAGGTTGGAACCGCCAACTTCTATGATCCGGCCGCGACAATGAAGATCGTCGATGGCCTGGCCAGCTACTGCCGGCAGCATCGCCTTGGCTCGATTCGTGAGCTGACCGGCAGCCTGCAACTTGGCAGCCTGCCCGATTGATTGGACTTGTTTTGGCATTGACTTGGCGGAGAAGAACCGCAAAAGTCCGCCATCCCCCGGAAGAGAGAAAGGTGACCGATGCAGAACAGATCGATGCAGCAAAGGATTCAGGTTCGTAACCCGATCGTCATCGCGCTCGATGTCGACACGGCGCGCGAGGCAATCGACCTCGCGCACCGGCTTCGAGGAACTGTCGGGATGTTCAAGGTGGGAAAACAGCTCTTCACCGCCTCCGGGCCGTCGGTCGTCCGTGAACTGTTGGCGATGGGCGAAAAGGTCTTTCTCGACCTCAAATTTCACGACATTCCCAACACCGTCGCCAAGGCAGGTATCGAAGCTGCCCGCATGGGGGTCAGTATCTTCAATCTGCACGCCCTGGGTGGTTCGCAGATGATGCGCACGACCGTCGAAGCGGTCGAGGAGGTCTGCCAGCGTGAGCAGATCACGCGACCGCTGATCCTCGGGGTGACCGTGCTCACCAGCCACTCCCGGGAATCTCTGCTCGAAGTTGGAATCGAGCAGGAGATTCCGGCCGAAGTGGTCCGGCTCGCGCAACTCTGTGCCAGCTCCGGAGTCGACGGTGTCGTCGCTTCTCCCCACGAGATCGGACCAATCCGCACGGCAGTCACATCACCCGATTTTACTGTTCTGACTCCTGGTGTTCGGCCGGCAGGTGCGGCCCTCAACGACCAGCAGCGCGTCATGACTCCCGGTGAGGCGATCCGTGCCGGAGCCGACTTCCTGGTCATCGGACGGCCAATCACTGCCGCTCCCGACCCTCTTGCCGCGGCTGAAGCGATCCGACAGGAGATCGAAGAGGCCCGTCAGCCCTGACCCTCGATTCCCCATCAGCCTTTGCCGGACTGGCCTCAAGATGACCGACGAGAATAACCCGATGAGAAGAGTCAAGAAAGAAAGATCGATCGTGATTGGTGAGCTCTGCCGCAACCGGCGGAGAGGAAACGGAATCAGGACTGCGGCGATGGTAATCCTCTTCATCCTGATGGTCATTGGCGGCAGCACCAGCCAGGACGCTCAGACTCCTTCCGCGAGGGGCACCAGTCGAAACGTGCGCTTCCGTCCGCTCACTCCGGGCGAACGGCTCGTCTTCAACGTCTCCTGGTCGAATGTTCCCTCGGCGGCCCGACTCGAGATCGAGACCAGCGCCAGGGGCACTTTTTACGGCGAGGAGAGCTACGGCCTCAAGACACGTGTCCAGACCCTCAACGGCGGCTGGCTGCTTGGCGATATCGACAACCTCTATTCGACCTATGTCGGCGCCGCCAGTGGTCTTCCCTTTCGCCTCATCAACTGGCTCCGCCAGGGCCGTGGAGAGGTGAGACAGATCGAAGAGACCATCCGAATCGACCAGACGGGACAGACGGCCAGCCTCTCAACCGGCTCCGCCAGGGAGCAGATGACCATTCCGACCGGAACTCTCGATCTGCCGTCACTGCTCCTCGCCCTGCGCCGTCAGCCTCCCCAGGATGGCGGACGAACACGCTATCAGGTGCTCTTCAACCGCCAGGTCATTCTGATCGAGGCCGATGTCGTGCAACGACGGCGGCTCGAGACCTCTCTGGGCAGCTTCAACAGTCTCTGCATCCGGCTCCTCCCCCGCAAATACAGCCAGTTCCAGACCATGCTCTGGCTTACCGACGATGAGGAGCGCACCCCGCTTCTGATCAGGGCCGGCTCACCTCTTGGCGAACTCCGTGCGGAACTGACCAGTTCGACCTCAACCCGACCCGGTGGCGCAGAACCACCCAGTCTTGGCCCAAACTCCATGGCCTCCGTGGCCCCGTCAGATATCTTCAAAGTCGGCGAGAGGCTCGGCTACGAGATCTCCTGGGGAAACTTTATCAATATCGGCCGGGCCAGCTTCGAGATCCGTCAGCAGGGTGTACTCAACAACCAGCCCGTCATCGAACTTCACGGTGAAGCAAGCTCGATCGGTGTCGCACGGGCCTTGCTCACCGTCAATGACCAGATCAGCTCGGTCGTCGATGCCCGCCAACTCACGCCGCTCCGGTCCGAGATCAGCCTGCGCGAGGGCCGGCGCTCCAAGTTCGATGTGGCGACCTTCAACTCATCCGCCGGAACTGCCTCCCTCAGCAATGGAACGGTCATCCGTTTGCAACCGGGAACGCTCGACCTTCTCTCTCTCTTCTATAACCTTCGCGCCCTCAATCTCAAACCGGGCGAGTCACGCATCCTCAATCTTCTCAATGCCAACCATCGTCCGCAGACGATCACCGTTCGCGGTGCGTCGACGGAGTCGGTCGATGGGCGTTCAACTACCCGTATCGAGATTCTCAATGGCGAAAACGCTCTGCTCGCCACCGGGTGGATCACGACCGACCAGCAGCGACTGCCGCTCAAATTTACCTCACGCCTCCCAATTGGCGAATTGCTCTTCAAGCTGGTCAGCGTCGGCAACAACTGATCAGTCAATTCTCAAACCGGAGACTGAGGCGGTAGATTCTGTCGACAATCAGGACAGCTATCGGAGGGTAGAAGATACTTTTCCAGATCGTACTGGCGAGGAGCTCTTCAAAGCTGTATCGAATGGTGTAGTCGGCCGTCAGATCGCCGATCAGCAGCCCAGTCAGAAATGAGAGCAGGTATCCGCCCAGCACGAACGACCAGGCAGTCTGCCGGTTGAAAGGTTTGATCGATCGCGAACGGCCGCGCCGGGATCTTTTTCCAGTCTGGTAGGTAAAGAAGTCGAAATAATTTTTGAGGCTCCCAAAGAGATTCCAGACTCCAATCAAAAAGAGTATCAGCAGGACTATCCGCCAGACAGGCCCGGTCGACTCGAATAATGATGGCCTGGTCATCGAGACCAGAAATGTCGAAAGGAAGAGGGTGATGCTCGTATAGATTGCCTGCCCGCGCTGCTTCGTCTCAACCCGTTCCCGCTTCAGCCAGTCGACGACGATCCGCTCACTCTTCTGCTCATAGTTGATACGCCGGGCAAGGTGGGCGGCCCTCACCTGCAGCTGGCGGGTCGTCCGGTCAGCCTCCTGACGGTCATAAGCATCCCTCCGCTCAGGATCGATGAGTGTCCGATAGGCGGAATTGATCAGGGCAAACTTATCGGTCGCTTCGGGACTGGTGTTGACATCTGGATGGTAGAGGCGGGCCAGCCGCCGGTAGGCGGACTTGATATCACTCGAACTGGCAGAATGCGAAACACCGAGTATCGCGTAGTGATTGGCCATCAACTCACCAAAAAGACAGAATCAGACCCGGGAAGGCGTCTTTCAGACCAGCTCAACCAGTAGATTGGGTGACTCGACCAGATTAAAACGGCCAGACTGAAAGCGCCAGATCGACTATCAGCCACCTTCAGGCCACCTGACAAGCCAGTCCACTCAAGTGCCATATGCCAATTGCAGCATAACCTGTGCCCTGTGCTTTATGGTCAAAGTGTCGAGGTCGAGCTGTGACGACATATTCTACTTTTTCCGCGACACGTTTCAAGTCGCTCACCGGCTGGAGCGACGGGCGATCGCCTCCCTGAACCGATCTACCCCAATATTGCGGCCACAGAGGATGACGACAACCCGCCGACCCCGCCATTCATCCGCCCGACGAAGCAGACGAAGCAGTCCGGCCAGCGCCACACCAGCCGCCCCTTCGACCATCCATCGCTCATGCTCTGCAATCAGGCGCAGCGCGTCACAGATCTCCTCTTCCGTCACCAGAACCTTCTCATCGATGAGCTTCTCACAGAGCGCCAATGTCAGACTCCCCTCCTCCAGCCCGCCAGCCGTGCTGTCCGAGATCGTCGGCGCCTCCTCGACTTCGATGATCCGTCCGGCGTTGAGGCAATTGAAGAGAACCGGGGAGTTTTCCGGCCAGCAGCCGACGACCCGTGGAGCAGAGCAGGCGCCACCACCTGACTCGCGCAACGCGGTTCCGATACCGGCAATCAGCCCTCCACCGCCGACGGCGACAAAGACCCCATCGATACTCTCGAGCTGTTCCATGATCTCGAGGCCGATCGTCCCCTGTCCGGCAATCACCCACTGGTCATTGTATGGCGAAATAAATGTCTGGCCGCTCTCCACGGCCACCGCCCGCCCCTTCTCCTCTGCCTGGAGCGGATTACGCCCGAAGAGAACCGGGTCTCCACCCATCTGTCGGATCAGGTCTATCCGCTCCGTGGCAACCCCTTCACGCAGATAGACCCGTGGCCTTACCCCGACGAGCCGTCCGGCCTGGCAGACGGCCAGACCGTGATTGCCATTCGAGGCTGTCACAATCCCCCGGTCAAGCTCCTCCCTGGAAAGGGAGAGTATCCGGTTGAGTGCACCTCGCCACTTGAACGAACCCGTATGCTGCAGGTGCTCGAGCTTCAGCCAGACCTCCGCGCCACTGAGATTGCTGAGAGCCGGCGAATACTCAAGCTCTGTCCGACGGACAAATTTTGAAATTTTCCTCGCTGCTTTGCCCACATCGACTGAAATGGTCATTTACATGAAATTCCTCCAGAACGTATAATATACGGTGCAGGTAACATTGATACACACAATACTGATTCGCACGAACGTCGGGGGCTTGATATCTGCCGACCCCCTTCGAACTGGAGCGATTTATGAAATTGTCGTTACAATCACTTCTCTCTTCAAGATCTCTGTGGCGTTCGCCAATTGGAATCTCAGGGACCGTCCTGCTTCTTTTCTGGGCTGGATCTGTCGGAAGAACCTCCAGACCTGCTCGTGCGGCGGAGACGATCCAGAATAGCAACCCGGTGCTGACGGTCTCTGCCGCCAGCTATGTCGGGTCTCCGGGATCACTTGCACCTGAATCCATCGTCACCGCTTTCGGGACGCGGCTTGCACCGTCGACTCAACTGGCGAATACAGTTCCGTTGCCAACCACCCTCAACAACACCCGGGTGCTGGTGAACAATGTTCCTGCGCCAATTTTCTTTGTCTCTCCAAATCAGATCAACTACCTTATTCCGCAGAATACCCCGGCCGGAGACTCTGAAGTGGTCGTGACAACGACTCTCGCAAACGGCGACCAGGTGATCTCCCGCGGACAGTTGCGTGTTGCACCGACGGCACCCTCGATCTTCACTGCCGACTCGAGCGGTTCAGGGGCCCCGGCGGCCTTGATTGGCCGTATTGGCAAGAATGGGGAATTCACCTACGATTCGACCCCACCCTATCGCCCCGACCCGGCCAACCCTGCACGTCTGATACCGGCACCGGTCGATGCCGGATCCGAAACGCAACCGACCTTTCTGATCCTCTATGGAACAGGAATCCGAAGGGCGGATAGATCGAACATCCGCGCCTTGATCGGAGGCCTGGACATCCCGGTCGAGTACCATGGCCCCGTGAACAACTATGCCGGTCTCGATCAGGTCAATCTTCGGCTGCCCCATACCCTCAAGGGACGTGGACTGGTCGACATCACGATTGTTGTCAATGGCGTCTCATCCAATGCCGTCACAGTCGATCTTGTCGGCTCCTCCGGAACTCTCGCCATCAGCGGATTTGGGGTCAGCACCGGGGCCTTCGCCGGACAGACCATCACCATCAGCGGAAGTGGATTCTCACCGAAATCTGAGGAGAATATTGTCCGATTTGGCCCTGCCCAGGCCCGGGTTGTAGCCTCAACCTCCAACCAGTTGACCGTCATCGTTCCTTTCGGCGCCCAGTCCGGTCAGGTGACCGTCCAATCCAATCAGGTCGAAGCGCGGAGCTCTGAGGTCTTCAAGGTCAAGACGTCGATCAGCGGCATAATCCAGTCAACCGGCTCGGTACAGACCTCTCCTTCTCCGCTCAATAACGTTACCGTGCGCCTTGCAGGTACCAACCTGAGTGTCCGAACCACTTCCCAGGGAACCTTTGTCCTCTCGGATATTCCCCCGGGTGTCTCACTGGTCGAGATCGATGGAGGAACCAACACTGCCAGTCCGCCTTTTCCGGCAGTAACCCTCAAGCTTATTGCGCGGGCAGACCGCGACAATCAGATCCAGCAGCCGATCAGCCTGCAGCAGATCAACGGAGCAAGTGCCAACGTCGGCGGAGTGATCGGACCGTCCGGAATGAATTCATTCGACATTCTTCGCGCGAAGTTTGTCGAAGCTCTGACGCGCCACTCAGTCCTGGAAAAATATGCCCTGCCGCTTCTGACGACCTTCGACCCCTCCTCACCGGAGCCTCTGGCTCAGTTTGCGCCGCTCGAAAAGTCTGTCCGGGTGAGCAATCGTGGCGTCTCGATCGAGTTCCCCTTTGGAACCGGAGTTAAATTTCCGGATGGCAAGTCGAGTGGACAGATCCAATTGACAGTCCTGGAAGGGACGCGGCTACCTGGACTGACCATCCCGACCGGCATCAATCCCGATCTGGTCGCGCAGATCACACCTCTTGGTGCGCGTTTTCAACCCGGGGCGTCGATCAGCTTCCCCAACCCCGACTCACTGACCAGCCGCCCTGGCGATCGGCTGCCGCTCTATCGATACGATACCGCAAGCGGTACTTTCATCCGGCGCGGCAATGGTATCGTCACTGCCGACGGATCGCGGGTCGAATCGGATGGACGAGTGGTGGATATCGCCAGCTTCTGGATGGTTGGACCATCGGCGCGGGTCACGACTGTTACGGGCCGAGTCATCGATATGCAGGGTCACCCGATCTCCGGTGCCCGGGTCTCCGTCAATGGACGTACCGGGTTGAGCGATCTCAATGGCGGTTTCACTATCGCTGACGTTGCGGCTGCAAACAATAGCCGCGTCCAGGCAGAAGCGATCGTCACACAGCAGTTTGGCACCCCGCCGCAGGGACAGTCAGTTCAGACGCCAGTCGTCATCGGAGGGGTGACCAATGTCGGAATCATCCCCCTTACCAATACACGTCAGGCTGGACTGGTCCTCTCCCCCTTCACCATCGATCTGCCTGCCAATACCAGCTCGGTTCCGCTCAACATCACCTTGACCGAACCGGCGCCCACCGGCGGGTTGACCGTGACCATCGTCAACGAAGATACGAACGTCATCTCCGTTCCAGGCACGATCAGTATCCCTGCCGGCCAGACGACGACGACCTTCAATGTCAGCCGCGTCGGTGCTGGTAACTCGCGCATCGATGCCCGGGCGATCCTTCGCAACTCAAATATCACCTCCTCGGCAGCCGTCTCGGTCGCTCTGCCCGGCCCGGTTCTTTCCGCGACATCACCTTTATCGGCTCCGATTGGCGGACGGATCGTCATCACTGGAAGTGGTCTCAATCAAATTCCAGCCAACCACTTTGTCTCGTTCATTCGGAACAACGAGATTCTGGCGATCCTCAATCCATCTGAGAATGAGGTTATTCCTGACAGTACCGGGCGTCCGGCTCTGCGAGTCCGGGTTCCGGCCATTGCGCCAGGCCCGGTCTCGATCGCTGTGGCTGTCGTCGATCCCACTTCCGGAGTGGTCTCGGAGAATAGCGCCCCCATCCAGTTGACCATCTCCGATCTGACTGTCCCTGTCCCATCCCTCGGCCTCTCCCTTCCCGGTGAAGGCCGGCCGCGGGACAAGATCACCATTATCGGCTCAGGCTTCAGCCCCTCACGTCAGGAGAACCAAGTCTTCTTCACCCAGTCAACCCTGAGTGGACAGTCAGGCATCTCCGTTGAAGGACAGGTAATCGAGGCCAGCCCAACATCGCTCCTGGTCGCGGTTCCGGCTCTTGGAATCAGCCGCGGTGACCTGAAGATTACGGCTCGCCGGGTCGATCCAAGCGGGGCAACCAGCGGCACCTCAAACGTCCTCAACTTTACCGTGATCTCGGAACCCGTCGAGCCATCGACTCCGATTCTGTCGACTGTCTCCAATATCAGCAACGGGACACCCAATGGCAAGGATGGCGACCGCCTTCGGGCCAGCGGCAAGGACTTTGGCTACAGCTTCTTCTCAAGCCAGAATGTTCTCAATACCGTTGACCCGATCGTCACTCTCGTCGTCTTCACCCAGAACCAGGAGTTTATCAATTACTCCGTGCCTATCAATGCCTCGGGTGGGAACCTGATCGATACCATCGTCCCCTCCGGCTTGAAGAAGGGCCTTGCCCAGGTGACGGTCTTCAATTTCGATACCGAGACTGGCCTGATCAGCGATGAGAGCGCACCCCTCACCTTCAATGTCACCGAGGGAAGTGAGTTTCGTCTCAATGAGGACGAACCCAACGACTCACCCGATCTCGCCACCAAGGTCTTCTTCCCGGTTACCGTCGAGGGCCAAATTGCACAGGGAGATGGTGGGACAATCACCGTGGCCTTCGACAGCAACACCAAGGTCGTCCTGGCGGATCTCTTCAGCCTCAAACTGGGCGTGGTTGTCAGAGGGACCATCACTCTCGCTTTCAACCAGGGAACGGATCTCGACCTCTTCATTCTGCGCCGAAACAGTCAGGGACGGTACGAAAGATTCGATTCATCAAACAATTCCGAGGGGACCATCGAATCACTGACTCTCGATCTCGCCCCTGGCGAATATCTGCTGGGTATCGGAGCCTGGAAGGGCTCAAGCCCCTACCGGCTCTCCCTCCAGTTTGCCAATGGCACCGCGAGTGCGACGACCATCCCAAGATGGTTCGAGGTCATTGAAGACCAGAGCAATAGATGATCTCTGCGGAGACCTCGGCATAACGCAGACTTGGTTGGTGAAAAAAGAGAGAGGCGGTGATTGACCAGTTCAATCACCGCCTCTCTCTTTTTTCATTCTGTTGACAATTCAGCATCACCAGATGAGGTGATACAGGCCACTTCTGGCCCCGCTATTTGATCCAACTATCTGGCCAGACCAGACACCGGGCTGCTGGCACTGGCATAGAGGCGCATCGGCATCCGCCCGGCCCGCCAAGCCATGCGTCCCGATCTGACCGCCAGATTCATCGCCTCTGCCATTCTCCCCGGATCTCCCGACTCGGCGATCGCCGTATTCATCAACAGACCGTCGATGCCCAGCTCCATCGCCAGACAGGCATCCGAGGGTGTTCCCACACCAGCGTCAACAATGATCGGCACCTGATCGATCTGCTCACGCATTATACGCAGATTGTTTGGATTCTGTACGCCCAACCCGGAACCGATCGGCGCCGCCAGCGGCATGACGGCTGCCGCGCCGGCATCAATCAGCTTGCGGGCCATGATCAGGTCATCACTGAAATATGGGAGCACGGTGAAACCCTCTTTGACCAGCACGCGGGTCGCCTCGAGAGTCGCTTCATTGTCCGGAAAGAGCGTCACCGGATCACCAATCACTTCGACCTTGACCCAATCGGAGAGCCCTACCTCACGCGCCAGTCGCGCCGTCCGGATCGCCTCCTCCGCCGTATAGCAGCCAGCAGTATTGGGCAAGATCGCGTAACGCTGCAGATCGATGAAGTCGAGCAGTGATGGCTGCGTCCGGTCCGTGATGTTGACCCGGCGCACGGCCACGGTGATCATCTCCGCCCCGCTCCGCTCAAACGCCTCGACCATCTTCTCGTTCGTCGGGTATTTTCCTGTTCCGATAATCAGCCGGGAGGTAAATTCACGCCCGGCAATCGTCAGCTTGTCACTCATTTCGACAATCTCCTTTCTGACCGACAATATAAGGCTAAATGGCGAGGAGGGCCAGCGTTGGCCTCTTCCCATACTGCTCTTCCCGACCCTCAATCACGCTGCTCAACCTCGACCACCGAATCGACTATCGGAATCAGCACTGCCGGAGGCTTTGGTGGAAGCCCGCCTCGATGAACAATTACCAGTGCTCCCAGCGGCGTCGAGTCATAAATACGCCGGGCAGCAAAGATCGGTATCCGGACACAGCCATGGCTGTCCGGCCGTGCCGGAACCGAGGGAGCACCATGAATCGCCGTTCCCCACATAAAGTAGACGGGGTAGTAGAGGAGACCGAGCGGACTCCGATTCCAGCCTGGAGCCTTCTTCTCGACCGTGTACCAGCCCGGATGGGTCACGGCGTGACGCGACCACCCTTGTGACACAAACTTTCGCCCATTACCACTCGAGACAGGCAGAATCGTCTTCACCATCCCATCGGCCTCAACGACAAAGAGCACCTGCCGAACCAGATCGACCTCGATATGCGGAGCACCTGCCGCCAGTGCTTTGGGTCTGGTCGCCACCAGCAGGCGATCGAGATCGGAACGGGTCAGACTGCCGGTGCGCCGCAATCCCTCCACCTTCTGAAAGGCTGTCAGGGCATGCCGTGAGGTTCCATCCCATCGGCCATCGATCTTCCCCGTCCAGTATCCCAGCTCTGCCAGACGCTGCTCCGCAACCATATGGTCACGCGCGGTCAAACCCGCGCTTGGTCGACGCACCTCTCCACCCCTCGCCTGAACTACCTGCGAGGCCCAGATGACGCACAAACAGAGACCGATCATCAAACAGATCCGTTGAAATGTCATCCTTCTTCCCATCTGCGAGATCCCCCCTCTCCATTCTGAGGATACCCTTACGCACGACCTGACGACAAGGCATCCTCTCGACCAGCCACCCGACCACCATCTGTCACCAGAGTAGCCGTATCCTGAAATAATCAGCAGATAAGAGACCGGGCAGAAGAACGGACAGAAGAAGGAGCCCCCCTCTTCTGTCCGTTCTTCTGCCCGGAATCACATGCTGATTTTGATTTGAGACCAGCATCAGCCGCAGCAAGCCAAACTGATCACGGCATGAGCCTCACTCAGTCAACCCTCTGCTTCAGCAGCAGCGCTCTCAGCGTACCTCGGACATGGCGGCAATGTAACACCCGCGTGCTGTCGCCGTCAGCGGATCCATCGCCAGACGGACCTCCGAGATCCGGACCGGGAAGTCGCTCGACTTGAGAATACCCTCGAACTTCTGCAGAAAACCACGCGGCTTTGCCGTCCCACCCGAGAGGACGATCGGTATCGAACGATCCATCTTCGGCAGATTACGCGCCGACTCCAGCTCCTCACGCAGCTTGTCGACGAGTCTGTTCAGAACCTCTTCATAATAGATATGGAGCGCTCCGGAGACCTTGTCCCGCGGACTGCGTGAGAGATCGAGATACTGCTCCTTGGTCAACCGTACCTGCGTCACCGACTCGTCAACGACCGCGGCGACACTGCTGTCGATATAGTCCCCGCCCATCGGGATGCTGAAGGTCAACATCGGCACCGAGAGAAACGAGACACAGACATTGCACATTCCGCCGCCACAACTGATCCCGATCCCTGTAAAGTTCTCGTTCTGCAACTCCGCAAAGACTACGGCAAGCCCTTCATTGACTGCCTTGGCCTCGTATCCCATCGACTGCAGTATCCGCTTCAGTACGCCTTCGTGATAGACCAGATTGGCATCCGCTCCCAATCCCTTGCCCGGAACACTGAAACAGATCAACTCACTTCTTCGCGCCATGGGAACGATCGACTCGATGATCGACTGAATGATCTCCTGGCCCATCGGCTCCTGTGGATTGAGCACCCCAAACTGCATCGATCTCCGGGGCTCAAAGGCAGTAGCAAACTTCTCCGCATCATTGCCATAAACGTAGATCGACTTCCCACTCCGCCGATACAGAACCTTGTTCTGATTGAGACTCGCTTCGGTCATCCTCGAATAGGGCAACTCGACAAAGGCATTGAGCTGCGAGAGTGAGCGATGTCCATTCGAACCATTGGAGAGAACAATCCGGCTGGTTCCGACATCCAACCCCACAGCTCCATATTCGGTTCCCTCAGCTTCCATTCCGCTCACGCCAGGCCCGCCCATTACTCCAGTCACTCCAGTCATTTTGATAATATCTTCCATGGCTCCTCCACATTTGATTGTGTTCTACCTTGACTGCCGCTCAAATCACGGAACCGGTCAGGCCGGCAATTCCTCTGCCGTAACTCGTCAGTGCTTCTTCTCTGCTGTACTCAACTGCGCACTCTGATCGGCCTCACTGCTTCCGCCCGGCGAATTCTGCTGCTTGATCCGCTTCATCTGCGCAAGGTACCGGTCGTGAAGTCGCTCTCGCAGTGTCTCGGCCTCCATCTGTGATCGCTCTACTCTCAGCCTGAACTCCTGCTCTGCCAACACCGCTCCCTGCCAGAGCTCATTCTTCAACCTCTGCAGTGTCTCCTCGTCGTATTTACACCCATAATCTAGCATATTCGGCGGAGGTATCTTGTACTTGTCGGAGAGCCCCATCGCTTCAAATGGGAAATTTCGCACCCAGTCATAATGATAGGCAACAACCATCTTATCAGGGTTGATCGAGACCAGCCCATGCGTCGTACAGTTTGCATCATCGATGCTGTACCGAGTCCGCAGCACATTTGTCAGTGCCCGACCTGAGACGATCTGGGCCTCCGTCAACGTCTCTTCGAGGGTCCCGGCCGTACTCGTCGACTCAAAACAGATTCCAATGAAGCTCTCATTCAGACCAACGTAACTGTACCGCTCATCTCCCCAGATCGAATGCCCGGCATGAAACGCAGTGTGATCATCCCGAACGATCCGGTATATCTCACCGAATCGATCGATCACGTAATTGTATGACTTGTGCCGACGAACGTACTCCAGCAGCCCCTTTGAACGATACTGTATCGATTCAGTATTCTCGGAGATGAAAGGAACGATGTCACTCTCCGATGTATGGTAGACAATTCCGACTACCTCACGTCGCAACTGTTCGGAGGCCGTCTCTCCGCCACGCGGGATCAGATAGTATCCACGAATCCGGTTATCCGTCTCGTACCGCTTGAGTATGCGAGCCCCGTTGCTGAATCGCTCAAACTCGGCCGTCTCTTCAACCTTCCAGACCTGCTCAGGCTTGTAACCTGGAAGATACTTCGCTCCGGTTTCGGCGAAACCTGATGGCATCGTTCCGGCATTGGCCTGCCCAGACGTCGTGACGATAATCGGTACCCGGGAAAGCTGGTATCTTTGAATCAGATAGCTTTTGACTCGCAGTGCCGACCACGTCGCAAATGAGTATGTGGCAAAGATCATCAGACCGCAGATGATGACCCCCAGGGCATAGATCACGTGGCGCGTCCGGTAGAGCCGGCAATAGAGGCTCGGCCAGAAGGGAATCCTGACCCTCTCAAATGGAATCCGCCCTTCTCGATCGACCTGGTATGGTCCAAGATTCAACTGGATCGAACGATGATACTCGCCTGGAAGTACAATCTGCCCCAACCAGCGCCGGAATGGTTGTGGAATGAAACGAAATGAATGGTTGTAGCTGGCACTGCGCCTCTCCAACAACAGGTTCATGTCACTGACAAACTGAAGCCTGATATGCGGCTTTTTGCTGTTATTAAAAAGAGTGGCGTAGCGCTCGATGACCCGAACGCGCAGGAGTGATGGATCAGGACGCACCGGGCGTTCCGCCTTTTTCACCTCACCGCTCTCTGGACGATCACTCATGAATAATGTCTCTGACCCGATTCGGCGTCATCAGCACAATATCGGGTCGGTCTCAAGCTCCGATCGAAAAAGACCTATCGCTGAGTAACAATGAAATCCTGGATCGAACCACGGGAACGGAGCTGGTTGCCGTAACGAGTCCCCTCCTCACGTGACCCGAAGCCGCCTATCTGAAGCCGATACCAGGTTCCCTTGCCGGGCAGATCGATCCGCACTACCCGCGCTGGCATACCGGCCCCCTTCAGACTGGCAAGACGCTCATCTGCCTGCCGCTGGTTGTTGTATGAGGCTACCTGAATCGTCCAGTCGCCACTCACCGGAGCCGACGGTGCTGCAGCAGTTTCTGGAACGACCGGCAATGGTACCGGCGGCGCAGGGCTGGAGTTCCGCCCGATCACCGGAGGTATATCGACCGGTTGCGACTGCCCTCCAACTGCAGCTGGGGGCTTTGATGAATTGGTCTGCCCTCCGGGTAAGGGACTGGTCGGAATTTCAGGGGTCGGACCTGGTGGCGGCGTAGTCACCGGTGCAGCACTGGCCGACGTTGAACCTGCCTGAGGAGAGGTTGCCTGCGGTGTGGAAGCCTGAGGTCCGGGAGCCGGTGATCCTGCAGATCGATCGCTGAGAATCAACCCGTCAGCCTGATCCTGTCTCTTGCTGATCAGATCACCAAGGAAGAAGTAGGCTCCGCCAATCAACCCGGCAAAGACTGCCGTACCAAGCAGAATCCGCATGCCAATCCCCTGCCGTCCGGCTGAATCGTCGTGATCATCATCATCGAGGTTTTCATTATCGGTGAGCATTGGCCAGCCCATTATACTCGCGTGCAAATCTTCATTAAATTCCCTCGTCTCGCGCCGCTGATGTCCCGCCTGCTGATCAGACACCTGACCTGCCCCGTAATTGTATCCACCATAATCCTCTGACTGCCACGACTGCCCTGAGTAAGGTGGATACTCGGGTCTCCCAACCTCTATCGTCTCCCGACCCATCGGCGGATGATCGTTTCCTCCACCCACTCCTCCCGATGATGGGGAGTCAAAGAGCTGGTCAACATCGAGCGAGGCCGTCTGCCCTCGCCCCCTTACGCCCCCCGTGTTGTTGATCTCGAGC
The DNA here is from genome assembly GCA_903862855.1 of uncultured Acidobacteriota bacterium. GTDB lineage: Bacteria > Acidobacteriota > Blastocatellia > RBC074 > RBC074 > CAIOZW01. The sequence goes on from CAIOZW010000227.1 coordinate 14,804, forward strand.
AGATCATCAAAATCATCTCCGATCCGAGTCGCATAGTCATCCCGCTCCCGGCGCCCCCGCGAATCCCCTCCGGAGCGCGGGGCCTTCGAATGCTCGTCGCCGTAACCACCTCGATTGCCGGCGTATGGCCGCGGCATTCCCGATCGATTACCTCCCGCAGACGGCTCTTCCCGCTGACTGCGGATATCAATCAGATGATTACAATACCCGCAGTAGACCTGCGTGGAATTACACTGATTCTCCGTGTGACATCTCGGACAGATAACTTTCATTCTCTTCCCAACTCCAGATTCATTCGGCCTCAAAAATGCAATAAATGCGGACGGCAGCGAACCGGAACAATCGCGTCTCCCAAATTCTCACGACTCTTGATTCAAGACTGCGGCACCCGACCTCCAGGTCTCGACCACATTCCCGACAACTGCCAGGAGCCAGACCATGCGAGGACTGGGTGGACTGGGTAAGACCGGGGTTTGTCTGCTTGCCGGGCTTGACGCTTCTTTGGCGATGCTGGCTGGCCGGTGGGGCGTCAACGTGGCGAATCGACTCTCCACCGTCGCTGATCCTCGTCCCGATACGGACTCAACTGTCTTTGACGGGATTTTGATCATCGCGGTTGGCCCGTTAAAATTTATCGACCGGACTATTTTGCAGCCCCTGAAATCTGCCACAATCTCGACTTCTGCCATTTCAACTTCTGCTGGCAGTTGGGCCTTGTGTTGTGAGTGTGGGCACCAAGCCTGCTTTTCGACAAGCTGCGATTCTAACGCGACGGGAAACCGAGGGCAAGCAGAATGAATTTGCGCCCCCCATCGAATATGCCCCTGCTTTCACGGGAGAACGAACGCTTTCCAGTTCGGATCTCTCGTTGCGGGCAGGCTCCGGCAGCCAACCGGAACAACTGCTTCACATGTTTTTCTCGAGGAGTATGAGTGATTGATGAATCGAGTCCAGGAAAATCGGTTCAAATGGTTGACATGCGGCGTGAACAGCACATATACTTTCCAACTTTCTATAGATAGAAACATGGGAGGATTCTCGAAAGTGGCATATGCAATCATCCGCTCCGGCGGAAAACAGTTTCGGGTGAGCCCTGGAGACATAGTCCGGGTTCCCTCGCTCAGCGACAAGAATGAAGGTGACAGTGTCGAATTCACCGATGTCCTCGTCGCGGGTGGTGAGAACGGTCTGCGAATCGGTGCACCAACGGTCGCCGGTGCCGTGGTCACCGGCACGGTGATCAGGAATGGTCGCGGTCCGAAGATCATCGTCTTCAAGTTCAAACGCCGCAAAGGCTTCAAGAAGAAGAAGGGCCATCGCCAGGGCTTCACTGCAGTGAAGATCGAAGCGATCGCCTGAGCACATTCATAAAATAATCAGATCCAGGGAGTAGTAAAGTCATGGCACATAAAAAAGGGGTTGGCAGTTCGCGCAACGGTCGTGATTCAGCGGCACAGCGTCTCGGGGTGAAACGGTTCGGTGGCCAACTGGTGACCGGCGGCTCGATCCTTGTTCGCCAGCGCGGCACCCGCTTCAAGCCGGGCCACAATGTCGGCATCGGGAGCGATGATACGCTCTATGCCAAGTCTGACGGACTCGTCAAGTTCGAGGATCGTGGCCGGAAGGGTCGCTTCATCAGCGTCTATCCGGTGGAATAGTCCTCTTACCCGGACATCTCCTCTCAGAGTCCGGGCTGGACTGATCACTTCACCGGCTAACAAATGTTTATCGACCGGGCAAGAATCCACGTTCGCGGCGGGGATGGCGGGAATGGTATTACCGCATTCCGCCGCGAAAAGTTTGTTCCACGCGGAGGGCCCTCAGGTGGGGATGGCGGGTGGGGCGGTTCCGTCTATCTTGAAGCAACTGAAGGCCTGAACACGCTTCTCCACTTTCGTTACAACCCCGAACACAAGGCCGGGCGGGGTCGGCACGGAGAAGGCAGCAAACGTCACGGAGCCAATGGCGGGGACATCAACCTGCTCGTTCCGGTGGGAACGATGGTTCTTGATGAAGAGACCGGAGAGCTGGTCGGGGATCTGGTAGAGCCAGGGCAGCGCATCCTCATTGCCGCCGGCGGCATTGGTGGGCGAGGAAACGCGCAATTCGCAACGCCGACCAATCGTGCTCCGCGCCGTCACGAAGAGGGTAAACCCGGCGTAGAACGCTTCATCATTCTTGAATTGAAGCTGATTGCCGACGTTGGTCTGGTCGGCCTCCCCAATGCTGGTAAGTCGACCTTCATCTCCCGTATCTCCGCCGCGCGACCGAAGATTGCCAACTATCCGTTCACCACACTTGAACCCCATCTCGGCGTGGTCGACCTTGGTGAGTACCAGACTTTTGTTGTCGCCGACATTCCCGGTCTGATCGAAGGTGCTCACGCCGGGGCAGGTCTGGGTGACCGGTTCCTTCGCCATATTGAGCGGACCAAACTGCTGCTTCATCTCGTCGACGTATCGACCTTTGTCGAAGATGCCGTGGCCGATTACCAGAAAATATCGGCGGAACTGACGGCCTACAGTGACGAGATTGCGTCCAAACCTCGCCTCGTCGTCGCCACAAAGCTCGATGCCATGGACGATCCGGCCCAGCTCGACGCACTCTCCGGATTCTGTGCCGACCACGCTCTTCAATTTTTTTCGATCTCTGCAGCTACTGGCGAGGGTGTACAGGATCTTCTTTACGCGGTGCGACGCCACCTTGACCAGATGCGCGAGTCTGAACGCCAGGCATTGGCAATGCACGATCCGCCACAGTTCCCTCGACCTCCCCATCTGGCCGAGATCGAGGACGAGGCGCTGACTGGTGACGAAGCGTTGACCCTTTAGTTGATCAAGAGCAGAGGATCCGGCCTGAATACCCGAATTTCCTGAGTATCCGATCTTGCCTGAGTTTCCGATCTTGAACAATGTGAAAGCGAGCCGCAGACTCCGCATCGGCGTCTACGGTGGGACTTTCGACCCGCTCCACGAGGGTCACCTGCAGGTAGCGTTGGCCGTCATTGACGCATTTGGTCTTGACCGGCTCCTTCTGGTGCCGGCAGCAGTGCCGCCACACAAGCGTGGGGCGACGATCAGCTCACCCTTTCACCGGGTCGCCATGCTGGCGCTGGCGTCGGCGAATCTGCCAGGAGTATCGATCTCGACGATCGAGCTCGAGTCACCCGAGAGGCCCTATACGTTTGAGACTCTCGCAAAACTCGAACAGGCCTCCCCGGATGCACGGCTCTTCTTCATTATGGGTGCCGACTCTTTTCGCGACGTGACAATGTGGCGGGAGTACCGGAAGATACTGAGCGACTATGATGTCATCGTCGCTGTCAGGCCAGGCTACCTCGCTGGTGAGTCGGCGAGCGGAGGGGCAGCTCAATCAACGACGGCAGAGATGTCTGGTCACCTTCCCGCCGATCTTCGCCATTTGATACTCGACCTGCGGGGTGGTCGCCGCCCATCGCCAGACGATCTGGGCTCGAGACACGTATATCTGACCGACTACGTCTCGGTCGACATCTCCGCAACCGATGTGCGTCGGGCGGCGGCTGAGGGGCGCTCCCTTGAGGGGCTTGTCCCACCCTCCATCGCCGACTACATTGCCAAATATCAGCTTTACGAATGTCCGCTATGAGCAACAACGTCAATCAGGAAGAGATTACCAGCACCGTGCCCCCATCCACCTTGTCGCCGGTCGACGAAGAGATTCTTGCCCAGGTGCGGCTGACCGTCACCTGCGCTGAAGATAAGAAGGCCGAAAATATTCTTCTCCTCCGCCTCTCGGCAATCACTGAATTTGCCGACTATTTCGTCATCTGTTCAGGTAATTCGACCCGGCAGAACCAGGCCATTGCCGATGAGATAACGGAGAGACTGAAAGAGTACAATCTGCGCCCGCTCCATACCGAAGGTTACGCGACCGCTGATTGGATTCTGATCGACTACGGAGCCTTCATCGTCCACATCTTTACGCCGAGTGCCAGGCAGTTTTACGATCTGGAACGACTTTGGCGAGACGCGGAACGTGTCGTGTAGTACAATATGCGACTTCATTTTGTCTGGATCGGAAAGACAAAGGATCGGCGGTGTGCCGGTCTCATTGAAGACTATCTCGAGCGCATCCGGCGTTTCGCTCCAGTCGAGGTGAGTGAGATCAGGGAACCGGGTGGAGATGATCCGGAGGAGGTCATCCGGCGCGAGGCGATACGCCTCAGGGCGGCAATCGAAAATGATGACCTCATCGTCATTCTCGATGAGAAGGGTGCAGCGATGACCTCGACCGAGCTGTCCGATTTCATCGATCGCCAGCAGAAACGCGGCACCAAACGGGTCGCACTGGTCATCGGCGGTTTTGCCGGGATCGACGAGAAACTGAAGGGGCAGGCCGATCAGCTCCTTTCACTTTCAAGGTTAACCCTGACGCACGAAATGGCTCGGGTCGTGCTGAGCGAACAGATCTATCGCGCCTATACCATTCTGGCCGGGTTTCCTTATCATAAGATTTGAACCCGGTGGTTTTTCGACTTGATAACTGAAGACTTTTTTCCAGGGAGAGTGGATGGATAAGAAGAAACTCAAAGCATACCACGATCGTCTGATCACTGAGCGGAATGCTCTGCTGGGAGTTGTCGGACGTAATGAGGATTATGGACGGGAAGCCGATATCGAAGCGACCCAGGACCCAGCCGACAAAGCCTCCAACTCATATACCAAGGAGTTGCTCTTCAGCCAGTCGACCAATGACCGTATTATTCTGACCCAGATCGATGAGGCGCTGGAGCGGATCGAGGATGATGAGTATGGTATCTGCCTCAACTGCAACAAGGAGATCGGGGCCAAGCGTCTCGAAGCTCTGCCGTGGGTTCGATACTGTATCGAATGCCAGGATCAGTATGAGAAGGGACTCCTCAACAACGAGGAGTAGCCACCACCTGTGTCGCGCCCTCTCCCCCTGCAATGGCCGGCTTGAGCGGTCAACGTATCGGGGAGGGGGTGGTTCAGCGGCAACCATCAATCCTGTAGACGCCGTAACCGCCGATCATTCTTTGGCTCGATGGGGCACCCCGCCTTCTCCCAGGCATCAAACCCTCCGACGAGCGCCCGCACCCTGCCAAATCCCTGCTCTTTCAGTGTCCACGCCATACTGGCGCTGGTCGCTTCATCCGGTCAGGTACAGTAGATGATGATCTCCCGGTTTCGTGGCAACTCTGCGGTGCCATTCTCAAGGTCGCTCATCTTGAAGTGAACGGCGCCACGAATCTGGACCTGGCTGCCAAGGAGTGAGTTTCCGGCGCGGGCATCGATAATCAGAATCCTCTCCCGGCGCTCCATCTTCTGCTGCAGCTCATCGATTGTGATCCGGTCGATCCCATCCTGCGCCATTGTCATCTTGAAGAGGACGAGGAGAATGGGGACCATGAAAAGAGAATATTTCCAGTTATTCATCGCTCGACCCTCGCCCCGGCTCCCTTCATGACCCGCTCCACCTCGCTGAGCGAGACCATCGATGTGTCGCCGGGAGTGGTCATTGCCAGGGCACCGTGCGCCGCTCCGTACTCGACCGCCCGCTGCGGCCCCTGTCCGCTCAGGTAACCATAGATCAGACCGGAAGCGAACGAGTCTCCACCACCGACCCGATCGAAGATCTCGAGATCCTCGCGCACCGGCGCCTGATGGAATCCGCCCTGATCATAGAGTACCGCTCCCCAGTCGTTACAGGTCGCCGTCTTCGCGTGGCGAAGCGTCGTCGCGACAACCTTGATATTCGGATACTCGGCGACAACCCGCTCGATCATCCTCCGGAAGTTGCCGACATCGAGTTTGCTATGGTGCTCATCCAGCCCCTCCACCTCAAACCCGAGGGCAGCCGTGAAGTCTTCCTCATTGCCGAGCATGACATCGACCATCGAGGCCAGTCGACGGTTGACCTCCTGGGCCCGCTTCTGGCCTCCAATCGACTTCCAGAGAGAATCGCGGTAGTTCAGATCATAGGAGATGATCGTCCCGTGTCTTCGCGCCACGGTCATCGCTTCGAGAGCCACCTCCGGGGTCGTCTCGGAGAGAGCGCAGAAGATGCCGCCGCAGTGAAACCAGCGGGCTCCCTCCTGCCCGAAGATTCGCTCCCAGTCGATGTCGCCGGCCCGCAACTGTGCGGCAGCCGTATGGCCACGATCGGAACAGCCGAGCGCGGCCCGGACTCCAAAGCCCCGCTCGGTAAAGTTGAGGCCATTGCGAACCGTGCGCCCGACTCCATCATACTTGACCCACTTGACGTGTGACTGGTCGACTCCACCCTGGTAGATGAGGTCCTGGACGAGCCGACCGACCGGATTGTCGGCAAAAGCCGTCACCACGGCGGTGTTCAAGCCGAAGCAGCGCTTCAGCCCCCGCGCGACGTTATACTCGCCGCCACCCTCCCAGGCCTGAAAGGTCCGCGTCGTATGGATGCGTCCATCACCCGGATCGAGACGCAGCATCACCTCTCCCAGCGCCACCGCATCCCAGCGGCAATTCTCTCTGATCTTCAGTTCACCCATTGCTAAATCACCTCACCACGAATCTGCCTGACGAGGGCCATCGCCTCTCTCGTCAGGCTCTCGATCTTCCCAAACTCTCCGGCCTCCATCAGCTCCGGCTTGACCATCCAGCTCCCACCACAGCCGACCACAGCGGGAATGGCCAGGTAGGACGCGAGATTCTTCGTATCGATGCCCCCGGTCGGAATGAACCGCACCTGCCGGTAGGGGGCACAGATCGCCTTCAGAAACCCCGTCCCTCCCATCGGCTCGGCCGGAAAGAACTTCAGCACATCGACCCCCAGCGCCAGTGCCGCCTCGATCTCCGTCGGCGTACAGACCCCGGGAAAGATCGTCACCCCACGGGCTAGGCAATGCTCGACCACCCGCGGATTGGTTCCCGGCGAGACGATAAACTTCGCCCCGGCATCGATCGCCCGATCGGCCTGCTCGGTCGTCAGGACCGTGCCAGCACCCAATACGAGATCCGGATATGCACGCGCAATCTGGGCCAGTGAATCGGCCGCCGCGGCCGTCCGGAAAGTGATCTCCGCACAGGGCAGTCCCCCGGCCAGCAGGCTCTCTGCCAGCGGCAGCGCCATCCGGCTCTCCGGAATACTGACCACCGGGACGATCCCCATCCCACCTATCTGCTCGAGAATTGTCACGTATCATCTCCTTACACCAGGTCAACCTGGTCTTATCGGTCCCATAAGTCCCATCGGTCACACAGGTCCCACAAGTCCCACAGGTCCCACAAGTCTTATCTGCCTTCAGGACAAGTCAACATCTGAGTTCTTGTCGGTCCCTTACCAGCGAATACGCACCGTGAACGAGCCCCGGTTGTCGCCGACATTGTCGTCATTGATCCCAAGGAAGAGCCGTCCATACTCACCCTCCTCCGTCGCCGGAGTCGACTTTGCCCCAATCCCGATCACGTTCGAATATCGACCATCACGATAGCGAATCATGGCAATCAGCATCCCCGCGGGCAGATCGGGAATCGGCAGCCGCCCCCGCCCCCCGGTCTGCGTTCCGTCCGGCCCACTCGTAACCCGATTGCCAATCTCGATCGTCCCCTCGGCCGTAATCTCAAACGACATGTTCGGCGTCACATCGATCCCGGTATCCGTCCACGGCTGGGTCGC
>CAIOZW010000228.1 GCA_903862855.1 uncultured Acidobacteriota bacterium
ATCGATGGGCGTCGCTTTGAAGGGCAGGAGAGGGTCAGGTATTGAGCGATGAGATTGCGCTTCCCCTCCCATCACCAGACGATGGGCGAGCGGTTCGATTTCTATCGTCAATCTGATGAGGATATTCTTGGAGCGCTGACCGATCTCGGTTCACTGCAGATCGACCGGCTCTGTCACGAAGCGCGGCAGCTCGCGGCAACCTTCGAGGGGCTCACCCCGCGGGGACTGGCGGCGCGAGAGGGCTGGCGGATCGTCGAGGAGACCGTCCTGATTGGCGATCACACCGGAGCTGGAATTGAATTGATGGGCGAGTGCGACTTTTTCCCGGGACGCCCTGCCGCGATTATGATAAATCGAACGGGGATCGAGCGTGTCTCACGTTTGGCACTTCGCAGTGTCGGAACTTTTGATGACGCCTGGTTCCACCCGCCGTCTCTGACCGATCTGACCATCTCCCACGAACTCTATCATCTCCTGAACAGAGCGGCAGGCGATCGCGTCTCCGAACTGGCGGCCCACGTCTTTGCCAGAGCCTTCACCTCCTCGCCATTCTCACCGCTTCTGCTTCACGCGCTACTGCAGCAGGATCGGGCAGATCGGAGCCGCAACTGATCAAGGTCTGACCATCCGGACACGGGAGATGGTGAGCAGCGCCACCTCACGGGCTCCCCCTTCGAGTAGCGTCCGCGCCGCCTCATCGGCCGTGCTGCCGGTGGTCAGGACATCGTCGATCATCAAGAGGCGCCGGTTCTCGATCAATCGTGGGGCGACGACCCGGAAGGCCCCTTTCAATGAGCGGACTCGCTCCGCATACCCCATCCCGAGTCGATGTCGCGCCGTCGCCCTTACCCTGATCAGGCTGGTCAGGTCGAGCCGACAATCAGCAAAATCGGTGACGATACGTCCAATCACCTCGGCCTGGTTGAATGTTCGTGCCGCTTCCCGAAGAGGATGGAGCGGAATAGGTATCACCGCGTCGAACCCCGCCGGATCGGGCAGGGTTCGCCACGCCTCCTCAAGTCTGGCTTGCAGTCTTCTGCCGATCCGGGGATGGCGTTTCAGCCAGAGGACGCTCTCACGGATCACTCCTTCGTGCGGTCCGGCAGCCCGGGCAGTGCTGAGATGTAGATGCTCACAACGCCGGCAGAACCATTGCTCACCGCTCATCTCCTCCACTCTCCGATCACTCTGCATCCCACACTTTTCACAGAGCGCCAGCGGCGCCCAGCGCTCGGTCAACTCTCGCCAGCATCGATCACAGCCGACCCCGTCAAAACGGCTCGTCACCGGCTGGTCACAGACCCGGCACGCGAACGGATAGACCGTGGCCAGTGTGATGTCACAAAGTCGATCGATCAGATTGAACATTTCTCAGACTATCTGCAGTGACCCGACCCGGGGAGGCTGATCCCCATTGTCGTTTGGGATGCCGGCAGGTTGAGTATTCCGGCAAGGTTCATTTTCGGTTGGGAGATGGCTGCGTCTCCTCAACCTTATCGTTCGAACGTGCGCATCAGTCGAGTTCGCGCAGCAGCACAGTCAGTTGATCGCGGGTGTGACCAGCGGCGATTCTTGTCGCCAGATCGACTGAATACTGAAGAGGGTCGTCGGCAATTCCTGTGATCAGCCCGATCCGCAGCGCTGCGTTGGCATCGATCTCCTCACCGAGGATCAAGAGCCGCAATGCGGCATCCTGTCCGATCAATCGCGGGAGCCGCTGCGTACCTCCCCAACCGGTGATGATTCCACGTCGCGCTCCCGGATGCTGGAAGGTCGACCTTCGGCTGGCATAACGGAGAGTGCAGCTCATTGCCAGGTCGAGGCCACCCCCAAGACAGAATCCGTCGATTGCGGCGATTGTCACTGGAGCGACCCGCGAGAGCTTCGTCAGAACATCCTGACCCTCATGGGAGAACTGGCCGGCCGTCTCTTCATCAAGTGCCCCGATCTCGCGCAGATCGGCCCCGACACTGAAGTAGCCTCCTGCTCCGGTGATGATCAGCACCCGCAGATCTTTCTGCTCCTCCAGTACCTCCAGCTCCTCCCGCAGCTTTGCCAGTCTCGCACGAGTGAGTCTGTTTCCTCGCTCCGGGTCATCCAGTAGCAGCGTCGTCCAGTATGGCATTCTTTAAGAATCGAGCAGGTTACTTGCCGGCCGGATTCCCCCCTCCCGTTGCTGTCATTCTCCGGATGAAACCGACAATCTCGTCGGTCGACGTTCCCGGCAGAAATATCTCACCGACGCCGAGTTGCCGAAGTTGTCGCACATCCTCGTCGGGAATGATCCCGCCACCAAAGAGGATCACATCATCCATTCCCTTTTCGCGCATCAGTTCGAGCACCCGTGGAAAGATCGTCATATGGGCGCCCGAGAGGATCGACAGGCCGATCAGCCGCACATCCTCCTGGAGTGCGGCATTGACTATCTGCTCCGGAGTCTGGCGCAGGCCGGTGTAGATCACCTCCATCCCGGCATCACGCAGTGCCCTGGCAATCACCTTTACCCCACGGTCATGTCCGTCAAGCCCTGGTTTGGCCAGCAGCACCCTGATCTTCGATTCAGTCATCATTACCCCTTCGCGCCTGTCCATCAAATATGTCCCAGCGCCTCTGTCAGCAGGAGATGGGTCAGATAGAACAGGATGACCCCAACGAAGACGAAGAGCGAGGAGGGAATCGATGGTCGATCCACCTGGTCCTCAAACTCGCGATTGACCTCCGGGATCAGATCCGAGGCGGCAACATAGAGGGTCACTCCAGCCGAAAATGGCAGGGCATAGCGGATCGCTGGTTCGATGATCGTCACCGAGAGAATACCGACAAGCGTCGCTCCCGCAATCAGAATAGTTGCCCGCCAGGCGGCCCGGCGATCCCTGCCAGCCGAGATCATGATCGAGGCGATGGTGATACCTTCCGGAATCTTGTGAAGAAAGACGGCAATGAAGAGGACCAGGCCGAGACGGAGATCGGTCAGCAGCCCGGCGGCCATCACTACGCCGTCAAAGAGCGCGTGGATCGAGAGACCGAGCAGCGCCTTCAACGCCACCCCTCTCTCGTGCATCTCCTGGTGATGCGTCTCCTCCCCGAAGTGGAAGTGCGGCGCAATCGTGTGCTCGGCCAGGTGAAGCAACAGGTATCCGGCAAGCAGCCAGCCCATTGCCGTACCCAGCCCGCCCGACCATTGCCGGCTGACCTCTGGCACCACCTCGAGAATGACTACCGCCAGGAGAAAACCGGCTCCCGTCGCCGTCAGCCAGCGCAACAGGTTGCTCCGGATCATCTGCTGACGGGCAATGACGTAGCCCCCCAGAAGGTTTCCTCCACCAGCAATGAGCCCGATGATTGTCAATCCCAGATAACGATTCATCAGCGTTATTCGATCAGTCCTGTGATCATCTCCCGATCTCCTCGGAGTGAAATAAATGGGGAGATTTTGCTACGGAGACTTCAATTGCAAGTTAATGTCCTCTGATTCAACAACCGCGAACTATAACACGCCCGGCGTCGATTCGTGATACCAGATCACCGCCCCGTAAGTTTTCCACTTCTGACGTACCCATCTCTCTGCGGTCTTAATTGCGGCTGGCTCGTCACAATTTGACACTCCATCCAGCATCTACCACCTCTCCGCTTAAACATTAGATTACCCCCGGACCTGACCAAAATGGAAGACGACAGATCGAAGCCCGATCGTCACCCAAATATTGCCCAATATTTGGATTGACTCGGTACCAATTTTTCAACTATTATCCACTTCGTAGTGGAAAAAAATGGAGTATAGTGGATCATTGTGGAGTATGAAGAGGATTATTGAGCCTAAATATCATACCTGAGGGGGATGATCGAGTCGACAACGCTGGAGAATTCTCATCGGATGTGGTTCGAAGCCCTGATTTTGAGAGAGGGCGGATAGAGGGCAGCGGAGGCAGTATCCGAGAAGGATGCTTGCCAGGCAGGTAGAATCGGACTCAAAAAAGGTATTGCAAACTATGGAGTTAGCCAGTTTTGACCCATTTCAGATGCTGCTTTTGGAACCTCCCTGCCGGACTTCCTCGACCTTGTGACATTGACGGTACTTTCTGGTGATGATCAGATAATTTGACGATATTCCGGTAACTTCAGACTCAGAGCGGACGATGGTTCTGGCAGTACCCAAGGCATCGAGCCGACATTTGAGAGGCCGCAGATGAGCAATCAGTGCTACGCCACCGGGAATCTCAGCACCTTCGACTCCTCCATTAAGACAATTTTTAATTCTGTTCCGGTCAGGCAGTGATTCAGTCATCGTTTACCTGATGAGGGTTCTGAGATGTTTCGGGGAAGCTGTGAAACACGAATGGACGAGAAGAGCCGATTGAAGATTCCATCGGCCTTTCGCCGCATCATCGATGAACACTTCCCGAGTGGTGAGTTCTTTGTCACGAGCACGACCGGTGATCATGCGCGTCTCTATCCGCTTCCGGTCTGGAAAGAGAAGGAGGAGCTGATTCTCAAGGTTCCGAGTGCCAACAAGGTGCGGAAGAAGCTTCTGTATCATGCTTACTACTACGGGCATGAGCAGCAGATGGATGCACAGGGCCGGCTCCTGATCCAGTCTCCATTGCGAACCAACGCGGAGTTGAATGGGGATGTGATCGTCATTGCGCAGGGCAATTTTCTTGAGGTCTGGAACAGAGAACGATTCCTGAGCGAGCAGATCGAGGGAGATCCATTAACAGAAAGCGATACGCAGGAGCTGGAGAGCTTTGGGTTCTGATCCTTGATCGGGGGAGGGCTGATGCTGGAGAAGGAAGTGACGGAGAGGCACCGGCCGGTCATGCCGGAGGAGGTTCTCGCTCTCCTCGCTCCGGAGCGGGGCGGCCTGATTGTCGATGCGACACTGGGGATGGGCGGCCATACTGAGCTTATCCTGGGTTCTGCACCGGCTGTTCAGGTGCTTGGACTTGACCGTGATGCGGAGTCGATTCGCCTGGCCGAGGAGAGGCTCGCGCGATTTGGGGATCGATTCAAGGCCGTGCAGTCCGACTACCGCGAAATAGCGTCGGTCGTCGCGGAGCGCGGATTGGAGAGTGTCGACGGGATACTGGTCGATCTGGGCATCTCTTCATATCAGCTTGATAACCCGGAACGCGGGTTCAGTTTCAGAGGCGGGGAGGCCGCGCTCGACATGCGGATGGATCGCTCACAGGGTGAGACGGCCGCCGACCTGATCAACCGCCTCGCCGAGGGTGAGCTGGCCGATCTGATCTTTGAGTATGGCGAGGAGCGTGCCTCGCGGCGAATCGCCCGCCGGATAATACAGGAGCGTGAGGTTGCGCCAATCGGAACGACGGCGCAACTGGCGGAACTGGTCATTCGCGCCGTCAATCAGCCGGGCCACTGGAAGATTCATCCGGCGACCAAGACATTCCAAGCTCTGCGTATCGCTGTCAATCAGGAGCTGGATGGGCTTGGAGATTTTGTGACCGCGGCGGTCGAGCTGCTCAAACCAGAGGGGCGTTTGGTGATCATCACCTTTCACTCGCTGGAGGATCGAATGATCAAGCAGGCCCTGCGGCTTGAAGCCGGGCAGTGCAAGTGTCCGCCGCGGCAGATGCTCTGCGTCTGCGGAGCAAGACGGAAGATCGAGATTTTGACCAGGAAAGCTCTGGTGCCATCTGAGGAAGAGGTGAAGCGTAATCCACGGGCACGGAGCGCCAAATTGCGCGCCTGCCGCCGCCTCGACGGTTGAGATTGCCGTTAATCGGCCCGGCACAGAGAGGCGTTTGGCGTAGAACCATTCAGGTCAGCAGGTTTGAGATGTCAAGAGATTGAGATGTTGTGTGATTGGCAAGTCGAGGAATTGAGATGATCCGTTCCGGAGGGTTGAAAAGATGAGTGGGGCACGAACCTACCGACAGAGGGTACAGAACGGGCAGGTAGTCTCCCGAGCGGGTGCGAATGGCCGTCGAGGTGGAGCCTCGAAACGGTCGGGCCGTTCGTCGCAGAGGGGCGGATCAGGCCGTCGTGGCGGCCAATCGGTCTTCGTCTATCTGCTCTGTTTTGGTGCGTTCATCACCATTGTCGGAGTTCTTTCGCTGCGCAATCTGCGTCAGGCCCACCTGGAGGGAATGACCAATGCCGACCTGCAAACGCAATTTCACCGGCTCGTCAATGCACGGCAGGACGAGTTACTCAAAAAGCAGGTTGCCTATGATGAGGCTGAACGGATGGTATTGCTCGATCCCAACCTGACCGCTCCGCGGATAACCCGGACTGCTCCGCCGGAGGAGTTGGGTGAGGCTGATGGATCCGCCGTCACCAAAGCTGCCTCCCAGCGGCAGGCGTCAGCGGATGGGAAGCGCTCAGACTCGGGGAGACGTGAAAAGCAGGTGATCGTGCAGCGGCGCGGAAAGAAGACAGAGTCACCGCGCAAGTCGAGAAAGGGATTGATGGTCCGTAGCGCTGCGGTCAAAGGCGGATCGCGACGGGTTGATCGCCAGTAGTTGCCGTTTTCGGGCCGTGTCACTGGGGTTGTAGTTTTATGAGTCAAGCAGCTGAAACTGTCAGGGGAAGGAGTTCACGTCGAATCGTCTGGATCGGGGTGTTGATCGTGGCATGGATGGCGATCATCATCGTCCGGTTGGCGTTCGTCCAGATCGTCAAGCACGAATATTACCTTGAAATCGCGGATGATCTGCATGGGAACATAACGAACACCCTGCCGCAGCGCGGTGTCATCTACGATCGCCATGGAAACATTCTGGCGATGAGCGTGATCAAGGAGTCACTGCTTATCGATCAGGTCCTCTTCGACCAGGTTATGCTGACCGACCGGGAACGCGCGAAAGGGTTGGAGAGGGAGACCAAGCTGGCCCAGAAGCGATCTTATGCTGTTGATAAGATCGCTCCCATTCTGGAGATGAGCCACACAGAATTTGAGCAGATGCTGATTGGCAGCAACAGACATCTCTGGATCAGGCGGAACCTCACGCCGTTGATGGCGGAGGCGATACATGGTCATCTCAAAAGCTACGATCTGAAGGGGCTCAAACTGGTTGAAGAAGAGCAGCGAAGCTATCCGAATCAGGAGCTGGCTGCCCACCTGCTGGGATACCTTGGCGCCACGGAGAAGAGTGATAAACGGGTTGGCCGGGCGGGGATCGAGCAGATACTGAATGATCAGCTGACCGGACGTGAGGGGGAATACAGAGAGACGGTCAATGCCACCGGTGTAGCATATGAAAGGACCTATCTCGACCCGCGTCACGGCAGCACGGTCTATCTGACCATCGATCATGCACTCCAGCGCCGTGCAGAGTTGATCCTGCGCCAGGCCGTTGAGCAGCATGGGGCGAAGGGTGGTGGCATAGTCATTATGCAGCCCGGGTCAGGCGAGATCCTGGCCCTCGCCAACTATCCGACTTTCAATCCAAATCGGATCGAAGCGCAAGTGGCAAGTTCGAGTGCCTATGTCAACCAGGCAATTGTCACACCCTACGAGCCAGGATCGATCTTCAAGACGATCACCTATGCGGCAGCAATCGACCAGGGCATCATCAGACCGGATGAGATGATCGATTGTGGAGACGGGCAGATTGCAATCGGTTCGCGCATCATCCGAGACACCCATTCCTATGGACGGATTTCGATTGCCGACTCATTTGCCAAGTCCTCAAATGTTGGGGCGATCAGGGTTGCGCAGCGGCTGGGAAAAGAGACCTTCTACCGCTACATTCGCAGCTTTGGATTTGGGGATGTGACCGGCATTGGACTTCCGGCGGAGTCCTCCGGAATTGTGCATGCGCCGGAGAGATGGCGACTCGACTCAATCGGATCGGTCGCCATAGGTCAGGAGATCTCGGTGACGCTGATACAGGCGGTAGCGGCCGTCGGAGCGATCGCCAACAATGGAGTTCTCGTAGCGCCACGGATCGTGAAACAGATCAAGGGCGATGACGGAAAGTTCGAGCGGTCGCCACCACCGCCTCCCCGGCAGGTGATCAAGCCGGAGACCGCACAGCAGATGGTAAAGATGATGCAGAGGGTGGTGACGGATGGAACAGGGCGTTCGATCAGGCTCGAAGGGTACTCGGTGGCCGGGAAGACCGGAACGCCGCAGAAATCTGGGCAGACGGGTTACGCCCCGGGACGTTACATGCCCTCGTTTCTCGGATTTGTCCCGGCGGTCAATCCGCGCTTCGCAATTGTGGTCATGATCGATGAGCCGACAAATGGATCCTACTACGGGGGCGTTGTGGCGGCTCCGGTCTTTGCCATGGTCGCCGAGGCAGCGCTGGCCGGAGATACTGTTGAGCCGGATGAGGACTACCGGGGCAGGATTGCCGAGCTGGTGAAGCGGGGTGCGGAGACGGCGAGCGGGCAGGATCTGGCGGATGGTGATGAGGCGTTGGAGAGCCCGGAGGGTGCCTCCCAGCGTTCGGCACTCATTCAGGTGGGAACACCCGCAGTAGTTCAGAGCAATGGAGGGTCGTCCCCGCCAGCGACTGAAATTGTCCCACAACAAAGGATCGCGCCGCCGGGTTCCGGCGCCGGCGGGGCAATGCCCAATCTGCGGGGGCAGGGGATGAAAAGCGTCCGCCGAATCTGTGAAGGGCTTGGACTGAGGGTCCGACTTACCGGAAACGGTCTGGTATTCAGGCAGTACCCGGCGGCAGGGACTCCTGTGCGCCGGGGTGATGATTGTCGTGTCGAGTTGCATTAGTAGTTTGTGAGCAGTCCGATTCTGGAATTTTGATGAACGATCTCTGGAGAGTAAGTACCGGAGGCCGATGATCAATCGGTAATAGACTGATGGTAAAGATTGCGGATATAGCCAGAGAGATTGGGGCATCGCTCACCGGTGGTGAGGGGGCGGAGACTCTTGTTGCCGTGACGCACGACTCGCGCCGGGTAGTTTCTGGGGGGGCCTTTGTCGCAATCTCCGGGCAGCGCGTCGACGGGAATGGCTATGTCGGTGAGGCGACCGAGCGCGGGGCGCTGGCGATCATCTCCGAGGCCGAGCGTCCCGCCAACTGGACGGGATACTGGCTCAGGGTGGCTGACGCGCGGGCATCCCTGGCGCAAGTGGCATCGAGAGTCTATGGTCAACCATCGGCACATCTGGCCCTGGTTGGTGTGACCGGCACAAATGGCAAGACAACGACGACCTGGCTCGTCGAATCGATCTTGCAGGCGGCTGGCTTGAAGACGGCGGCCATGGGCACGATCAGTTACCGGATCGGAGAGACTGCCCGCTCGGCCGACTTTACTACGCCTGAGGCGTCGGAGATTCAGGGGTTTCTGCATGACGCAGTTGCCGCAGGTGTTACCCACGCAGTGATGGAGGTCTCCTCGATTGCGCTGGAGATGCACCGTGCCGATCAACTGAAGTTTGCTGTCGCGGCTTTCACCAATCTGACGCAGGATCACCTCGATTTCCATCAGACGATGGAGGCCTATTTCAGGGCGAAGAGAAAGCTCTTTGACGGAAGCATCGGTGGTTATCCGGATCACTCGGTGATCAACATCGACGATCCATACGGTGCGGTCATGGTTCGCGAATGGAATGCCGCGCATGGAAAGCTCTGGAGCTATGGTCTCGAGACCGAGGCCGATATCGGGATCCGGGCAGTCAATGGCGTCGAGCTTCGAGCGCGACGAACAGCCCCGCTCCCGTTTGACCTCGATGGACTCCATTTTACGGCACATACTCCGGCTGGAATGATCGAGGTCGACTCGCCACTGGTCGGGCGCCCACATGCCTACAACATTCTCTGTGCGATCGGCATCGGTCTCAGCCTTGGCCTGAGCCCCGATCAGATTGCGGATGGCATTCGCCAGTGCCAGGGCGTTCCCGGAAGATTTGAGCGGGTGAGTGGAATCGATGACGATCTGACCGTGATTGTCGACTATGCACATACACCCGACGCGCTGGCCAATGTGCTGCGAACGATCAACTCGGCTCGGGGGACAGGGAGAACCGGAGGAACACTGACCACAATCTTTGGATGTGGTGGGGACCGGGATCGGACCAAACGACCGTTGATGGGCGAGGAGGCGGGACGGTTGAGTGAGCACGTGATCATCACTTCGGACAATCCACGCAGTGAAGACCCACTTCTGATCATGAATGACATCCGGGTGGGTATCGATCGGACTGGTCGCCACAACTATCAGATGATCGTCGACCGGCGCGAAGCGATCCTTGAGGCAATTGCTCAGGCGAGGTCGGGGGATGTGATTCTGCTCGCTGGCAAGGGGCATGAGAACTATCAGATTCTGGCAACCGGAAAGATAGATTTTGATGATCGGGAGATTGCGCGCAAGGCGTTGCGTGAACGTCGCGACTGTCCTGGTCGTCCGACAAATGGATCGGCTCATCACAGGCACTGATCTTCAGGATGCTGGCGGGTTGTGAAGGGGATTGGAATGAGACTGCGTGAGATAGCCGGGCTCTGTGGAGCGAGTGAGATGTTGGCAGAGGCGGTCGCCGAGATGGTACCGACCGGCCTGACCATCGACTCACGTGCAGTCAGGCCGGGTGATCTCTTCATCGCCATCCCGGGTGAGAAGGTTGATGGCCACCTCTTCGTTCTCGAGGCCCTCGACCGCGGAGCGGCAGCTGCCTTGGTTGTCCATCACCGACTGCCATTTGCAAATGCACTTGGAGACCGGGTCGAGCGGCTGATATTTGTCGACAGCACCGTCTGTGCAATGCAGCAACTGGCGGCCTCGGTTCTGTCCAGGTGGTCCCGCTCAGGTGACTCGTCACGACCGGTGATCGGGATTACGGGCAGTGCTGGCAAGACCACCATGAAGGACCTGACAGCCCATCTGCTCGAGGCAAAGGGGAGAGTGCTCAGATCGCCCGGCAATCTCAATACCGGATATGGTCTTGCCCTGACCGTCTCGCAGATGATCTGCGGTGGGGCGCGACCGGAAGACTTTGACCTCGCGGTGATCGAGATGGGGATGAGTTCGTATGGCGAGATATCCCGATTGACTTCACTGGCCCGCCCGAACATAGGCGTAGTCGGAAACGTGGGTTCGGCACATATCGAGTTCTTTGAGACACGTGACCGGATCGCCCGGGCCAAGGCGGAGATGGTCGATGGTCTCACGTCGGGTGGCACGGCCGTTCTCAATGCCGATGATCCAAGAGTCGCGGCAATGGCCAGGCGCCGCAGTGATATACGGGTGCTGACCTTTGGACTGAGGGAGCCGGCGGATGTCAGCGCCTCCGGCCTTTGCAGCGGAGACGACCTGCGTGGAACCGAATTTCTGCTGCGGACACCAACGGGAGAGGCAGGGGTCACCCTGCCGCTGCTTGGTGAGCACAACGTCGCCAATGCACTGGCTGCCGCTGCGGCCGCTCACGCCGCCGGTCTGGGGGTCGAACAGATTGCCGGACGACTGGCGTCGGCCGTCCCCTCGAAGATGCGTGGGGAGCTGCATCGTCTGGTCAATGGTGCAGTACTGATCGACGACTCGTACAACTCCAATCCCATTGCCCTTGTCGAGGCGGTGCGGGCGGTAGCGAAGTCCCGGCAGTCGGGGCGGCGTCTGGTGGTCGTTGCCGGTGAGATGCTCGAACTGGGTGAACAGGGGGCAGACCTTCATCGCCAGTGTGGTGATCAATTAGCCCGTCTGGGAGTCGACCTGCTGATCGGAGTCCGCGGATTGGCACAACATCTGGTCGAAGGTGCAATCGAAGCTGGCGGACTCGATCCTTCGCAGACCAGATTCTTCGAGACGACCGATGAGGCGACCAGTTCTCTCCAGTCGTTGCTGGGAGAGAGTCTCGGCCCAGGCGATCTGGTGCTGGTCAAGGGATCGCGCGGAGTGCGCATGGAGCGGATCGTCGAGCGGCTCAGGTCGGTCCGTGAGTAATGATTACGGGAGTCCCCGGCAACGCCTGCGGCGTGGATCGGGAAATGCCCAGGTGAAGAAGAGATTGATCGCATGCTCTATTACTTCTGTTACGAACTGCTCTACCGGAACTACGCGAGCCAGTACCCGCTACTGAAGGCCTTCAACGTCTTTCAGTATGTAACCTTCCGGACCGCCTATGCGGCAGTGACGGCGCTGGCGATCAGCCTTGCCGCAGGGCCACTGGTCATTCGCAAGTTGCGGGACTTCAAGTTCGGACAGGAGATTCGTTCCGAGGGTCCGGCCTCACACCAGGCCAAACGGGGAACGCCGACCATGGGTGGCGTGCTGATCATCGGTTCGATCCTCTTCTCGACGCTTGTCTGGGCCAATCTTCGGAACCGCGCGATCTGGATTGCGATCGTTGGTATGCTCGGTTGCGCCCTGGTCGGATTTGCCGATGACTATTTGAAGATTGCCCGGAAACGGAGTCTGGGTCTGACCGCTCGCCAGAAACTGCTCGGACAGCTGATGGTTTGCCTGATGGTGGGAGGGCTGCTCTTTTTTCTGACCGATTTCAATACGGTCCTCAATGTCCCATTCTTCAAGAATCTTCAGCCGGAGTTGCCGATCGCACTCTATCTGGGATTCATCGTCTTTGTGATCATCGGCTCATCGAATGCCGTCAACCTGACCGACGGTCTCGATGGATTGGCGATCAGTGTCACGGTCGTTGCCGCTTCGGCGCTGACGGCCCTGACCTACGTGACGGGCCACGTGAAGTTTGCCGACTACCTCGACCTTGTCCATACACCGGGAGTCTGGGAGGTGACCATCCTTGGAGGCGCTCTGGTCGGTGCCAGTCTTGGGTTTCTCTGGTTCAATGCTCCGCAGGCGGAGGTCTTCATGGGTGATGTGGGAAGCCTCGGCATAGGTGGAGCTCTCGGAACGATGAGTGTGATCATCAAACAGGAGCTGGTTCTGCCGATTCTCGGTGGCGTCTTCGTCATGGAGGCTCTCTCGGTAATGATTCAGGTGACCTCCTTCAAGTTGACCGGGAAGCGCGTCTTCAAGATGTCGCCGCTTCACCACCATTTCGAACTGTTAGGGTGGAAGGAGCCAAAGATCGTCTTTCGTTTTCTGATTCTGGCGATACTCTTTGCCTTGCTGAGCCTGACTACGCTCAAGTTGCGTTGAAGGACTCGCACGAGGAGATGGGGATGGATGTTGCAGGCAAAAATATGGTGATTGTCGGGATGGCGCGGAGTGGACTGGCAGCCGCCCGATTTCTGCATTCGCGCGGTGCTTGCGTGACGATCAATGATGCCAAGCCAGAAGAGGTGCTGCCCGAGGTCGAGTCGCTCCGCCGTCTCGGCGTGGAGGTGATTGCTGGCGGACATCCCCGTCAGCTCTTTGAGACGGCCGATTGTCTGGTTGTCAGCCCTGGTGTTCCACTTGCCAGTCCGCCATTTGAGTGGGCTCGTGCGGCCGGAGTCGAAATCATCGGCGAGGTAGAGCTTGCGGCCCGCTTTCTGCAAGGTCGAATGGTCGGCATCACCGGGACGAATGGAAAGACGACGACAACGACCCTCATCGGTGAGCTTCTTGAAAAGGCCGGCCTCCCGGTGCTTGTCGGCGGGAATATCGGGGAACCACTCATCTCCCTCGTCGAGCAGAGTTCGGTCGATGGCTGGGTCGTTGCCGAGTTGAGCAGCTTTCAGCTCGAGGTGGTCGATCAGCTTCACGTCAATGTTGCGGTGATGCTCAATATCACCCCCGATCACCTCGACCGTTATGCCTCGATGGATGACTATGCAGCGGCCAAGTCGAATATTCTTCACGGTCAGACGGCCCGCGACGTTGCCATTCTCAACGCGGATGACCAGCGGGTAGCCGCGATGAGCCAGCTCACACCAGCCCGGATTGTCTATTTCAGCCCGACACGTCATCTCGAGGAGGGGCTCTTTCGGCGTGGCGAGATGATTGTCGAGCGGCTTGGTGGAGTCGAGCGGGAACTGCTCCCAGTGCGCGAGATTCCACTGCGTGGGGCCCACAATCTGGAGAATGTCCTTGCCGCGCTCGCTGCCGGACTGGCCTGTGGAGCTGCGCCTGAATCGATGCGTCAGACGGTCGCACAGTTCAAGGCGGTCGAACATCGACTCGAATTTTCAGGTGAGATCGATGGGATCGGATTCTACAATGACTCAAAAGCGACCAATGTCGATGCGGCAATCAAGTCACTCGAGGCATTTGCCGCAGGAGTGACAGTGATTCTGGGTGGCAAGGACAAGGGAAGTGACTTCACACCGCTCCGTTCACTGATCGAGGAACGCTGCCGACAGGTGATCCTGATCGGGAGTGCGGCCGAGAAGATCGCTCTCGCCCTGGCAGGGACGAGACCTCTCTACCGGGTCGATTCGATGGCCGAGGCCGTCAGGCGGGGTTTCGAGATGAGTAAGCCTGGAGATACGGTTCTGCTTGCCCCAGCTTGTGCCAGTTTCGATATGTTCGACAATTACGAACATCGTGGCCGGGTCTTCAAGGAAGAGGTGGGTCGACTGGTCACTGAACGGCGTGAGCAGAGTTGAGGGCAGCGACTGTCAGGTCTGATTGAGAGGAGATTATCTGTGGCGGAAAGGAAGCGAAGATCGATTCGTCAGGCAGTAGAAGAGCTGAGCTGGGATCTCTGGATCCTCGTTCCGGCGCTGGGGCTGGTCTTCTTTGGAATCATCATGGTCTACAGCGCGGCGGCCGGACAACTGGATCCCGATCGGGTGCTCTATTCGCAACTGGGCGCGATGGTGGTTGGAGTTGTCGCCATGTTCGTTCTCCACCGGATCGACTATCACCGTTTTGCCAATCCGATCGTTGTCTATTCGTTCCTGATTCTCTGTATCAGCCTGCTCAGTCTGGTTCTGCTATTTCCGAAGATCAAAGGTGCGAAGCGTTGGATCGTCATCAGTGGCCACTCGGTTCAACCATCAGAGTTTGCCAAGCTCGCGCTGATCCTCTTTCTGGCGTGGTTTCTTGCCCGGCGGGAGAGAGAGGGCAAACTGGAGCAGTTCACGCTCACCTTTCTGCCGGCGGCAGTAATCCTGACGCTCGTCGGCGGGTTGATCTACAAGGAACCCGATCTCGGCACGCTCGTCGTGCTCATGGTGATTGCGGCATCGATGTATGTCACTGCTGGAGCGTCGCTCAAAAAGATGCTGATCTTTGCTCCCATCATTCTCGCCGGCCTGGCACAAGCGATCTGGTTCACCCCTTACCGGCGGACGCGTATCTTTGCCTTCCTCAATCCCGAGAGTAAGCCGCTCGGAAGTGGATATCACATTCTGCAGTCTCTGATCGGGATCGGGTCAGGTGGAGTGAATGGATTGGGGTTTGGCAAGGGAAGGCACAAGCTGGCCTTTCTGCCTGAACCGACCACCGACTTCATCTTTCCGGTCATCGCCGAGGAGCTTGGATTTGTTGGCGCTGCATCGCTGGTTCTGGTGCTCGGCCTGCTGGTCTGCCGAGGACTGCGCGCGGCGTTCCGTGCCCCCGATACGGTGGGCCGGCTGCTTGCGATAGGTATCACGGCGTGGATTGGATTCCAGGCATTCTTCAACATCTCGGTGGTTCTCCAGCTTCTTCCGACCAAAGGGCTGACCCTCCCTCTGATCAGCGCTGGCGGAACCTCGTTGATCGTGGTTCTGATGGGGATCGGGATCCTGCTCAATATCTCGGCGCAGGGTGATACCCACGCCCGGCAGGAGGCAGCGTAGAGTCAGATGACGGCAGAGTCCCAGAACAGGAGTGGAGAGTTGACGGTCATCATCGCCGGTGGCGGCACCGGTGGTCACGTCTATCCGGGTATCGCCATTGCCCAGGAGATTCGGCGACGTGATCCAGCCGGCCGGATCATCTTTTTGGGGACTGCCCGGGGACTTGAGACGAGGATTGTCCCGGCCGAAGGTTTTCCGCTCGAACTGATCGAGGTCAGAGCGCTGAAGCGGGTCGGTTGGAGGGCACAGCTCTCGGCGCTCCTTCTGCTGCCGCGGACCTTTCTGGCCGTCGCGAGGCTGTTGCGCCAGTACCGTCCCGGGCTGGTCATCGGTGTAGGAGGTTATGCCTCAGGTCCGGTCGTCCTGGTTGCGGCGCTGCTTGGGATCCCGACGCTGGTCGCCGAGCAGAACGCCTGGCCTGGTTTCACCAACCGGATCCTCGCCCGTTTTGTCGATGCCGCGGCCGTCTCTTTTGCCGAAGCACAGCGTTTCTTTGGGGCGCGCGCGAAGGTCACCGGCAATCCGGTCCGCCACGAATTCTTCGCGCTTCCGGATCTGCCAGAGCGCGGTGCCGATGAACCGTACCATCTGCTGATCACCGGTGGGAGTCAGGGGGCACAGGCAATAAATGAAGCAGTCGTCGGCGCACTGCCGCTGCTTCGGGCCGCAGGTTGTCGCATCACCTTTACCCATCAGACGGGGAGACTTGCGGCGGAGGCGGAAGAGATGCTGACCCGCGCCTACGCTGAAGCAGGTTATGACGCAGCGGTCAGGCCATTTCTCGACCGTATGGTCGAAGAGTTTCACCAGGCCGATCTGGTGATCTGCCGGGCCGGTGCAACGACGGTCGCTGAACTGGCCGCAGCTGGACGGCCCGCAATTCTTGTTCCTTATCCGTTTGCCGCTGATGATCACCAGCGCCACAACGCCCTGGCCGTCGTCCGGGGCGGAGCAGGCCGTCTCATTCTGCAGTCTGAGTTGACACCTCAACGGCTGGCTGATGAGTTGATCGGACTGCTTGGTGATTCGCAACGCCTCCTCGAGATGGGCAGAGCCAGTCGGCGTCTTGGACATCCGGATGCGGCCGCCGCCGTGGTCGACCTCGGGCTCGACCTCGTGAAGGCTCGTCAGGATTGAGAGATATGTTTCGCAGGTTGATGGACTGATTGATCTTATGTTTAAGAAGTATCAACACATACATTTCGTAGGTATTGGCGGAATCGGCATGAGCGGTATTGCCGAGGTTCTCCTCAACCTTGGTTACCGGGTCTCCGGCTCCGATGTCCGGCGGACTCCGATCACCGACCGGCTCGAGAAGCTCGGGGCGCGAATTCACGAGGGGCATCTGGCTGCCAACATCGAGGGAGCACACGTACTGGTCACCTCGACGGCAGTGCGGCCCGATAACCCCGAGGTAGGCGCCGCCATTCAGCGGCAGGTACCGGTCATTCCACGCGCCGAGATGCTTGCTGAACTGATGCGCCTCAAGTATGGCATTGCCATTGCCGGTTCGCATGGCAAGACGACCACTACCTCCATGGTGGCGACAATGCTCGATCGAGCAAACTTCGATCCGACAGTCGTCGTTGGCGGACGGGTCAACACACTTGGCAGCAATGCCCGGCTTGGTCACGGTGACTTTATGGTGGTCGAGGCTGATGAGAGTGACAAGAGCTTTCTCAAACTCTCCCCAACGATTGCCGTTGTCACCAATATTGATCTCGAACATCTCGACTTCTATCGTGATCTCGAGGAGATTCGCTCCTGTTTCATCCAGTTTGTCAACAAGGTTCCATTCTATGGGTCGGTCATCATCTGTCTCGATGACCCCAATGTGCAGATGATCATTCCGCAGATCACACGTCGTGTTCTGACCTATGGGCTGAGAGCACACGCTGAGATCTCAGCGACCGATCTGCGCATCTCTCGCGAGAACTTCGGGTCGGTCTTCACGGTCCGCCGTGAGGGGGTGGAGCTGGGAGAGATCTCACTCCATGTCCCGGGTGAACACAACATCTGCAATGCCCTCGCGGCAGTAGCGATCGGGGTCGAACTGGAGATGTCCTTCGACCAGATTCGTGATGGGCTCCAGTCCTACAATGGAACTGAACGCCGTTTCCAGATCAAGGGCCAACTCGAAGATGCTGAAGGCGGAACCCTCTTTGTCGACGACTATGGCCATCATCCAACTGAGATCCGCGCGACCCTCGCGGCGGCCAAGTCGAGTGGACGGAGGCTGGTTGTTCTCTTCCAGCCACACCGCTACACCCGGACGCAGGCGCTCTTTGAAGAGTTCGCCCGCTCGTTCTACGATGCAGAGGTGGTTCTTTTGACCGATATTTATGCCGCAAGTGAGGATCCACTTCCCGAGGTCAACTCGGAGCGACTCGCCAGAGAGATCGAGCGCTTTGGGCATCGTCACGCCAGTTACGTCGGTGATCTTGATAGTGCGCGTTCGCGGCTTGCCGAGGCGATTCGACCTGGTGATCTGGTCTTGACGCTGGGTGCCGGAAATGTCTGGAAAGTTGGTGAAGAGGTTCTCCACCAGCTTCGCCAGTCGAGTCAGCAGGGTGATCAGGCATGACCAGATCAAGGGGGCGTTCAAAGGAGGATGGTGAAAAGAGTCGCCCCGCTGGAAAACAGAGGAGCGCCGGCCGGGCGCCGCGCAGCGTAAGGACAGAGAGTCAGGCTGAGCGTTCGTTCAATCCCGCGGAGCGGGCCGAGGCCCATCGACGACGCGTGCGGAGTGGTGCGGAACGTCAGCGTGGTGGCACGGCGAGAGGGCGAGGGAAAGACTCCCTTGCGACCCAGCGCAACCTGCCCTTCGAGGGGCTTCAGGAGACTCTTCTGGCGCATCTCCGACCGGAGGTCTTCACCCAAAAACTGGTGAGGGTCGGGGCGGGGATCCTGCTGCTGCTTCTCGCAGGTGCGTTGTTGCTGATCGCCTACAACCTCTCACACGGTCTGCGGATCTTTGCCCTTGGTGAGGTGATCATTCAACGTCCGGTGGCTGTCAGGGCTGACGCATCCGATGGGGAGACGCGGACCGAGCCGGAACCCCAGCTCATTACTGACCGCGAGATCGAAGAAGAGGTGCGAAAGATGGTTCCGGCCGGAGTCCTGCGGGTCGATCTGCAGCTCATTCGCGCCAGACTGAAGCAGATCGAGTATATCCGCGAAGCTGAAGTGCGGCGCCTCTTGCCAGACACTCTCAGTCTCCGGATTACCGAACGCGTGCCGGTCGTTCTCGGCCGGCTCAAAAACGGTGAACTGAAGTGCATCGACGAGGATGGAACGCTCTTTGGCAGTTCACTGATTTTCAGCAAGGACCTTGATAGACCATTTATCGGTAATGTTCAGGAGGAGGGCGCAAACGCGGCAGAGATCAACCGCGCTTATCTGGCGGCATACCGCAATCTGATGGTGGACATCGATCGTATGAAGCCGCAA
>CAIOZW010000229.1 GCA_903862855.1 uncultured Acidobacteriota bacterium
CCGACTCTGGTCAGGTTCCGGCGAATTCCAAATTTATTGATTATTACGTGATCAATGCCAGACCAGGGCTATCGCATTTTCCTGCCACCTATCCGCTCGTCTTCGTGGCTTCGTGTGAGATCTCTTTGACTGGAGGGTTCCAGGTACCCTCACGCAAAGCCGAAAAGACGCGAAGAGGGGGCGGTTCGAGAGCCTACCCGACACAACTGCCAGTCTCGCCCGCCAGACTTGCCCTGAAGTCTCCATAGAGCTCTGCCCCCTATTATTGGGATACGGGCCAAATTGAGCAGGTGACAGCAGGAGAAGGAGTACGCCATCGAGGCTGGGACGACACAACCTGCCGGCGGTGTCCAAATTTCCCCACCTCTATTTGAAAGCCGATGCGGCCATTCTGCAGCGGCTGGAATTTGAAAAATCCTATCGATACAAATTGGATTGCCCAGCCGATTTCGGATTACTGTGGTAACGAAAGCAGAAATTACCGTAAGAGAAGGCATTGAGAATCAGTCCCGGGTTGATTTCGTCAAGGGGTATGATACCTTCCTCCCAATCGAATCAGCATTGAATGACCTGGGCGAAGATCGCGTCCAACTTGTCGGTCTGTGTAAGGAGGATCGAGATTATGCCAGCAACATTTTGTCAGCAATTGATCGTGGCGGCAGAGAAGCGCCCTGGGAAGGTGGCCATGGTTCGACTGGGTCTGAACGGGCCAGAGGCGACCAGCTTTGGAGAGATGCTCGATCGGATCAGAAGCATTGCCTGGCGTCTGGAGCAGGAGGGGATCGGTTGTGGCGAGCGGGTCGCGCTGATGGGTGAGAATCATCCCCATTGGGCGATCATCTATCTGGGAATCCTGTACCGCGGGGCGGTGGTGGTCCCGCTCGATCCGGCGGGAGCGATCGAGACGCTGGGAGTCTTTGTCGAGAACTCGGAGGCACGGTTGGCGTTTGTCGATCGCGGGTCGGTCGAGCGATTCAGGCAGGTCGAGGCGCGAGTGGGTCGCGAGGTTCCGGTGGTCACCTTTGGCGTAGGCGGCGAAGATCGGGAGAGTGGCGAGTGGCGATACGAGGACTGGGCGAAGACGGTGCGGCCGGCTGGGTTCGATGAGCGGGTTCCTCCGGCGACGAACAGCGATACGGCGATCATGATCTACACTTCAGGGACGACGGGGGTGCCGAAGGCGGTTCCGCTGACTCACGGGAACATCGTTGCCGAGACCGGTGCGGTCGAAGAGGCAATGGGATTCTCGGAACGGGAGGTCATTCTGAGCCTCTTGCCGCTTTTTCATGCCTATTCACAGAT
The DNA here is from genome assembly GCA_903862855.1 of uncultured Acidobacteriota bacterium. Lineage (GTDB taxonomy): Bacteria > Acidobacteriota > Blastocatellia > RBC074 > RBC074 > CAIOZW01. Next base: position 1,303 of record CAIOZW010000229.1, read on the forward strand.
CGTCAACCTGTGGATCGCGACGCTGGTCGGCGCGACGGCCGTCTATATCAGGGAGTTGAGCAGTGAGGAGATCCTGCGTGGGTTGAAGGATGGGCAGGTGACGGCGCTGACGGGAGTACCACGGCTCTGGTATCTCTTTCACAAGAAGATCTTTGACAATGTGCGGGCGCAGGGGAAGCCGGTTCGCTGGCTCTTTGGAGTGTTGCTCGAGGCGAATGGATTTCTGCGTGATCGAGTAGGGATCAATCTCGGGAGGGTGCTCTTCCGGCGCGTTCACGAAGCGTTTGGAGGGCGGATGCGGCTGGCCTGTTCGGCCGGGTCCAGTTTTGATGCGGCGGTGGCGCGTGATTACCACAAGCTTGGCTTCACGGTGCTCCAGGCCTATGGATTGACCGAGACCTCAGGTGCGGCTACCGCGACCCGGTTTGAGGACAATCGAGTCGGCTCGGTTGGCAAGCCGCTTGGGACGGTCGAGATCATGATCGAAGAGCCGAACTCTGACGGGATCGGCGAGGTCCTGATCCGGGGGCCGATCGTCATGCCGGGCTATTACCGTAATCCGGAGGCGAATGCGCAGGCATTTAACGCCGATGGCTGGTTCAGGTCGGGTGATCTCGGACGGTTCGATGGTGATGGGCATCTCTACATTACAGGGCGGAAGAAAGAGGTGATCGTCCTGCCATCGGGCAAGAATGTCTATCCGGAAGAGGTCGAGGCGCAGTATCTGAAGTCACCGCTGGTGAGTGAGGTCTGCGTGATGGGGGTGAGGGATGCGCAGAGCCGTTTTGCCGGGGCGGAGAAGCTGGTCGCCGTCGTCGTGCCGGATGCGGAGTATCTGAAGGCGCACCAGATCACCAATGCACGTCACGAGATCAAGTTCCATCTCGACAGTCTGGGCCGGGAGCTGCCAGAGTACCAGCGGGTGCGTGAGTATCTGATCAGGACGGAGCCGCTGCCACGCACGCCGACGCGAAAGATCCGTCGCTTTGAGCTGCAGCGACAGGTTGAGGCGGAGGGGATGGTCACCAGGACGCGGCGGGATCTGAGCCAGTTTGTCCTGAGCTCTGCTGACCGGCAGTTGATGGAGACGCCGGCAGCGCGCTCGGTGAGAGCTATCCTGGCGACGCACATCGAGCCGGGGATCGAGATCCATCCGGCCATGAATCTGGAGCTCGATCTGGGGCTCGATTCGCTGGCGCGCGCCGAGTGTGTCGTCGGTTTGGAGCATGCCTTGGGAATCGAGTACCGGGCCGAGGAGACGGGAAGTGTGTTGCTGGTCCGTGATCTGGTCTATTTGACGGCACGGACGCTGGTGGCAAAGAGTGGGGCGGCGACCGGGCAGTCGGGCGCAGAGGCGGCGGGACTCGACTGGGGAGAGATCCTCGCCGATACGGCGGCCGAGTCGGAATCCGATATGCAGCGGGTTCTCACGCGAACACCGACGATGCGCCTCGTCAGCTATCTGATTCAACGGCCGATCTACTGGCTGGCGCGGATCTTCCTGCGCCTCGAGGTCGAGGGAAGGGAAGAGCTGCTGAAGCTGAAGGCGCCCTTTCTGATCTGTCCCAATCACCAGAGCTACCTTGATTCGTTTCTGGTCTGCTCGACCTATCCGCGCCAGATCCTCGATCTGACCTTTCACGTCGGAGCAAAGATGTATTTTGCGAATCCTCTGACGGCGTGGCTGGCGAGGTCGATCAATGTCGTTCCGGTCGATGCCAACGTC
>CAIOZW010000230.1 GCA_903862855.1 uncultured Acidobacteriota bacterium
AGTAATGACGGTTCAAATATTACCCAGGTAACGGTCAATGGAGGATTTGAAGCGGTCGAATCTGCTGATGCCAAAATCCTTTACTACACCCGGAACGGCTTTTTGTGGAAGAAGGATCTAACTACTGGCGTCGAGTCACGAATCGAGTCGCTCGCCGATACACCAATCCACCGGTATTGGGATGTCGGAGTAAATACGATCTTCTACTCCCCGTCAGCTGGCATCGGAACCAGCAATATCTTCTCTCTGAATACGATAACAGGTCAAAGCCGGAAACTGATGACTATCGATGGCCTCACGCTCCGTGACCTGCCAGGTATCACTGTTTCGCCAGCAGGCACCAGGATTGCTGTGAGCTACCTGAGCTACCCCTTTCTCGAGATCACGCAGATTGAGAACTGGCGATAACCCTCTGTCACTTAGGCCCCCTGGCAAAGCATCACGAACACAGTACCGGCGATTTACGGCTGACGTTCGGATGCATCCTAGACCGTGGTTCGGACTCCATCGAAACGAGTCAGCGTAAACCCGGTAAATGGTTCATTGAAGCAGGAACGCATATCCGTCATGACACGGATCGCAACCTCCTCACCGAGACGGAGTGAATCGGTGGCATCTGACCTCCAGTGGACCCCGGCAAAATTCCGACCTAGGGCAATATTTGACGCCAGTTTATTAAGTTCCCCCCCTACCGTCAAATCACCCTCCCGGTAAGGGACCAGACTCAACCCGTCTGGAGTCGTAGTCACCGGGTTCGGCATCTTCCACGATTCGTTGTACCAGGCCTTCAGCACAGTCACGCAAGCACCCGCAACAACGGCGTGACCGGAACCGTATGATGGATGGGTCGGACTTCCCTCAGGGTAGGCCATTGGAAGCAGATAGCTCCCATACTTACGATGGATCTCACCCGTTACCGCTGCATCGAGAATTTCACGGTGCACCGGATATTGAGCTCTCTTTGTGAGATGGTTGTGAATTCGCGCGGCAAACTCTTCCGGCCGTGTTCGACGATGAACATACCATTTTTGGTACCAGACTGCCCTCAGGGCACTGGCCGCAACAGATGTCAGCAGGCTCATCAGGTGGGGTATCCCAAAAGTGGCAAAACCAATCTGGTTTTTGAACTCCCGGTATGGGTTGCCTTCGTCCTCCGGGACCGCCAGTTCCATCAGAATGAGCGCCGCGTTCGAGTATGCCTGCACGACGGCATCGGTGTGAACCCACTCACCCAGATCTCGTCCGTTCCTGATATACCTGCGCACCGGATCGTGCCGGGCTGACACAGGCTTATACCCCATCGACCTTTGTGCATAGAGCCATTCGGGAAAGGTTGTCAGATAATCGTCCCCGGAGAGGGCAGTGCGAATCTTACGCGAGATAGATTCTGATCCATACTGCACATCCCGCCATAGAAACTGCGAGATGTAGGGTCCAGTGCTGTCCCCTCGCGCGAGCCCACGGAAGAGGACCCGTGGGGTCACAGGATAGGCCAGACGATTGAGGGGAGGCCGATCCCGCAGTGGGAACGTCGCCAGATCATCTTTCTCCAGATAGTATTCATACGGGATCTCCCGTGCTCCATGAAACTGACTGAAGCGGTTCAGATCGCTTACTGCAGCCCGCGTGAGTTGATGCTGGCCATAATCGCTAAAATTTATATCCCGGCAGAGGGCCATCCAGTAATTTTCCGCAATCTCAGCCGCTATCTCGGCACTGGCGAATGCTGGCGGCGGAGGCTGGGTGAAATTTGCCGGATCGGCTCCAATCAACTCATACGTTAGTCCTGATTGCGGACTTGTCATCCGACTTCGGCCATCGACCGGTACCCGCTCGAAATCCTCTCCATAGCCCGTACGCATTGCATTGAGGTAGTAGCGGTTGTATGCCAGCACATCAACCTCTCCAATTTCATTATGCGGCAAGCCCTTGGAGTAGTTGCCAATCTTATTCCCGTATGTGTATTCGTCTCCATTATCACGATGCTCAACCAATGGCCTCATTCGCTGAGCCATTGCCGCCTTTACCCTTATCTCATACGCTCGGTCGGCGCGGCTCTCGCCTTTGAGAATCATCGTTCTGTTTTCTGTCAGCTGAGCATTGTCAACGGCGTTTGCCGATGACAACTTACGCGAAGCATCTCCTCCTTCAACCCCTTTCACGCCAGTCAGCGACACCACAGCGCCCATCCCTATCTGACCAAGAAACCTGCGCCGACTCCTGCCTCTCCTACCCATAGCAACTGCCTCCCGACCAGCCCGAATTCAGATTAAACTGCCCCCAGCCAGGGCCGGTTAAATTCCGGACTGGATTGTGACCTAAAAGCCCCATCCGGTAAAAGCACCATCCGGTAAACAGAAAATCGGAGGTAACCATTCATCCTCTGGTTACCTCCGACTCCCGCATCATCGATGCTTCCGACTATAACTTTCGTTAGAAGTTAGCCGGATAGAGCGGCATCCGTACGACCACCGTGTTTGTGACCGTCAACGTATGCAGATTGTGGCCCGACGAGAACCCCGTCGGTCCCAGATTGTTTATCACTGCCCCGGTGATTGCACTGTCATTCGTCGTACTGAACTTCATCCACCCCGTCCGACCCGCTGGTATCAGCTGATCGTATCTCGGTGATGTTCGCGGGAAGTTGTTGTTCAGCGTAAACCTCGACTGACAGCTCGTCCCGTTCAGCGTAAAGCTTCCGGCCGTCTCCAGATCGTCAAACAACAGTCCGAACAACTGCCCCACCGCTGGCACCCGGTCATTCAGACTTCCTCCGATCCGGTTGACAATCAGCATCGAGTCTGTTCCCTCGGCCCTCGACATCAGCGAACTGATCGCAAGGGTCCTCGGCAGCCCCATGTAGCTAACTCCGTCAAACCTCAGCTCTGTCTGTACATCCTGCGGACTGCACTGCAGCAATCCTCCCAGCAGCGCCGGTACCCCCACCGCCGCCAGGTTCGCCGAATGCCCGCTGTCAAACTTGACCAGCGCTTCCCCGACCAGATAGTTGAAGCTGTTCGGACACCCAAACTCGTCCACTGTTACCGCTATTATATATCCCGTAACATTTGGATCGATATCGCTCATCATCATACTGACCGTCTGATTCTGCGTCAGCGTCAACGTCCAGTTCGCAATCGAGCACGTACTTCCATCTATAAAGAAGAGATGCACGTACGACGGCAACTGCGGATGTACATTGGTCAGTGTCAACCTTGTATCCTGTTGCGCCGAATTCAAACCTGACGTGTAGACGTTGTAGATCAGCACACTGGCCGCTTTATTGTCAGACAGCGTCGTTCTTGAGGTCGGGTACGTCCCACTGCCCAGTGGACCGCAGGTGATGAAGGCCTGCACCGGCAGCTCCTCTGAGTCGTCAACGCCCGATGCCTCGTCGACCACTCCATCGCCGTTGGCGTCCCACCAGATTATTCCCTCCGTGCTTATATCCGTCCCGGGGTTGTAGTCACCGGCCTGCACATAGTAGCTGATCGTCAGCTCACTCTGGGTTGGGAAAATCCCCTCCCAGATGATCTGATTTCCGATCTTTGTGATCGTTCCATATCCGTTCACTACCTGTCCCGTTGCCGTATACACGAGCTTTGATGTCGGGTAGTAGATCGCTGATACCGTCGGTGTCACATCCAGATAGATCCTCGACTGCGGACTTCCTGACAGGCCCGGAATCGTTGGTGGCGGCAGCGTGTTCGCAAAGACCGCCATCGACTCGGTCAGTCCTCCGGGCGTGAGGCATTTCGGCACCATATAGTCTGTCGCCTGACTCACGGCTGACTCCGTCACCCCTCCCTTTGAGCTGATTCCTCCCAGCCCTGATCTCAGCTGCTGCTTCGGCGCTCCCTTCCTGATTCCTCCACCCGACTGCACCACCGGCGCCTGGTCTTCTCCCGGCCTCACCACCGTCCCGGTGTTCTCCGCCATAGTGTTCCCGATCGCCGACATCTTGAAGGTGAGGAAGAATCGGTAGAACCCGAAATCGTAGGTGTGCTCCACCTCTCCCGGGCCTCCCGTCTTTACCTTGATCACCGCAAACCCATTTATCATCTCCGCATCTGAATCACGGTGACTTCTCATCGGTCCCGTTCCCGCGCCCTTCCGCGACACTCCCATCATTCTGAAGGTCGTGTTTGTGATGACGCTCATATCGATCCGCACCTCATAGTCGGTGTTCTCGGTGAGCGGCCCGCCACTGTTCTTGGAATTGAACACGTAGTACCCGTCCCCGTTGGCCGTGGTACTACCTATCTGCGCCCCATTCTTCCAGAGCGTGACTGGCACGTTCGCGGTGAAGAATGGCGTTCCGTTCGGCTGCAGCGCCGTCGTCCCGACTCCCGGCTCATTCAGATCCTGGATACCATTCCCGTTTCGGTCAAACCAGATCCGGTTGCCGATCTCGAGGTCTCCCCCAAGGTCGCATGCCAGCTCGACGTCCCCTACTCCGGTCGCCTTTCCTACATACTGTGTGCCGTGCGAACCGTCACCACTGGTGTAGACTGTGACTCCCTTGACCGCCGCGCCGGAGGTATTGCTGTTGATGCGCAGACCCGACGCGACAATCGAGCTGTTAACCGGATCCATCGCCGAGGATATAACCTGTCCCGAACCGGGCCGAATCGCTATACCTCCCTGGAAAGTCTCTGAGTGGCCATTTCCAGACCAGTTGTCGAAATAGAACTCACCGAAGCCCGGGCCCTCGTAATTGTTGGCGCTGGCGCCGGTACTTGGACCCGCTTTGGCGTTGTTCTCCAGCACGAAAGCACTGCCACTGAAGAAGGCACGCAGCAGGTCACCACCAACGAAACCGGAATAACTACCGCTACCAGATCG
>CAIOZW010000231.1 GCA_903862855.1 uncultured Acidobacteriota bacterium
CGACCGACAAGCCGCACATCCGGATGACCGCGATTCCGATCGATCCGGCCCGGCTCGATTTCGTCGATATCGTCACCTCGAGCCATAACCACACCGATCACCTCGACCACGAGACGCTCTGGCCATTGATGGCCGCCAATCAGGGCTTGCGGATGATCATTCCGGAGGCGAACCGGGGCTTTGTTGCCGACCGCCTGAAGAGCGATCCGGCATGGCCGCTGGGGGTCAATGATGGAACGACGGTCGAGGTCGAGGGTTTCAGCTTCACTGGACTTGCGTCAGCCCACGAGGAGCTCGACCGGGACGAGCAGGGGAACTACCGCTGTCTTGGCTACCTGATCAGGTTCGGAAGCTGGACGATCTTCCATCCGGGCGATGCGATTCCTTATGATGGTTTGGTCGCGCGGCTGCTCGAGCTGCAGGCGGGCCGGCCGGTCGATGTCGCCCTGATGCCGATCAATGGGCGTCGGCCAGAGCGGCGGGTGACCGGAAATTTCTGGGGCAGGGAAGCGGCCCAGTTGGCAAGGGAGATCGAGGCCCGAATCGTCATCCCGATGCATTACGAGATGTTCACCTTCAATACCGAGACCCCGCGTGAATTTGTTGAGAGCTGTACGAGGCTCGGCCAGCCCTTTGCGGTGCTCCGCTGTGGCGAGAGATGGACCCGCTGACCGGCCCGTTTTCAAAATGACCAGACTGTTTTGTCCATCGATACTTTAAGGCCAACCGCAGGCCGATCAACCAGGAGATTCAATGTCGATCACATCGCATGACCGCGCGGCCGTTCAGGCTACGCTCGAGGATTCAATCGATTTCGCGGCCGGGCAGATCCGGAATCTGCTCAAGAGCTATCCGGCCGACTATTATCCAATGTATACCGTCGGTGGCCGCTTTGGAGAGGACCGGAAACGCTGGACCCACTGGTGTGACGGCTTCTTTCCGGGAATGATGTTCATTCTCGCCGAGCGGACCGGGAAGAGCGAGTGGCTCGACCGGGCGGTGGCCTATGCGACACCGCTCGAGAGCCGCCAGTATGACCGGGCAGTTCACGACCTCGGGTTTCTCTTCTTCTCGACCCATCTGCGCTGGCTTGGGCTGGGCGGTCCGGCCGGGCAGATCGAGCCGTTGCTGATTCAGGCCGGGCGGACGATGGCCATGCGCTTTATGGAGAAGGGGCAGTATCTGCGCTCCTTCGTCGAGCCGGCCTCGCTCTTCATCGACATCATGATGAATGTCGGGACGATCTTCCTCGCCGCAGAGAAGACTGGTGACGAGCATCTGCTCCAGATTGCGCACCGCCATTGTCAGACCACCCAGCGGGTCCTTGTTCGTGGTGATGGCTCAACCTCGCATGAGGCCCTCTACGATACGGCGACGGGCGAGTGTTTGCGCCAGTCGACCCACCAGGGATATCGTGGCGATTCGTGCTGGAGCCGTGGACTCGCCTGGTCACTCTACGGGTTCACCCGCTCCTGGCTCCAGAGTCGTGAGCCATCCTATCTCGCGACGGCCATGCACAATGCCGACTACTATCTGGCACACACGCCGGCCAATGGGGTGACGCCCTGGGATTATGACGCGCCGGAGGATGGGCCTTTGAGCCGTCGGCAGGTCGATACTTCAGCCTGCGCGATCGCCGCCTCCGGACTGCTCGACCTCGCCGACTCTGTCCCCGATCCGACCAAGGCCCGCACCTATCGTGATTTCGCGCTGACTTCGCTCGTCACTCTCTCCCGTGACTATCTAGGACGGAACACGGCGGGCTTTGAGGGGATCCTGAACGGTGGCGTCTACCACCTGCACAAGAGTCTCGGTGTTCACGAGGCGGTTCTCTTTGGCGAGTACTTCTTTGTTGAGGCGCTCGACAAGGCCCTCAAGATTCTGGCGCGGCCGGAGCGGCCATCGATCGTCACTCCATATCCTGAGGATTCGCTGCCAGCCTGGGCAAAGACCTGGGCCGATGGGCCGACCGAAGAGGAGATGCCCGCGCCCGGAGGTGCTGCATGAGTAACGAATCAAAGAGGCCGGTGGCCCTGGTCACCGGTGCCGGACGGGGTATCGGGCGGGGGATCGCGATCGAACTTGCCCGCGCCGGCTACGATATCGTCATCAACTATGCCGGGAACGCCGCCGCGGCCGATGAGTGCCTCGCTCTGGTCAGAGAGGCCGGTGGTGAGGGGCGCACCGTGCGTGGTGATGTTGCCGTCGCCGCCGATCGCGAGCGGCTGCTTGCCGAAACGATCGCCATGGGTGGGCAGATCGACCTGCTGGTCAACAATGCCGGTGTCGCCCCCAAGGTCCGGGCTGACATCCTCGAGGCGGGTGAGGAGTCGTTCGACTACCTGATCGACGTCAATCTCAAGGGGCCATACTTTCTGACGCAGTTGGCGGCCCGCCAGATGATCAATCAGGTCGGGAGCGGTCTCTCCTCCATCTTTGGCGCTCCGCGGATCGTCACGATCACCTCGATCTCCGCCTACACGGCCTCGACCAATCGTGGCGACTACTGCGTTGCCAAGGCCGGTCTGGCGATGATGACCAGGCTCTTTGCCGCCCGGCTGGCCGAGCACGGGATCTTTGTCTTCGAGGTGCGCCCCGGGGTGATCGCGACCGATATGACAGCGGGCGTCCAGGAGAAGTATGACCGGCTGATCGCCGAGGGCGCCTGGCCGATTCGCCGCTGGGGACATCCGGAGGATATCGGTCGCGCGGTCGCCGCTATTTCCCGTGGCGACCTGCCTTTTGCCACTGGCGAAGTGATCAACATTGACGGGGGCTTCCATCTGCGGACGCTCTGAGTCGGGAGGATAGGGCCCAATTTCTCCGCCAGGAAGATTCTGGGGGTGGGGAAATTCAGTCCACGAAAAACACGAAAGGCACGAAAGAGGATAAATATCTATTTCGTGCCTTTCGTGTTTTTCGTGGACCTAAAAATCAATCACCGTGACGCCTGACAATACCCTCCGGATCGACTGACAATTCGGGCGGATGAATGTAGAATACGCATCATCAGAGATTCAAAGACATAATACAGAATTCATTTTTTCATCACTGAAAGTCTTTCTTGCTGAAGGAGGTCCTCATTGCTTCTGAAAAGGCTGATCTTGCTTCTGCTCGCCGGGGTGTTTGTGGTCAACCATGCGCTGACGCGCGAGGTGACCGCCGATGGGGCGATCGATTTCAATCGCGATATACGGCCGATCCTCTCCGACAAATGTCTGCAATGCCACGGGCCGGATGAGACGACCCGCAAGGCGCGGTTGCGTTTCGATACGCAGGAAGGGGCAATGGCCAAGGCGGGAGTGATCGTGCCCGGTGATTCAGCCGCGAGCCGACTGATCAAGCGGGTCATCTCGACCGATCCAGATCTGGTCATGCCGCCGCCATCGACGGGCCACCAGTTGACGGCCAAAGAGATTGCACAGTTGAAACAATGGATCGACGAGGGGGCGAAGTGGGCGCAGCACTGGGCCTACATTGCACCAGTGCGACCGGCACTCCCTGCGTCGTCGGCTCTTCAGGCAGGTGGAGAGTCGTGGGTTCGGAACCCGATCGATGCCTTTGTGCTGGCACGCCTCGGGCGGGAAGGATTGAGGCCCTCACCAGAGGCGGATCGGCTGACCCTGCTGCGGCGGGTCACCTTCGACCTGACGGGATTGCCGCCAACGCTGGCCGAGGCCGAGGC
>CAIOZW010000232.1 GCA_903862855.1 uncultured Acidobacteriota bacterium
CAATCTCGCGGATGATCGGCGCCATCTTCACGAAGTTCGGACGCGCCCCAACGACACAGAGAACCTTCACCTCTCTTCACCTCTCACTTGTCTGCTTGTAAATGGTAATCATCGCCGAGCCATCACCAAAGAGCAAACGCCACTCCCATTCCTGAACAGACTCGTGGCGGCAGGTAGATCTTTCATGACCAGACAGAACGATTGGGCTCCAGAAGGTCAGAAACATTGTGTTGCAGAACGAATGTTTCATCGCATAAACTCTCAAAGTGACTCTGCTCGGACCAGCAGAGTGAAATTTCCGGTTGACCGGAGATATCCCAGAAGAGTGGTGATTGCTCACCCTTCAAACCAAGCCAGGCTCCCTGAATCATCTGGCAACCGCGTTCGGGGTCGATGATCTGTCAGACCGCAGGACTCCAGACGAGCGAGCCTGAAGAGCCCCTTCTCCGTGCCCCCACCGGAGAGCGGTGAGCAGTGACTTCACCAGTAACAACAGGAGTAAGTTGTCATGTGGAGAGGCGTGAGACGGTGGCCCTTGCTGCTGGGGCATTGTTCATTCCCTGTTCTATTCATTCTGCCCTGCATATTCAATGTCATCGGTATCGCCCAACACTGGCAACACGCAGTGCTGACCGGACGGGTGACCGGCGTGAGTGATGGTGATACGATCACCATCCTTGGCTCAGGATACCGTGAATACAAGATCAGATTGAATGGAATCGATGCTCCCGAGAAGGGGCAGGCATATGGTCAGGCCTCAAAGGAGAGCCTTTCGCGAATGGTCTACGGGCGCGAGGTCCGGGTGATCTGGCAGAAGCAGGATCGATATGGTCGGATCCTTGGCCGAGTCTACGTTGGCGAGACCGATGTCAACCTCTCCCAGTTGAGCACCGGTCTGGCCTGGTACTATCGCAAATATGAGAGGGATGTGCCGGCCCAGGATCGGGCCACCTTCGATCAGATGGAGGAGCAGGCACGGCGGAGCCGACGTGGCCTCTGGAGTATGGGAACGCCAACCCCTCCCTGGGACTATCGGGCTGCCAGCCGTGGCGGCGGGGAGAAATACGGCGAGACGCTCAATCCACCAACTGTGGGAGCTCCTCCAACAGAGTCCTCAGAGAGCTTCGGGGCCGTGCGCGGCAATCGAAATTCCGGGATCTACCACCTCCCGGCCTGTCCGGATTACGAGAAGATCTCCTACCGGAATCGCGTCTCCTTCCGCACCGAGGCGGAGGCGATGCAGAATGGATTCCGCAAGGCCCGCAACTGCCCGTGACTACGGATTGTCCAGCCACTGATCGAGTAATGGCCCGCTCTTTATTGAGTAATGTCAGCCTTTTGGGTAGAATCCGACTGTACGGCGGGAACTCTCCGGAACATCAGTTCCATCGGGAGTCCGGCCATTAACATACAATCCAGCAAAGTGGGTGTCAAAATGAAAGTAACCAAAAGCAGCTGGCGTGTCTGGGGAGTGATCGGAGTGGGAGTAATGCTCTTCGCTTCGCTCGCCTGCAACACGTCGGCGGAGAAGAGCACGGCGTCCGCGACCGCCACTCCAAAGCCAGTCGCGGCCGCACCAATGTCAGAGGAACAGAGTGCCGAGGCAGCGATGGAGCGCATTACCGCGGCTGAATCGCTCACGCTGGCCAAGGAGGGCAAGGCGGTCGTCATCGATGTCCGGGGGACAGAAGCCTACAAGGCAACCCACGCCAAGGGGGCGATCGACTTTCCGTTGAGCAAACTCGAATCAGGCGACTTTACCGGGCTACCGCGTGATAAGAAGATCATCGCCTACTGTACCTGACCGAACGAACATACGAGCGCCCGTGCGGCGTTCCTTCTCGATAAGGCAGGATTCAAAGGTGCAGCGGCAATGCTTGGCGGCATGATGGCCTGGGAGGCTTCAGGCGGTGAGATGGTCAGGCTGCAGATCAAGTAAGTTTGATCATCCAATATTACCAGCAATTGATAAGAGGCCGGGATCAGTCAATGATTCCGGCCTCTTCTTCTTGCGGGGGCTCGTCTTTCGGAGAGGTCAGCGTTGCATCCTACTGGCGCAACATTCTCTCCGGGAATGTTGCAGCCTTCGAACGTCCACGGTGGCGAAGATTGGACTGTCCTCCGCGATCCGGGTAGAGCGGGATATACATTCCGGAGGTTGAACCAAGCAGTCTGAAGAGTCGCTGGTTCATCTCTTTCGCAACCTGCCGGTGCTCCGCGCTGTCGATCAGATTCTTTGTTTCCAGCGGATCCTCTTTCAGATCGAAGAGTTCGTCGGTATCCCAGACTCCATGGTAGTGGATATACTTGTACCGATCGCCACGCAGAGCGTGAATGGTCGGAGTGTGGGGAAAGTTACGTTCCCAGAAATACTCATAGAGCAGCTCCTCGCGCCAGGCGGCTGCAGGCTGGCCGGCACGTCCAAGACCGAGAAAGCTCTCTCCATCGAGACTGGCGGGAGAACGCAGCCCGGCGGCTTCGAGCAGAGTTGGTGCAATGTCGATATTGGCCACGACCTGATCGACCGTGGTTCCTCCCTTGAAGAGCTCCGGACATTGCATGAGCATGGGGACACGCATCGACTCTTCATAGGCGGTCCGCTTGTCGATCAACCCGTGCTCACCGAAGGCGAATCCATTGTCGCCCATATAGATGACGAGCGTGGAATCGAGCAGTCGCTTCTCTTCGAGCCAGGACATGACCCGACCAACGCTCTCATCGACGGCGAGGAGGGTCTCGGCATACTTCTTGTAGTACTCGGCAATGTTGAGATCTGAATGGTATGGGAAATCGACCCCGTGCCAACTGTTCCGCTGATTCTGCACCCACATCGGGAAGTTGGTGACCAAGGCCAGAGACTGGGTCAACGGTTCGACAAAACGCTCACCTGCATAGCGCCCCTTATGGCGCTCGGCCGGCTCAAACTCGGCGTGAACCCCCTTGTGCGCGAGGTAGAGCATGAATGGTCGATCGGTCTTTCGCTTCTCCAGCCAGTTGATGGCATAGTCGGTCAGCTCATCGGTGATGTACCCCTTCTGCGCAACCTTCTGACCATCAACATTTAGTCCGTTCCGGCTCGGAAGATAGGTTCCCTGCCCCTTGAAGCTGACCCAGTGATCAAATCCCCGCTGGGGATCGTCGATCTCACCACCCATATGCCACTTGCCGATCATGGCCGTCTGGTACCCTGCCGCCTGAAGATATTGTGGATAGAAGACAAGGTCGGCTCCAACCGGATTGTTGTTGTCGACAACCCGGTGTCGATGGGCATAATTGCCAGTCAAAATCGAAGCCCGGCTCGGACTGCAGAGTGCGGTTGTCACAAAGGCATTCTTGAGGTGGACGCCCCGGCGAGCCATGGCGTCGAGGGCGGGGGTCTTGATAAATGGCTGCCCTTTCAGAAAGCCTAGTGCATCGTAGCGATGATCATCGGTAAGGATGAAGACGATATTTCGCGGTCGTCTCCCGGGCAGTCGCGGGAGACGGAGGGCTGACGCCGCCCTGCTCCCTTTGACTGTTTGGGCCTCGAGCGGTGGTGCTGACCAGATGAGAAGAAGAGAGAGAATCAGAAGATGGCGAATGAGCTGATACCTTGACACGTCGAATCTCCTTGAATGGGTCATTGGATTGATCGATCGATAATGAACTTCAGTCCTGTCTTACGGGCCTCTCCGGTCCGGTTATCGTCAGCAGACGGTCGATCGGCGGACGATCGATCACCTGCTCCCGACCATCGGGCCATCTGACGACCAGCCGCACGACATTCTGCTCCGCGCCCAGGCCGAAGTGGAGTCGGGAATCGTTGGCACTGAGATAGCTGCCGTCAGTATGCACCTGACGAACAAGGACGGGGCCGTTCCGCCGATGGAGGCTCACCAGCGCCCCAATCCCATGCCGGTTTGGCCCGGAGGAGTCCAGCTTTACGCCAAGCCAATGACCACGACCTCCAGTCATATTTTGCACAAGCCTGGCTCGACCGCGGTTATTGGAGACGAGAATATCGATATCTCCATCGTTGTCGATATCCCCAAACGCTGCGCCCCGACTGACCTCCGAGAGCTGCAGCACCGGCTCGTCAACCGGCGGAACCTCACGGAGTCTCTGCCCTCCCGACTCGTTGTGAAAAAGCTGGTTGAGCTGGTGGTAGGGGTAGATCTCTCCCTTCAGCTTCTCGACGATTGTCACTGCGCCATTTGCTGCAAAGAGATCGAGCCAGCCATCATTGTCATAATCGAACCAACCGACGCCGAAACCGGTGGAGCGAAAACTTGCCCGGGTCAGATCGACCTGGTCCGAAAAGTCGTCGAAGAGACCGCGACCGTTGTTGCGAAAGAGCGTAAAGCCCTCGCGGGTCAGATTTGTCACCAGAACGTCCGGATCACCGTCATTATCGTAGTCTCCTGCGGTCGCCCCCATTCCCGCCCGCGGAATACCGCTCATCGCATAGGCTGAACCGGAGAGGAGACCGTTCTCGACAAATGTACCATCCCGCTGGTTGATCCAGAGGAGATTGGCGGCGCCATCATTGGCAACGTAGATGTCCGGCCAGCCATCTCTGTCAAAGTCGGCAACCGTCACCCCAAGCCCGGGAGCAGCAATGCTGCCGATCTTTGACTGACTCGTCACATCAGTAAAATTGCCTCGCCCATCGTTACGATAGAGAATATCGGGTACCGGACGATAGGCCGCCGGGGTACAGTAATCGTTCTCGCCTGTCGCCGAGGTACAGCGCTTGTTGCCAGCAAGAGTGAAATCGACATAATTGGTGACATAGAGGTCGAGATCCCCATCCAGATCATAGTCGAAGAATGCCGCACTCGTTGACCAGCGAGGATCGGCGATCCCAGCCTCCACGCCCGCCTCGGTGAATGTCCCATTACCGTTGTTGCGAAAGAGGAGATCCGGTCCATACCCGGTAACGACGAGATCCTGATCACCATCACTGTCGATGTCACCAACCGCGACACCCATACCGTAACTGTTTCGGTCGACGCCTGCCTTGGTACTGACATCGGTCAGACTCAACCTCCCGCTTGGAATCAATTCATTGCGGAAGAGGCGATGGCCGGAACGACCAGCTGGCCTGACTGGTGGGCGGCCAGGTCTGCTGGAATTTTGTCTCAACCCGACCTGGCCGGTCGGGGACTTGATCTCCCCAAGATCCGTCCCCTGGACCAGGAAGAGATCGAGATCACCATCTCCATCATAATCGAGCAGCGCACAACCCGAGCCCATGATCTCCGGCATATTGAATTGCCCTTTGATGCCCGGATCGTGAAGAAAGTCGAGACCGGCGGCGACCGTCACATCCCGAAAGAGTGGGGCGATCAACGATGATTCAACTGGCCAGAGAACGGTCAGCGGACCCAGCAACAGGAGCAGCACCAGGAGTCCCGATCTGATTGAAAAGTCAGTACCCATTCTCAACTGTCTCCAAGTGTCCGCAGATCACGGCGGATGGCCTCGCTCAGTTCAGTCTGTCGCAGGACCGTCGCGCGGCGCAGCGCTTCGCGCAGCATGGCGATGGCCCTCCCACGCTCTCCGGCCATTGACCAGGTTGCTCCAAGTGCATAGTAGTATCCGGGCGCCTCCTCATCAGTTGCCGCCGGGACCGGAATGAGCGCTGCCTGGAACTGCTCGAGCGCCTCGCGCACCCTCTCCTGATTGACCAGAATCCGCCCAAGATGGAAATGGGCAGAGCGGTATCCCGGCCTCTCCCGCAATGCCTTCCGGTAATGCTCAGCCGCCTCATCGAGCCGCCCCTCCTGCTCGATGAGCACACCGTAGTTGTGATGAGCCTCCGGATGAAACTGATTGAGACGAAGTGTTTCCAGGAAAGCTTCTGCCGCCCGGCGCGGTTCGCCAAGCGCCACCTGCAGCACCCCGTAATTGTAGTGAAGTTCGGGTAAGGCCGGATTGATCACCATTGCCGCCTCGTAATGACGAAGCGCATCCTTACTTCGACCACGACGCCCATAAAGGGTGATCAGATTGAGATGGGCCTGGAGAAGCCCGGGCCGCAACTCGAGTGCCTTTTCATGCGCAGCAATCGATTCATCGATCTTGCCAGCTGCCTCGAGCGCTCGCCCACGCGTCAGGTGAAGAGTTGCTCCCAGATTCAGTTCCGAGATTGCCGCAAGGTAGGGATCATCGATCGAGGGGCGTTCCAGTCGTCGCTCCTGTGAGAGCAGCAGGTGCTGACGGGCCTCATCGGTCCGCCCCAGATCACGCAAGACCATCCCGTAGCCGTAATGGGCGGCTCCATAACCCGGATAGATCTCGATCGCCCGTCGAAAGAGGGTCGCTGACTGCTCACGCTCCCCGCCAAAGTAGGCTATTCTTCCCAGACCATAGAGTGCCAGGGCTTCACCCGGCCGTGCCCGGAGCACCTCTTCATAGAGATCCCGACTCGGCACGGTCTGCCCATCGGCAAGCAGTGCCTCTGCCAGACGCAGTCTTGCCGGCAGATGATCAGGCCGAAGCTGACCGGCAATC
>CAIOZW010000233.1 GCA_903862855.1 uncultured Acidobacteriota bacterium
CGTCGAGACCCACTTGACGTTGACCTTCTTTTCAATATCCCAACTCGTCGGCAACCCCTTGTGGCTCGAGACCATGTTCCGATCTGACGATCCGCCCCACATCGGCCAGTCGCCACCCGACTTTGGTTCAGCCACGGCGAGCGGCGGATCGGAGGCGTTGACCCGCCCCGGTGACAGGCTGAAGAAGGCGGCACTCATTGCCGCCAATACCAGGAGGCCGAAAAGACGCGTATATTTCTGCATATTCCTGCTCTCTCTCATCTTCGTTCTCTCTTTCCTGTCGTTCGATTATCGATTTGGAGTCACCTTCAGGTTGTCGAAGAGGACATCATTTGGCGCGTAGGCGAAGATCCCCGGACTGCCATGTCGATTACCGAGCGGATCGATGTGCTCGATCAACCATTCCCCTGGCTCCGCTTCACCAGTTGGCCAGGCCTTCCCCCGAATCCGGACCTTCCCGGCAGGCAGGTTGCTCACCTCGAGTTTGAGGTGATACCACGTATCCTTCTTCCAGGCGAATGGCTTGCGAATCGCCCGCTGCGGCTCGATCTGCCACGAGGTCAACTCCATCCGCTGACCATTGCCAAAGAGCGTCAACTGGTAGCGCTGGGCGACGATCCCGGCATCCCCGAGCTGACGCCTCTTCTCAACCGCCCGCACATCGGCCTCGACCGTGTAGTTCGCCCACTCCGCCGGGCCAATAAATGTTCGCGCGCGCTGGAAGGCCGGGTTATCCGATCTCTTCAGCAGAACCTTGTTCCCATCCAGTTCACGAACCGCATACTTTGGCGTCGCATTGACCCATGTGGCCGGGAAGGAATCGACCGCGAACGCGCTGAAATCCTCAGCATAGGGCATTGGCGCAATGACGCGCAGATGCGCCGCTCCGGCAACACCATCAACCGTCACCTTCAGCCTTCCAGCCTGCGCTCCTGCGGCGATATCGGGAGTGAAGAGACTGCCGACAACAGCCCCCTTCAACCCCTCGGCGACCAGTTCCGGACGCGGTTCGAGGCGAATGAAACGGCCCTGGGCATCGAAGAGGCGCACTTTAAAAGGCACGGCCTCGCCCGGTTTGGCCACCAGATCGACTGGCGTGACCTGGACATGCGCAACCTTTGCCCCGGCTGGCGCTGTCTCAGCCTTCACCGGCGCTGCCGGCAAGGCCGGATTCCGCTTCTTGCCAATCGCGTAGATATGTTTGGTCGAGACCAGAAAGACCCGTCCGCGCGAGACCGCCACCGAGGCGAGAATCTGCTCATTCGAAGCGATCAGGTCATCCCCAACCTCGGTCTTCTGCGCCACGGCCATGCCTGGCTCGAGCTCGTCACTGTCGAGAATCTCGCAACCGGTCGGCCCCGGCTTCAGAATGTAGAACTTGCCATTCTCGGTTCCTACATAGATCTTCCCATCCGCGAAGACTGGCGAGGCCTTCTGAATCGTCCCGAGCTTCTGCTCCCAGAGCAGCTTCCCATTATTGACATCGAAGGCGAGGAGGTTGGCGCTCGCATCGACCTGATAGTAGCGATCGCCATCGATCACCGGCGAGGCCGGTCCGAGCTGCCGATCACGGATCGACCATTTGACATTGGCCGGCTTGACCGGGCCCTTCACCGTCGCATCGACCGCCGCGAGCAGCCCCATCTCGTTGGTCTCAAGGTTCTCCTCCTGGTGGGAGACCAGGGCGAGATTGCCCTTCATGACGACGCCGGGATTGACTCCGCGCTTGCTTACTCCATAGGTCCAGACCGGCTCACCCGTGTTCACCTTCAGCGCATTGATCGTGCCATCACCGGCCCCGGCAATCATCAGCCGCATCCCGTCGATCGTCGTCGTCACCGGCGTCGAATAGGTCGTATCAAAAGGCCTTCCACCCGGCGTGCTGATCCAGACGGTCTTTCCAGTCAGCTTGTCGAAGGCGAAATAACGATGGCGCCGCTGCCCGTTATCTCCCCAGCCCTCGGCGATCGTACTGACAATCACCAGATCGCCCTCGATGATCGGTGAGACCGTCCGCCCGCCATGCGTCGTCCAGGCCCCGAACTCATCCGTCAGCGCCCGCGACCAGAGCAGCTTGCCTGCAGGCGAAAGCGCGACCAACTCGTTACAGGCTCCAAAGGCGTAGACGTTGCCGGTCGTCGGATCTCCCGACGGCGATGACCACGCGACCCGCCGCGGTGGGACGTCAGATGAATAGACATTGAAGCGATACTCCCAGATCACCTTCCCGGTCTCGACATCGAGCGCGATCACCCGCTCCTGCATCGACGGCCCTTCGCCCGCACTGTTGAAGAGGTAGACCCGATTGCCCATGACGATCGGCGCTGAACGCCCGCCATAAGGCGCCTTCCAGAGCAGGTTCTCTCCCGTCGGTGACCACTTCTCCGGCAGGTTCTTCTCGGGCGAGATGCCATCGCGTGTCGGTCCACGCGCGTCCGTCCAGTCACTGCCACTCCGCGCGAGCGCTGGTGACTGCGCCGATCCAGACTCATCCAAGACGACGGGAATGACCAGTGACAGAATTATGGCCAGTATAAGTGCAATCCGCAGATATGCTTTCATAGGTTTTTGTACGTCAGACCCTTCAGTGAAGAAATGTGTTCAATGCTCTGTACCACTCCGGGCACTTTCGGGTTGCGACTATTTTCCCGCCAACCCACTGACTTTTGATAAGTGAAAAACACTATATATTCGTATGAATCGCAGTTCAAGCCGGAGGTCAGCGGATGCCCTATTGCAAACTCTCTGGTGATGGGACCGGTGGGACTGGTGGGACCGGTGGGACTGGTGGGACTGGTGGGACCTGGGGGGACCTGGTGGGACCTGGGGGACCTGTCCTACCGGTCCTACCTGGACAACCTGGGGCGGTTCGTGAACCGCCCCAAATCCTGAACAAATGGCCATTCCAGAATAAGCAAATAAAGGGCAGGCACAAGGCCTGCCCCTACGATTGCGGTGAATGTAGCTGGGAGGCCAAGCGCGTTTCGGACAAGAAGGCGAATCGACCCTAACCGGAAACCCCAAGGATCATTCGTCGAAATAGTCAGTGTCAAACTCTGGTATCCTGACCGCACACTCTGGACAGAGATCAAATCGCCCCGGCTCTCGATCATTCACTATGCATAAGCAGTGACGGAGATGAATCATCTGTAATATATTAACGATTCGATCGTTTAAGATGAGTTGCCAAGATCAATTCAGAGGAGGAGCAGCATAATGTTATCAGGAAGAGTTTCAATGCTCGGGATCGGGCTGGTGATCATCATGGTAGTGACGACCGGGTTGGGCACGGGCCGGGAGGCGGGCTCGAACTGGGCGCAGTGGCGCGGGCCGGAGAGTCAGGGAGTCTCAAACGAGCGCGGTCTGCCCTCGACCTGGGACGAGAAGACCAACATCCGCTGGAAGGCCGCGCTCCCCGGACGCGGCTTCTCCCAGCCGGTCATCTGGGGTAACCGGATCTTCCTCACCACCGACATCGAGGGGGCGGCTGAACCGACCGGTTACAGACCGCCGAAACGGATCATCGACGGGCAGGAGTTCGTTCATCCGGAATGGACCGGGACTGACAAGATCCATACCTTCAAGACTCTCTGCCTCGACCGGGACAGTGGAAAGATCGTCTGGGAGCAGACGTCGTACGAGGGCAAGGTCTACGACTATCGCCACAAGCGCGGCAACTACGCGGCCCCATCACCGGTCACCGATGGAAGACTGGTCTATACCTACTTCGGCTCGGAGGGCGTCTACTGTTACGACTTCAAGGGGAAGTTGATCTGGAAACAGTCCCTCGGCAACATCGGGACGGTTGGGATGGGCGTCGGGACATCGCCGGTCATTCACGAAAATCTGCTGATCATTCTTGCCGACCAGGAGTTCGACGGAACCAACTCCTTCATGATTGCGCTTGACCGGAAGACCGGACGCGAGGTCTGGCGGGTCAAACGACCGGTGCAGACAAGTTGGTCGACACCGGTGATCGTTCGCACTCCCGAGCGGGTCGAGCTGGTGACGAGCGGCAACGAGTGGCTGATCGGCTATGATCCGGCGACTGGCCGCGAATACTGGCGCGCGACGGGCGTGAAGAGCCACGCCATCGCCACCCCGCTGGTTGGCCACGGCCTGGTCATCTTTTCCTCCGGCTTTCCCTCAAAGGCGATCATCGCCGTCAGGCCCGGTGGCTCGGGCAATATCGACGGCACTGACCGCGTCGTCTGGAAGTACAACAAGGGAACGGCCTATGTGCCATCGCCGATCCTTTATGGAGATTATGTCTACCTGATGAGCGATGCGGGAATCATGACCTGCCTTGAGGCGAAGACGGGCAAGGTCATCTATGAGGGTGGACGGGTTCCAGTAGCGACTAAGTTCTATGGCGCCTCGCCGGTCGCTTTTGATGGAAAGATCCTGCTGACGAGCGACAATGGCGAGACATTTGTCATCAAGGCCGGGCCAACACACGAGGTGCTCGGGACGAACATCGTCGACGAACCGGTTCGCACCTCGATCGCCATCGCCGGTGGAAGGCTCTTCCTGCGGGGTGAAAAACACCTCTACTGCATCGGTTCGTGAAAAAGTACCCGATCAACATAGAGAGAACCATCAAAAGAAGAGGGGGGCCACAGCGGCCCCCTCTTCTTTTGATGTGACCGATACCGCTCACTTGGGTTGAGCGGAACCGAGATCGCCAACGGGGATCGAGATTGCAGTATCGGAGCCATCCTTATCAAAGACCGTCACTCTGACTGAGCGCAGATCACTGAAGCGTTCAAGATTGGTGAAGCGACGCTTGATGGTCAGGCTCATCCCCGGCAGTATCGGCGACGAGCGCAGAGACATCCCGGGATAGTAATTGATCGGCTTACCAACCGGCCGGCCAATCTGATCGTAGAACTGGTAGGTGACGAGACTGGCATCCAGATTCGGATCATAGAGTGAAAAAGCGACCTCGATTCCATTGCCATCCCGCCGGAAGTCGACAGTTGCCGGCTGGCTGGTGTCGACCGGATTGATCAGGCGAGCCCGGGGTTCGACCTGGGCGCCGAGATCAACAAGCCGATAGCCTTGCCGCTCGACTTCTGTGACCATCAAAAATGTGGCGGTGATCTTCGGCGGCAAAAGATCGGCAGGAAAGACAGGCGGCAGGGTAATGGGACGTGGTATCTCCCGGTTGAGTTGAATGGTGATCAGCCGTTCCTCATTAGGCTTCAAAGTAACTCGATAAGGAAGAGTCCCCTTATCGACCGATCCCGTCGCCTGGTCGGTCACGGTATAGGGGAAATTATAATAATGTGTGCCGAACTCGGGCACCTCAGGATCGAGGGGATCGATGATCGCGAGTAATACGGGGATCGGAATACGAACAATGTTGCGGATCCGAATGGTTCGTGTCAGGCGTGGGCTGGCCGGATCGGAGGTTGGTGTCACAGTGCCAAAATCGAGGATCGAGTCACCACTTTCCGTCACCAGATCTATATCTATCTGGGGCAAGGTCACAGTAACCGGAGTAGAAATGGTGACCTTTCCAGATGCTTTCAACAAGTATACAAAGTACTCGTAGCTTGCACCTGGGCGGAGGCTGGTCTCTGTGTAACTCTTGGATCCTCTGGCTAGGGGTATGGGAATAGTATCTTTGGTAGTCAGATCCTTTCGTGCCAAAGCCACAACATCACCAAAAGAATAGTCGACATTCCATTTAAGATTGACCTGGGTCGATGATAAGACCTCCGCCTCCAGATTGAATGTCGGCACAAGACTTGGCCCCGTCGCCCGGATACTGCTCATATGGGACGGCAGTGATTCTCCGCCAGCGAAAGTCGCCTGCACCTGATAGACGTAAATACCGTTCATAGACAGATTTTCATCGATGAAACCGGTCTGATTGGGACTGACACGACTGATCTCACGCGAGTCTTCCTGTGGATGAAGCTTGCGGAAGATGCGAAAGCCAGTCTCGGTAGTAGAGCGATCGACCCACTTGAGCTCGACCCGATTGACGGGCAGTAACTTGACGGAGAGGTTGATCGGAGCCGGATAAGGGCTCAGAACCTGATCGATGTCGCGCAGTGCACCCAGGATGTCCAGCAGCGGATACTCTTTACCATTAGACATATCGACAATCTTCTTCGCTCCACTAGTCAGCGCGGTCAGTATCTCATTGATGCTGGCATTTGGCTGTTTCTGGCGAAGGATCGCCCAAGCTCCAGAGACGCTCGATACGCCATACCATGGCTGTGTGCTAGTCGTGAATCTGCCACCCACATCGGGGACCGCGATATTCTCACTAGGCGCAACCAGACTGAGAAAGAAGGCGCGGTTGGTGTAAGGAAAGAGCTGACCAAGCTGGTTGGCAGCCGCAACACTGACCACGTTCGAGATGCAGGATGGATAGGCAAGACCGCCAGCTGCACGGTTATTTCCCGACGAGGTAATGACGGGAATCCCAACCGTGGCCAGCAGATCGATGGCCGTTTTGATCTCTGGAACGACATCATCACAACTTGTCGAGTAAGGTAGGATCCCCCTTATCATCGTAAAGTTAACCGCGGCAATCCGGTGTTCCCTGCTCAGCAGATAGGCGTGTTCGAATGCACGGGCAACTTCAGAATCGAATGTAGTCAGACAGAACTCACTCTCAGCCGTACAGTAATCACTGTTGAAACGGCTGAAGATCTGGATGGAGATCAGCTTCGCTCCCGGAGCGACGCCTTTGTAGCCGCCACCCTGACCCGCGATGATTCCAGCCTGGGCCGTTCCAAAGTAACAACCAACTATCGATGGATCGCAGTTGAGACCAGTGCCCGGGCCGACAGCGGTCGTCTGCCGATTGGGACAGAGTGAGAGATATCGATCATCTGGATCATCAGCAGAGAAGCAGGCCTCGGCAACGACCTTGTCCTTCAGGGCCGGATGGGTGTAGTCGATCCCTGAATCGATGACCACCACGGTCTGGCCCGTGCCATCATACTCCGAGTCAAAGCTCTCATTGGCAGTGGATGAGATTGAACTCTCATTTGGCATGAGCCGATACTGCTGATCGATGGAGATATCGAGCAGCTCAGGAGAGTTACGCAACACCTCGAGTCCGGCACGATCGATACTCAAGGCGACCAAAGGCAGGACCCTAAAGCTTTTGAGTGAACGCGGATCGCGGAGCGTTAATCTCGCCAGGAGCTGGGTGCGTGTGTCTTGAATCGCCCGGCGCTGTCCGACCATCCTTTGCCCACCCTCCGCCTCGACCTGTGGGCTGAAGGGAGTGCGCAACCTGATGATGACGGGGATCGTCTCTTGTGTCTCGAGACGGGTCGAGATCTCTGCAAGATGGGCCTCAAGCGTCGGGCTGGGCAAGGCAGGCTCCTGTAACGCAGCATCTATCTGGCCACTGGCCGCCGAAGGACGTGAAGAGACAAGGAGACACGGCACCAGAAACAGAATCAGTATCAGCCTCGGTGCAATATCGCCCTTGAAAGTTGCATTGGGCAGAGTAATATTTTTCATCACTAGTAATAGCGTAAAATCCAAGGAAAGTAGCTCATTTTTATCAATCTGCCAGAAGAAGAACTTTGAAGACACCGCCGGAAACCAGTGGTAGAGATCAAGGAAGGGTCGAAATTAAGATAAACTTTCCGTTATGGTCGATCTTTTCTTGCGCTAATCAGCCAGTTTCTGCAAACTCCCGGCACAGGAGACCAGAATCGTCGGCTGGTAAGCCTGGACTGGTTGAGGTCGCACAGACCGTTTGAAGTCACATGGACTGACGAACCATTTTCAAATAATGCCAGCGAATTCAAGGAGCAGAGGATGAGAGTAATGTTTGAAAGATTGCTGCTGCCAGTCTCACTGATCATACTGGCGACAGTGGAAATCCTGGGACAGGGCAGCCTCGGGATGGGAGCGGACAATCCGCTGACACTGATTCGTGCCGGCCTTGATCAGAAGAAAGCAGTGCGGATCAGCGAATCGATCTTCCAGGCCATCGGTTTTGGCAACACCTTTCTGGTGGTAACGCCGGCAGGCAACGTCATCATCGATACTTCGCTTCCATTCAATGCCCAGCACCACCGGCAACTGCTGCGAGCCGAGAGTGCAGCACCAGTGCGGTATATCATTCTCACACATGCTCACGGGGACCATACCGGTGGAATCGGCGCGTGGAAGGAGTCGGGGACACAGGTGATCGCGCAGCGTCGCCACGCCGAGTTCAGGCATTATGAGACACGACTCGGCGAGTTCTTCGCCCGGCGTAATGCCGCCCAGTTCGCAATTCAAATCCCATCACCCGGCCCATCACCCGGTAATTACGGGGCAAAGATCGAGCCGGATATCCTCTTCGATGAGAGATTCGAGTTTGAGCTTGGAGGCATGAAGTTCGAGATCATGAGCACGCCCGGTGAGACTCCTGATCAGGCAACGATCTGGATCCCCTCACTCCGCGCGGCGTTTGTCGGTGACAATTTCTACAATTCGTTTCCAAACATCTACACCTTGCGCGGAACTGAACCGCGATCGGCGCTCGACTATGTGAAATCGATCGAAAAGGTGCTGGCTCTGAAACCGGAGATAGTCATTCCCTCACATGGCGATGCGATTCGCGGTAACGCAGAGATCACGCGCCAGTTGAGCCGATATCGTGACGCAATTCTTTATGTTCATGACGAGACGGTCAAAGGAATGAATGCCGGCAAGGATGTGTGGCAACTGATGAACGAGGTGAAACTGCCGCCGGCACTCGATGTTGGTGAGGCCTATGGCAAGCTCTCGTGGTCGGTGCGTGGTATCTATGAGGGATATGTGGGATGGTTCGATCTCGACCCGGCAACAATGTACGAGATTCCGGCGCGAGCGGTCTATCCTGAAGTCGTCACGCTTGCCGGCGGTCCCGGTGCGATTGCCAGACTGGCGGCAAAGAGGAACGAGAGTGGCGAGCCAGTGGAGGCTCTCCACCTGACGGCGATGGCCCTTGCTGCTGCACCGGGAAACATCGAGGCCCTCGAAGCAAGAATCCGCGCGCTGGAGATACTTCGTGACCGTTGCCGAAACACGAATGAGCGGGGTTGGATCGAGTACGGACTCCGCCAGACAAGGCGGGCGCTGGTGTCGTCGCGAGCAAAGTGAGCGATCGAGAGGTTATCGGCGACCAGACTCCCCGGGTGCAGCTGAGTGATCTCTGCGGCACCCGGGGAGATGGTGCTGATGATTCAGGCAAAAGAGGCACGGATCTCGTCGACACTGGACTTCGCCGTTTTGGCAAGGCTCTCGACAAGTGACTGATCCTTGAGATCTCTTGGCTCGATGCGCACCATATAGTCACGCGCCACCTGGTAACTCTCCGCCTTCACATCGACTTCACGCAAGCGCCCATTCCCTGCCGGGTCGACCATTTCGACGAGTGGGATAGGGGTGAAGGCTCCGTTCTGCATGGTCACGAGAGCCCCCGATCCGCCGGCATTGAGATAGTTGACGGCGGCGAAGGCAAGGTCGCGGGCCTGTTCGGCATCGATCGGGATCGGTGGAGCGCAGCGCAGCTCATAGCCGATCGTCTTGTCGACAATCGTCACCTTGAGTCCGCGCTTCTCGAGCCGTGACTGAACCTCCGCCTTGATCTTGCGGCCGAGGTCGATCTCGGCGACGCGAACCTTGCCCTGCGCGTCGCGATCGACATCCTGCAGCTCGGTCAGCTCTTCCGGGCTGAGCAGCTCGACGATCGCCTCAGAGACGAGGGCGACCCCGTGGTTCTTGCCGCTCGCGAGGCGCTTGAGGATCGAGCCCTCGATGATCCGCGCCACTTCAGCAAGCGTGATCCGACGACCGGTAAACTCTTCGGGGATGACCGTGCAGGTTGCACTGGCCGCCGTACCGATGCCGAGCGTCAGGTGGCCGGTCGGGCGGCCCATGGTCACGGCGATGAACCAGCGGCCGGTCGTCCGCGCGTCTTCCATGAGGCTCTCGACGATGCCGACACCCACCTGGCGGGCCGACTCATAGCCAAGCGTCGTCAGGTGCGCAGGCAGCGCTAGGTCGTTGTCGATGCTCTTCGGAATCTGGACAACCTTGATCGCCCCTTCCGACTTCTGCTCGATCGCCAGTGAGCTGGCGATCATATCATCACCGCCGATGGTGATCAGCGCGTCGATGCCCAGCTTGCCGAGCGCGGCCAGCGTATTATCGAGCGCCACCGCATCACGGGAGACATCGGTCCGCGAGACGCCGATGATGCATCCGCCATCGAGATGGATGTTCGCGACATCTTCGCGAGTCAGTGCCCGCTGTTCATCTGTGTATCGCTGGGCCAGCCACTCAAATCCATCGTTGAAACCGATCGGATTCAGTCCAAGGTCGATGGCGTGGAGAGCCGCCGCCGCAACCACATCGTTGAGACCGGGCGCCGGCCCGCCTCCTGCCAGAATGCCAATTTTCTTGATCGTCATAGTTCTTCAGCTCTTTCAACTAACTGTTCATTCCTTAACTGAACCGCGCCTTCAGCTCATCGACACTGAGGTTGGCCGCCTGGGCGAGCTTCTTCGTCCAGCTCGCCTTCTCGAAATCGGTATAGTCGAGACGGAGCATGTACTGGCGCGCGGCGCGGTAGGACTCGCTGTTGATATCGACGTTGCGGACGCGGATCTTGCCGGTCTGCGGGTCGCGGAAGTCGGCGAGCAGCATCGGTACGAGCGCTCCGTTCTGGACGCTGACCATGGCCCCACTGCCGCCGTTGAGCAGAAAGCGGATCGCCGCATTGCCCAGCTCGCGACAATAGGCCATGTCGAACGGAATCGGATCGCAGCAGCGCAGCTCATAGCCGACATTCTTGTTGCTGACATTGAGCCGGATCTCGCGCTGGCGGAATCGTCCC
>CAIOZW010000234.1 GCA_903862855.1 uncultured Acidobacteriota bacterium
AGGTGCGTATCCGTGAGTTTCTGATTGGGCGCTATCCGGTGACTCAGGCCCAGTGGAAGGCGGTCATGGGAGCCAATCCGAGCTACTTCAAGGGGGAACGGCTGCCGGTTGAGAATGTCAGTTGGGATGATGCGCGTGAATTCTGTCGGCGCCTCAATGAGCGGTTCGGATTGACTGGCGCTGCCCTCTATCGGCTGCCCAGTGAAGCGGAATGGGAGTATGCCGCCCGCGCCGGGACGACCACCGAGTATGCCTTTGGAGAGACGATCAGTTCCGATCTGGCCAATTTTGACGGGAGCCAGTCGGGAGATCGGCGGAAGGGGCGCTATCGCGGCAAGACCGTCGAGGTCGGCTCACTTGGCACTCCCAATGGATGGGGGTTGTATGATATGCACGGGAATGTCTCGGAGTGGTGTGAGGACGATTTTCACAGCAGCTATGATGCGGCACCGAGCGATGGCCGCCCCTGGGTCGACCTGGTTCGGGCTTCGTTCCGGGTCAATCGTGGCGGAGGCTGGTACGATCCGGCTGTCAATTGTCGCTCGACTTCGCGGGGGTATGATGCGCCTGGCTACCGGGGCTTCATCATTGGATTTCGGCTGGCGCGCAGCATTCGCTGAGAGTCGCGCCAGCCGAGACCGGTTGTCAGTTCGAGAAGACCAGTCCTGACGAGATCCGGAAGTTGTTCTGAGTCGCCGAGTTGGTGATCTCAGTACCATTGATGATCAGTTTGGGCTGACCGAATCGATACCAGAGATAGTCAGCCTGGATGGCCCGCCAGGCAAGGCGATCACTTATCCGGATGTCGAAGCCAATACCTGCTCCGGCCGCGAGACCATTAACGGTGTAAGACTCATTGAAATTGAGATCAGGGTGTGAAAAAGATTCATTTACTGTCACCCCACCGATCAGCGCTCTGACAAAGAAGCGGGCCGACTCGCCCCGCACCGAGAACTGCGGGCCACCAAGGTAGTGGTGAACTCGCGTTTGTGACCCCAGAATTATTTTGTTTCCAGAATAGGTGCCCTGATAGTCGACCGGCCCATAGTGTCCGCTGAAATCCCCCACAAAGCCGAGCCAGCTGTTAGCGTTGACAGCAATGGAGGCATTCCACCCATTTACATAAGCGGTCTCACGTTTCACCTTGAGAGTCGAGATGCCATCATCCAGTTCTGCCTTTTCAGATCGGGTGATCAAAGCCGAGTAGCCGGCAAATAGCTCGGCTCGCGGGGTGTCCTGGGCAAATGATGGCAGGGCAACAAGTGTCATTAACAATGCTAGAAGAACCGGAAGAATCGGAAAAGTCTGCTTCATCGGCTGATTCCTTTTTGGCTAAGGTTTTTGTTAACAGGTCGACCCGGTTGTTGGCAACTGGGTCTCGAATGAGTCATCCGGCGGGTCAGATCTCTTGAGAAGGACTCGCCACTAACTGCGTGATCGGTTACACCGGGAGGCAGTTGGCCACGGTGCCGGACTTGCGGGGCACTACTTGATACCCCGCATTTGACGATAGGTTGCCAGACATTTTTCAGCTGTCTCGATCGAGGTGAATCGGCTGCCCTCCTGCTCGATCAGATAGAATTCGATTCCGCCAACCGCTTCAGCGGCGGCAAAGATCTCTTTCCACGGGGCATCGCCCTCGCCAAGCAGCGCCTGATAGCCCATCCTGCTTCCCCACTCCTTGCAGTGCATGGAGGTGATGCGTCCCTTGTTGGCCTTGATCCAGGCTACGGGATCCTTTCCGGCTTCGACACAGGTGCCGACATCGAGCTGGAGGGTGACGCTGGAGGGGGTATTGGCCGCGATGATCTGCATTGGCATCATGCCATCGGTCGTCACAAATTCAGACTTGTGGTTGTGGAATCCGGTCTTCATCTTCAGTGGCGCAAGCTTCTCGGCGGCCATGGTCAGCCGATCGGCGACTCCCTTCCATCCATCAGCTCCACTGACCCGTCCGGCACTGGCCATGATGACGTACTTTGATCCGAGGATCTGATTAAGTTCGATCGCTTTAGGCAGTGATTCGGGGGTGAAGACATTGCTTCCGTTGTGGGTCGAATGGCAGCGGAGGCCAAGATCGTCGATCAGTTGACGAACCTGCCGGGCGTATTCGGGCGTCCAGCCATAGTACGGTCCATAGAATTCGACCACCTCATAACCCATCTTTGCAATGGTGCGAACCGTCGTGAAGAGGTCTTTATCCATCTGGTCGCGGACGGAATAGAGTTCGATGCCGACAGGTACCCGCCTGCTCTTTGCCAGAGCAGGAAATTCGACCGGCGCGAGGGAGGCCAGTGGAGTGGCCGCTGCCAGGGCAAGGAACGAGCGACGCGAGAGATTGTTCATGGAGCACACCTCGTACTTATGTTATGAACGACAAGTATACTCTACGCTGATCTGCAGAAGATGTCTACCTGCATCGCCTATCAGATGTTTCGTCATTATGTGAGTAGATTGGAAGTAAGCCGAAAATGGCATCTATTCAAAAACAGCCCGTCGGACTTTTGTATGGATGTTCCCGTTGTCGGACTCCGCCCCCTCCTGATCACAGGCAAGGCAAGGACTGGAGGACCCGCGCCAGTTCTTGATCAATACCTGTGACGGAAGCAAGGGCAGGCACAGGGGCTGCCCCTACGATTGCTGTGAATGTGGCCGGGTGGTCGATTCCTTGCTGAGATGTTGGTGCCCCAACACAAGATCCGGAAGCCCCAAGTGCAAGTGCCGATCCGGAGGTGTAATGCGATTGCCCTGATTTGCCAATCGATAACGCGATTAACGTGCCGGAAAGTATCTGCCGCCAGCGGTTGAGCGGAGGTCTTTGACGAGTCGGTTGCGTCTGGAATGTCATTACCGCACACTAAGGCGTGAGCCTGATGAAGATGGTCGGCTCGATCTTGCAGTGGGAATCGGAACGGAAAAGAGATGTGTGGAATTTGCGGCAGGTTGGATTGGCAGGATGGACCGGAACCGGATCTTCTCGGCCGCATGGTGGCGCGGATCAGTCATCGTGGGCCGGACTCCGAAGGGGTATGGATTGCCGGACCGGTTGGTCTGGGCCACCGGCGTCTCTCGATCATCGATACAAGTGCGGCCGGAACTCAACCGCTTGCCGATGTGACGGGGCGATACCGGATCGTCTTCAATGGTGAAATCTACAATTTCGAAGCACTTCGAGATGAGCTGCGAGCCGGCGGTGCAATCTTTTCGACCCGTACCGACACCGAGGTGATTCTCGAGGCGTGGAAAAGATGGGGGGTCGAGTCTCTCACCAGATTCAACGGGATGTTTGCCTTTGCCATCTGGGATGAGGTGGAGGAAGAGCTGCTGCTGGCACGCGACCGTCTCGGAAAGAAGCCGCTCTATTATGTGCATCTTCCTGGTGGAGGAATTGCCTTCGCCTCAGAGCTGAAGTCGCTGCTTGAAGATCCGGAGCTGGGCCGTCGACTCAACCCGGCGGCATTGAGCCAGTATTTCAGCCTGAGCTATACGCTGACCTCTGATGCCATCTTCACGGGAGTCTCCAAGCTCCCGCCGGCAAGCTATCTGCAGGTGGGTAAGCAGGGTGCCTCGACGCCGGTCACTTACTGGGATCTCGCCCGCTTCTTTCAGCAGAAGAGACGCTTTCGTGATGAGGGTGAGGCGGCCGAGGCGCTGCTTGAGCTGCTGGATGATGCCGTTCGGTTGCGAATGATCAGCGATGTCCCGCTCGGAGCATTTCTGAGTGGGGGAATCGATTCATCATCGGTGGTTGCCTCGATGTGTCTCGACCGCGATCCGGGAAGTGTGCTCACCTTCAGCGCCGGTTTTCGCGAGAAGAGCTTCAATGAGCTGGGTGAGGCCCGGCAGGTTGCTGCCCATCTCGGAGTCGACCATCGTGACCAGGTGGTGCTGCCCGATACGGGCCTGCTCTTTCCGGAGATTGCCTATCACGCCGATGAGCCTTTTGCCGACACATCGATCATCCCGACCTATCTGCTTGCCCGTTTTGCCCGGCAGTACGTCACGGTCGCCCTCAGTGGAGATGGTGGTGATGAGATCTTTGCCGGCTATGAGACTTATGCCGCCGACAGGATCCATCATTTCCTGGGCTGGTTACCCGCCTCGTTGACACGGGGGATGTTCCGGCTTGCTGACCACTTTCTGCCGGTCAGTTTCGACAAGGTCAGTTTCGATTACCGGATCCGCCGCTTTCTGGAAGGACTCTCATATCCTCCGGCGCGGGCCCACTACCACTGGCGGACAATTTTTACTGAGGCCGAGAAGCGCTCACTCTTCAGTGGAGAGCTTGGGGATGAGGTGCGGCGCATCGATCCATTCGATAACTTCCAGCGGTTTGATGACGAGGTTTCCGGCTGCCACTACCTCGATCGTGCCATGTATGTCGATATCAAGACCTGGCTGGTCGACGATATCCTCGTCAAAGTCGACCGGGCGACCATGGCCCACGGACTCGAGGCCCGGTCGCCTTTCCTCGACTATCGTCTGGTCGAGTTTGCCGCGGCGCTGCCGGTCGAGCTGAAGATGAAAGGTTTCATGAAGAAGTATCTGCTCAAACGGAGTCAGGTGGAACGGCTTCCCGGAGAGATACTCTACCGGAAGAAGCAGGGCTTCAGCGCACCGATCAACCACTGGCTCAATGGTCCTCTGGGCGAAGAGTACCGGGAGATGACCCTTTCCGGACGGCTGCCATTCATCGATCGGTCGCGACTCGAGAGACTGTGGCAGGATCATCTCGAGCGGAGAATGGACAATGGTTTCAAGCTGCTTGCGATCATCAATCTTACGCTCTGGATCGATCGCTGGGGTGGAGATGGAGGCCAATCCTGAGCAGGTCGCCGCTGGTGATCGATCTATATCCATCCTGGCCAAAGTTGGACGCTATTTAGGCCCAATTTGGGTGCTATTCCGGGACCCTGATCGCGGCGCCACCACCAAGAAGATCGTTGATCGCCTGGAGGCGGATGCGTTTTACCCTCTCGGCGAAGGGGGCATTCGACTCCTGGTACTCGAGAGGAAGGTCGCGAATGATCGACTCAAAACGTGGCGTTTGTCGAAAGATGGTCTGTTCGATCTTTTTCAGGCAGGTTTCACGATCGTTCCGTTTCTCATTCGGAATTGATCGGGCGATTCCATCGGCATAGCTGAGAAGATTGGCAAATGTCTCGAGCTGCTGCGCCGCGCTCTGATACTGGCTCTGCTGAGAGAGCATCAGTCCATTGCCGATCCGCAGCGCGGCCAGCTTCAGCGCAGCCTCGACGCGCCCCTTGGGGCTCTTCTGTCGGGAGATCGTCTCGGATTCGGTCGTCGTCAATCCGACTGGCACATCAGCCTGCCCTTCAGGCTGCCCTCCAGGCTGGATAAGCGGCAGAGCTGGTGGCGGGGGAATCACCGGATCGACCCCGCTGAGTATTGCCATTGTTCCCATCAACAGTACTGACCACATATCATTTCCGCTTATTTATTCGCCTGGTTCTCCGCCAGATCGCCGATGTAGGGAAGCTTGAATTGGACTCCCAGGTAGGCCTGGTACATCATCCAGGCACTCCCTCCCAGACCGGTCAACCGTAATCCGGTGTCGAGTAGTGAGTCGATTGTCGCTGGCATCAGGATCGTGAAGAGGCCAAGCACGAAATTGAGGACCAGCAGCGCAAAGAAGAAGTAGACCGACTGATAGGCGTGAAACCTGACAAACGTATGTCGATTGTAGGGGCGCAGGGCAAGAAAGATCAGCCCACTGATGATCGAGAGGAGATAGCAGAGCATCCCGGCGATATTGGGTGCCAGCTCACTCGGCGGAGTTTGTACCGGAGTTGAAGCAGTTGATGGAGAGTCGATGTTACCAAGCTGGGATGTCAGAGGCGCCGGTCTGGGCGGCGCGGCCGCCTGGGTAGGCAGAAGTCGCTCCCCGCACTGGTTACAGAAGCGGGCCGTGTCATAGACGGAAGATCCGCACTTTGGACAGAATCTGTTCAAGGTAATGCTCCTCCCTGAAGATGGATCTGGTAGACCGGAACACAAGACTATTTTGCACAATATACGCGGCTTTTGAAAACTGAATCAGAAGCTTTGGCCAAGACGGATGTGGAAGACGCCGCGTGGCTGACGGATGAGCGCACCCGAGGATGACTGGTAGGCGGGTGGATCGATCAGCAGTCCGTAGTCGACACCGACCGGCCCGATAGGGGTATTGATGCGCAGACCAAGCCCGATCGTGTTGGTGAAACGGCTGAAGGAGAAGTTGCTGATGCGGCGGAAGACGTTGCCGACATCATAGAATGGGACGAAGCGGAGTCGCGGCGTGAGCGGATACCGCAGTTCGAAGTTGAGAATAGCCAGTGCGTCACCGCCGACGGGGACAAGCGTTGGCAGATCGCAGGGACGGGCCGGGAGGGCGCAGCTTCGTCCGGGTCGTGGTTCAAGGATCTCCTGTGGTCCGGCAGTCTCGAACCGGAAACCGCGCAGCGTCGTTGCTCCACCGGAGAAGAACCGTTCGCTGATCGGCAATCGCTCTTCACCCTCGCTGATCGCGCCATCCTTGTTTCGATCGGCGTTCCGGAAGACGGCCGCCAGTCCGAGGCGGGCCGAGAAGGCGATGGTCGTTCCTTCCAGAATCCTTCCCAGCAGGGGCGCTGTGCGGTCGATCGTCTGGTAACGCTGATAAGTTGTGAAGAACTTGTTGAACGATTCGTTTCCACCCAACTGGACGGCGGCCAGCGAGTGGTCGGCGCTGATCAGCTGTCCGCGCAATGGATTGAGCAGATTGTCGCGCGTATCACGCGAGATACCGATCGAGAGCATGCCGAGACGGATTGCCCGTTCATTCCGCGTCACGTCGGTGCCTTGAAGCAGATAGTCGTCGATCCCAAAGAGGCTTGCCCGCTCGAAGTTATAACGGAAGCGGAGCGAGGTTCGCTGGCCGATCCGTTTCTCGGACTGGATGAATGCTCCATAACGGTCAAGTCCGAAACCCTCACCCTCAGTGCTTTCACTGCCCTGACCATTCTGATCGAGGAGGCGTCTTCTGACGAAACTCCGCAGATTTGCCGAACGGTTGTAGAAGACATTGACCGTCGTCGGCACCTTCGATCCAAATGGACGTGGGTTGCCATATGAGATCTGCGAGATCTGTTCGCGGCTGCTCGCACGCAACCGCCAGGAGATTGAGTTGAGCGATCCGCGCAGGTTGGTGTTGGCCAGTTCGACCGAGCCGCGAATCCCGTCATCGCTCGAATAACCGAGTCCATAGACGAGAAGAAGTGGCCGGGCTTCGCTCAGATTGACCGTCAGCTTGTGGGCCGATCCCGCCGGCCCACCCAGATCGTCGACCCGCAGGTTGACTTCGCGAAAGGCGTTGGTCGCATAGAGGGCCGACTGTGTTGCACGTAACCTGGCCGGCGTCAGGATATCACCCGCTTTGAAGTCGAAGTAGCGGGCGATCGCTCCCGGACTGGTGCGGGTCGTCCCGGCAATCTCGATGTCACGAATGATCGCCGGATTGCCTTCATTGATCCGGTAGACCAGTTTCAGAAGATGGCTCCCCTTTTCGCCGATCTCCGAGACCTCGAGATTGACCAGCGTATCGAGTAGCCCCTGACTGGCGTGGAGCTGTCGCATCTGCTGGGCGCCGACCCGGGCGAGTGTTGGCGAGTAGGGGGCACCATTGGCAAGCGGCACTGCCCGGCGCAGGGTCGCTTGATCGATCGTCTGGTTGCCCTCGATGACTACCTCGCCGATCTTCGAGAGCGGACCCTCGTTGACGAAGAAGGTCACCAGAAGCTGCTCTTCGTTGTTGAGCAGAAGGGCGCGACTTGATCTGACCCGGGCCTGGAGATAGCCCCGCTCGACGAGCCGCCTCCGAATCGTCTCTTCATCACCCTTCAATCTCTCGATGCTTGTCAGTCCGCGGAGCGGTCCGCCAATCAGCGGCAGATCGCGGAGGAAGGGGATTCCGCCGACCCGGCTCGCCGTCGTCGATTGCAGATCTCGGCGCAGATCCTCGATGCGCAGCTGCTTCGTCCCCTCGATCCGGATCTCCTGCAGGACGTGGAGTCGGCTTGGCCTGATATCGTATGAGATCTGCGGAGCCTGACCAGTACAATCCTTCGGCTCGCATCGCAGGGTGACATCGGCAAAGAAGTAGCCCTCTTCCTGAAGAAACTCCCGGAGACGCCGCTCACCGAGTCTGGCCAGCGAGGGGATGGAGCCCTGATTGAATACCGGCAGCAACTGCCGAAGCCTCTTCTCCCAGGACTTCAG
>CAIOZW010000235.1 GCA_903862855.1 uncultured Acidobacteriota bacterium
ACTCCGCTCGACAGTCCTGTTCTTTGATAGACCATCTGCCATGCCTGACTGCCGTTTGCGTAGATATCCGCCACTTTAATCCCGTCTACATAGACACCAATCACTCCGCGATCCGTATTCCTTGTATACCTCAACCTGAATGCTGTCCCATTGATATAGAATCTTGCTGATGCATTGAGATCGGCACTGGCAGCTAATGTGCCATTGTAAGGACCAGAGAGACCGGTAAGAGAAGACCAGGAATCACTATACGTCCAATTTGTGCTGGTATCGTCATACACACCAACACCCGCAGCATTTACAGCCGTGATCTGAAGTGTCCAGCCATTGAGTATCGATCCGGCATCTGCCGAGGTATCGTCCAACACATAGAGACTCCATACTCCATTAGGATTTATCCCAATAAAAGGTGAGAAGCCTGCCGTGTAAGGGCCGGCAGGTGCTGGAGAGCCAAACGAGTCTGTTGCGGCGGTGCCTGAGTCATTAGCCTCTACATTGGTTGGCAGATATACACCAGAGCTTATGACGGTCTGATCGGGCAAAGTGTTAGTGCCCATCGAGTCAAAAGTAAGCGTCGTGCCACTAACAGCATTCCCCCCCCCGACATCAGACATGAGAATCGTCTTCGCACCGGTTGGCCCAACCAGAAGAATATCGACATCGTCAGGCCACGTATGGGAGAAATTGTTCAGTGTCACCCTCATTCTGGTTGTGATAGCCCCCATGCCGGATATCGTTATGTTTGAAGGATATGGGGAGGCGTTGCCAACTGAATTGATGGTGATTGCAGTATTATTTGAGGGTAGTGTCTCTTCAGAGACAATCGTTCCGGTTGCGCTCGATGGCGAACCTACCAGATAACCCGTCCCGGCGACGAGTGAGAGAATAGCCGTCTCATTTGCAATTTCAGCAATCGTGTCCGTAACTGGATCGACCGTAATCTGTGCGGTAGTCGAATTTGCGGCAAAAGTGACCGTGCCACTTCTGGTACTGGTATTGAAGCTGACCAAAGATCCAGTAACAGTGTAATCGGCA
This sequence comes from uncultured Acidobacteriota bacterium, assembly GCA_903862855.1. Classification (GTDB taxonomy): domain Bacteria; phylum Acidobacteriota; class Blastocatellia; order RBC074; family RBC074; genus CAIOZW01. Next base: position 1,036 of record CAIOZW010000235.1, read on the forward strand.
GGACTGCCACTGGTAAGGACTGCTAATGCCGTACCGCCCACTGAGAAGTTTACTGTTAGGGCGGCACTCAAATTTTGGCTGGTGCGCTGCAAGGTATAGACGAGGTTGGTGGCCCCGTCCTCCTGTACTGATGAGGGGCTGACAGACAGAGAGACGGTAGGCAGACTGAGTCCCCCAGTAACCGCACCTTGAGCATTAACGATACCAGATCCGCATATCGAATTAGTGCAGGAACTGCCAGACGGAAATGGTATCGCAGTGGACTGGAGAGTTGAGATGACCTGAGCCGGTGTGATGCTTGGGTTGACCGAAAATAGCAGGGCGACAACGCCAGCCACGTGCGGGGTAGCCATGCTTGTTCCAGAGTAAGAGGCATATGTCTCAGAAACAGGGCTGGTCGAGCCAGAATTGAGTGTTGACCAGATGCCACTTCCAGGTGCACTGATCTCGATGGTTGCTCCATAGTTGCTGAAACTTGATCGCGCGCCAGCGCTGGTGATGGAGGCAACGGTGATCACACCGGAACAACTTGCGGGTGAAGCTCCAGCCGCATCAACGTTACTGTTCCCGGCGGCAACAACGACAACCGCACCTGCGGCGACAACTGCATTGACTGCACTCTGAAATGTGCTGCCCGATGAACATGCCCCGCCGCCGCCAAGACTCAAATTGAGAACCTTGGCGGGGTTGGGGTTGTTGGGCACACCTGAAACTGCAAGTCCAGCCGCCCAGCGCATTCCATCCGCGATATCGGAGGTGTAGCCCCCCACTTTGCCAAGAACCCTGACCGGCAGAATACGCGAATTCATGGCTACGCCAACCACTCCTACCGAGTTGTTGCCAACGGCGGCAATAGTGCCGGCGACGTGGGTTCCGTGCCAGGAGCTGCCACTATTTGAACCAGTCTGCCCACACTCCCCATTGGTGAACCAATCGCCTGGATCACTTGCATCAGAGTCACGACCATTTCCGTCATTTGCATTACATGGTTCTGTAATGAAGTCATAACCTGGCAGCACATTGGCATTGAGGTCAGAATGGCTGGTGATTCCGGTGTCGATGACCGCGACCACAACACCTGGCGACCCTGTAGTGACATCCCAGGCGGCTGTAGCACGGACGCCATAAGTCCCGTTGAGTCCCCACATACTGTTATTTGTAAAGTAGGGATCGTTGGTGGTCAACGTATGTTTAAATCGTCGGTCAGGTTCGGCGAACTCCACATCGGGCATCTGTTTAAAGATCTCTGCCAGACGCTCCGCTTCCGCGAGGCGTGTTTCGCCCGAGAGAGAGATGACGTGAGCATCACCAGACATGGCGCGAAAGTAGCTGACCCTTATACCAGCGGTTATTCCAAGCCGGTTCAACTGTTCCAGGCTCTGTGGCTTGGTAAATGCCTGAGTGCCGCGCTTATATCTGATAATCAACTGGTTGGTGGTCGATTCCATATCACCCTGTGGTGAGGGTGGAGTGATAAAATTTGAATTGCCGGCCGACAAGGGGGGTAAACCTGTTCGAGGGTCGGCCATGGTCACTGGAGGGAGCTGGGTTGCGAGCTGCCAGTCGAGATTAGAATTTGTCACCCAGGCACCAGCAAACATCTGAACGGTTAGCGACGCTGCCTGGATAGGATCTCTCCCTCCATCATTGAAGTCTTGGAGGAGGGTTGCTGACACGTCTGGTCTTACTGGCCTGGTTTCAACCATTTCTTCAGGGCCTCGCCCCTTTGAACTGGCCAAAACTGACTCTTTGGCACTGGCCTCGCGGGTGCCTTTCCACCACCAACTGGGTGAGAAGATCAATCCAATCAGGATTAACTGCACGCTGACCAGCAAAATTCTGCACAATGACTTCATATCTCCCCCAAAAAGAGCCTGCCCTGAAAATAATTGTTCGTCATAATGATGCATATTTCTTATAAATAGCTCGTTATGAGAACAATTAATTTACTTTTCCACCCGGAATCCTTACCGAGAGGGTGTAAGAGTGGGCCTGTCGAACGGATCATTGTCAGTGTGACCTCATTGTCCGATTGACTGAGACTCTCGACATGACTGATTTTGCCACACATACGGGCTAAAATGACAGATTGAGTCAGTCTTTATTGTCACATTGGGCCGAGTAGTCGGGGGGAGAGGACCGATGTGATCAGGAATCAGCAGGGAGAGTAGTTCCAGATCATCAAAAAGTTGTATACTCGTGGCGGTCCGCCCAACCAGAGACTGTGCAGACCAGACCTTATTTGGCAAGTCTCTCCAATAATGAGCCGGAATGATCTCCACACCGTATCCGGGTGTCGGTTCAAGACCGGAAATCTTGCAAAAGGCAGCATCAATGTATCGTACGATCACCGATCGAAGAATCCGGGTCGCCCTGGCAGGATGCGGGCGAATATCGGCCAATCATTTCAACTCCATCGAGATTCACAAGGAAGATCTGCAACTGGTCGGCATATGCGACACCGACCAGGCGATACTGGGGAGGACATCGGCAAAGTATGGGGTTCCCGGATACACCGGTTTTGAAGAGATGCTGGTCGACTCGCAGCCCGATCTGGTTGCGCTCTGCACGCCAAGCGGCATACATCCTGAACAGGCGATCATTGCCGCCGCGCACCGGATTGATATTATGACCGAGAAGCCCATGGCAACACGGTGGAACGACGGAGTGCGGATGGTCAAGGCGTGTGACGAGAAGAAAGTCCGCCTTTTTGTCGTCAAGCAGAATCGTCGCAATACCACGCTCCAGCTTCTGAAGCGGGCGATCACCGAGAAACGCTTTGGGAGAATTCATCTCGTCCACCTCAACGTCTTCTGGTCAAGGCCTCAATCGTACTATGACCAGGCCGCCTGGCGTGGCACCTGGGAGTTCGACGGAGGGGCATTCATGAACCAGGCCAGCCATTATGTCGACCTCCTCGACTGGCTGATCGGTCCGGTCGAGAAGGTTCAGGCGATGATGAGCACTTCGCGTGATATAGAGGTCGAAGACACTGGTGTACTGAACGTCAAGTGGCGGAATGGGGCACTCGGGTCGATGAGCGTGACCATGCTTGCCTACCCGAAGAACCTTGAGGGGAGCATCACTATTCTTGGCGAAAAGGGATCGGTGAGAATCGGCGGCGTCGCTGTGAACGACATCCAGATGTGGCAGTTCGACGAACCGCGTGACTATGATAGCGACCTCGAATCGGCCAACTATCAGACCACTTCGGTCTACGGATTCGGCCATCCGCTCTATTACAAGAACGTCATCGATGTCATGCGTGGCCAAGCCGTACCGGAGACCGATGGGCGGGAGGGGCTGAAGTCTCTTGAAATACTTATCGCCGCTTATCTTTCGGCTCGTGATGGTCGCACGGTCTCTCTGCCGCTCGAATATTGAAGTAATGGCCGCTGCCAGGTGAGGATCGTGTATAATCGAACCGATTGTGGCGGGTTGAGTTCACATTGAGAGCTTGCCGATCAGAGTATACGTCACAAATATTGCTCTCCTGGCGACCGGATATTTCCTGAGGGAAAAGGGCTCATTTACGAATCTGGTACAAACCATGGTGAGATCGCATACCATTCTGTGGAGTCATAATGGAACTAAAAGGTAAAAAAATTGTTGTGGTGGGGGGCGCAGGACTGATCGGTTCGCACGCCGTCGACTGTCTTCTGCAAGAGGATATTGGTGAAGTGGTCATTTATGACAACTTCGTTCGTGGCAGCCGCGAGAATCTTCATGATGCCCTGCGTGATCCCCGCGTCCGTATCTACGATGTTGGTGGCGATATCATGCAGACCGACATTCTGCAATCTGCTTTTGAGGGCGCGGATGGTGTATTCCACCTGGCCGCACTCTGGCTGCTGCAATGCCATGAGTACCCCCGCTCGGCTTTTGACGTAAATATTCGCGGGACATTCAACATCATGGAGGCCTGTGTCGCGAAGGGGGTCAAAAGGCTGGTCTATTCATCCTCGGCCTCGGTCTATGGAGATGCGGTCGAGGAGCCGATGACCGAGGAGCATCCATTTAACAACAAAAATTTCTATGGTGCGACCAAGATTGCCGGTGAAGCGATGTTGCGGGCCTTTCATCACCGGTACGGGCTGAATTTCGTCGGCCTGCGCTATATGAACGTTTATGGTCCACGCCAGGATTACCACGGTGCCTATATTGCGGTCATTATGAAGATGCTCGATGCAATCGACAAAGGGCAGAGCCCGACCATCATGGGTGACGGATCTGAGGCCTTCGACTTTGTCGCGGTCGAGGACTGCGGCCGGGCCAACGTCTGTGCGATGAAAGCCGAGACGGTCGACCAGTTTTACAACGTCGGAACCGGCAAGCGAACCTCGTTGCGCGAGCTCGCCGAGATGCTGATCGAGCTGACCGGATGCAAGCACCCGATCCAGTATGCACCGCGAAGCCAGGCAACCCTGGTCCGCAACCGCATCGGCTCTCCCCGAAAGGCAAGTGACGAGATTGGCTTTACAGCCGGGATCGATCTGCGTCTGGGTCTTGAACGGCTGATCGAGTGGCGCAACACTCACAAGGCAGAGGTTGCCGCACGGCGACGTGCCGTGGGGCTGCCGGTCTGATCGTGATCGTTACACTCCACACAGAGAAGACCGGATGAGATGGTCATCCCAATCTCATCCGGTCTCTTCATATCACACCGATATCAGACCAGCGGCATCTCTCAATTGTCCAACTTCATCGGCTACTCTCATCCTTTGACTTGAGCAGATTCTGGTAGACGTTCGAGAGCTCCCTTGTGACCAGCATCGAACCGTGATGTTTCTCGATCCATTCCACGGCCTGGGTGCGGTAAGTGGTCCGGAAACCAGGTTCGAGTGCCTGTCGAACCCGATCGAGTACCTGATCTTCTGTGCGGGCATAAAGCACCGGGGCTGGTTCAGCAAAGAGGGCGGAATGGGCTGATGGATCAAAACCCGCAATCACCGGCGTTCCACAGGCCATCGCTCGTGGAGTCAATCCGCTGAATGCGGAATAGACCAGCTGGTCAAAGACGACATCGACCGAAGATAGCCATCTGACAAACTTTACCCTGCCAAACGGGCCCCTCCACTCGACCAGATCCTCACATCCCAGCTCCCGAATCAGAGCCTTGCTCTCTTCAATCTCCCGCCCCCAACTGGTGAAGATAACCTTGAACGGTCGATCGACCATTCTCCGCAATCGTGGCAGAATACGGATATAGATATCCGTTCCCTTATCGACCCAGTCGTGGCGGATCGGACAGAAGAAGATCACCTCAGCCTTCAGCTCTGCAAGAAGATGCGGACGCGATTCATCCGAGGGGTAGAATCCTTCGACTTCATCAAGTGGGTGTGGAATGAGACTGTAGGATTTGAGCCCCAGCCTCTCCGCACTGGTAACACAATCTTCATTGGTCACAAATGTATGGTCGGCTAGTGCGTATCCGAGTGCTGTCGTTCTGCCAATTGCATTTGGATAGAATGGCCCCTTGAAGGTCCAGTTGGCTTCTGGAGCATCGCGCAGTGTTCCGTGCTCAAAGCCGGCGTATGGGTGAAAATTAGCGAGCAATGGCAGGAGTGGCTCAACGGCGTAGCCCTGGACAAAATCGTAAAATGGCAGAAGTTCTGTCAGTAACTTGATCTTCTCCTGATAGACAGTAAGCTCCTCCAACGTCAATTTATCAGGTCGTTCAGGAAAGATCTCCTCAAATTTCTGGACGAGTGACTCACAATGACGTAAAAAGTCCTCACTCAATGGCGAGACAAAGGTCCGATCCCAGAGATTGCCACACAAGAGCATCCAGAAGCGGTGAAGATTCCAGCGACGGTGAAGTCGCGTCTGCTCCGCCTCAGACTTGAGAGCTTTGGCATTGGCCATGCGCCTCTCCAGTTCGAGCTCTTTCCACAGTTGGGCCGCGCGATGTTTATCCCCATTTCGATACGCGGTCAGATATTCGACCGACGTCCGGAACGTTCCCTGCGCAAACCAGCGTGGACGCTCATACCCCTTCAAGTCGACGCTCTTCCAGTCAGGGTAGAATTGATGGTCGATCGTGCCAGTAAAATCGGCCTCTTCCCACTCTGGTGAGGACATTATCCAGTAGTCATCATTGCAGAGGACATCGACTTCAGCCGCGTTATTGCGTCGCAGCAGTTTGGCATTGTAATAGGCGTTGTTGGCCGTATTGCCAATATAAAGGATCCTTGGCAGTCTCTTCTCAGTGGGCTTCGACGGCAACTCCATGCCGTATACCTGCATCAGCAGAGCGGTCAATCTCTCTTCGCTGTGCAGTTCTAGAATGGTACGGCGTGCGAGTGACCTCTTCCTTGCCAGCTCCTCGGGATTTGTAATGTAATATTCGAGTGTTGCTTCGAGATTCTCGAGCGTTGAGAAGATGAGTCCGGAGCTCTCCAGCTCAGGGGTCATAAACTCCGGCCTGACATTGGTAATCGCTGGTACGCCCAGGTACATGCTCTCGATTTGAGCATTGGCATAATACCCCATCTTCATCTTCCCAATGCTCAGGTGCGCATCGTGATAGGCCTCCAGCGCTTTTTCCGGCGATACTCCTCGCAAAAACTGGAAATCGATCTCATAGCCGCGGCTCTTCAATCGGTCGATGGCTGCCTTGATGTGAGCGGTTCCCTCAATGCCAGGATGATTGGTTACGTGAACGATTCTGAATGGGCGTCCTGCCGGGATGGATTCGAGCGCCTTATATTTTTCATAATCGATCTCGGGGAGAAAGAAAGGGAAATGGAGTGCATCCGGCTGAAAATCCTTCATATCAGGGGTTGTCACCAGAAATTCATCACCAAATTTCTGGGAGAGCTCCATTCTTTTTTGACCATCACGACAGACCGATCCTTTGTAGTCACAGTCCTGACAGATGTTCGACTGCGGGTTTAGCTGCTGGTTGAGAACCGGGTCACGAGCCTCGCAACCACGATAATGGACGACGATCTTCCGCCCCATCTTCTTCAGTAGTGGAAGCTCCCAGCCCGTCTCGGAGAACATGATGCCAAAGTGTGAATGGATCACCTCATATTTGGCAACAACACGCCAGAAGAAAAGGAACTCATCAAGCACATTTGACTGCCTGTCTGGTTGTGGAAAACGATAATCGCACTTCTTCCACCACGGGCTCTCACTCCGCACTGCGAGATAGTCGGCCCTGACCCCCTGACGACGAAGCGTCCGCGTCATATAGAAAGGTATATGGACCATATAAGAGATATGGAGGACAGAGTTCGGATACTTGACGTTACGCCGCACTCGGGCCAACCACAGGTTGAGCAGGTAGATCGACAGGGTGAGTGGAAAATAGAGCTGGAAGAGTACCCGCATACCGGAATGGAGGTCGAAGCGAGTCGCTCGATTGATCAGAGTCTTGAGTAGTCTTTTGATGAAGTTCCACCCAAAGAGAACTATTTGCCAGGGCAGCGGTCTTCCTGCCGCAACACCCCAGGAATTCCTGCCTGTTGTCCTGGAAAACCAGACCAGGTTCTTGACTCTGTCTGCCAATCCTGGCGAGAGGCGATTGAGACCAACGAGCACGAGATGCCAGAAAAATGTGACGAAATGTTTGATGACAACTAAACCGACGAAGAGTGGACGTGCCAGCAAAGATTGCTGTACGACGGTCTTTAACTCTGAACGAGCCCTGCTTATATTGTACCAGACCAGATCGTCAAAACTCCGTCCTGCCCCTGGTGAGACCCGTTCAAGACTCTTCAGAAATAGTTTCCAGAGATGGCTGATCAGCGCCATTCTCTCTCTCCTTTCAACTCCGGCCTTTGAGAAGTTATTGTCATTATTATCATTGTTCATGGACGCCCCTTACCCACATACTCAACATAAAGATATACCAGACCTGTGCTACTCGACTTGGGTTGACGGTCATGAAATCATCAAGAATTTCACCAACCTGCAGGTAGTTCAGCCAGTTGAAAATTGGATTTGACCGATCGCGGAGCTGACCCTCGATGAGTGGTCGAAATGATCCACGACACCACTCAACCACTGGTATTCCAAACCCTCTCTTGGGTCGTGCCAGAAACTTTTCAGAGAAGTAGCGCATCGCACTCTTCTTCAACAGATATTTGGTGATCAGAGCATCACCATTAGCGGAAGGGCGAATCCTCAGTGAGAGTGGCAGTGAGAAGGCAAACTCGACCACCTTGTGATCGAGCAGCGGCACCCGAACCTCGAGAGAGTTGGCCATGCTCATGCGATCGACTTTGGTCAGAACATCATCGACCATGTAGGTATTGAAGTCCTGGGCCTGAAAGCGTGTGACCGGATCGAGTCCGGCGATTTTATGAGGGGGCGCGAAGGGAGAAAATGGTATTCGTTCAGGCAGAGGAATGTGTGCGGCAAGCAGTCGGCGCAGATCCTCCGTCGAAAAGCCCTCTCTCTGCCTATTGTGTGCTGCCTGCAAGGAGGCCAGGTCGACGGCTGAAGGCTCCCTCCGCTGCCCAAGCAGTGAGGAGATGAACCGGCTCACCATACCTTCTTGAACTGGCGGTAGAGCACCAAGATACTGACGATAGGTTCCCTGATAACTGTTGTAACCTCCAAAAAGCTCATCTCCTCCATCACCCGAGAGAACCATCTTCACCTGCCCGGCGGCAACCTGGGAGACATAATAGGTGGGGATTGCTGAAGAGTCTCCAAATGGCTCGCCAAAATGGCGCACCATCCGGCTCAGCAGTTCCTCGGCATGGTCCGGGAGGACTGTCTTCTCGGTATGGGCAGCCCCGATAAGACGACTGGCTTCAAGGGCAAAGGGTGTCTCCGAGTGCTCCTCTTCCTCAAATCCGATCGTGAAGGTTCTGACTGGCGAGTCGAGATGGCGGGCCAGTACCGCAGCAACCAGACTTGAATCGACCCCGCCACTCAGAAATGCTCCGAAGGGGACGTCACTCCGCACATAGATCCTGATGATCTCATCGAAGAGCGCGTTGAATTCATCGAGCCATTCCCCCTCGTCGCGCCTCTTTCCTTCGTCGATCTTCAACTGCCAGTAACGTGACTTTTCGACTGTTCCCTGGCGAAGATCGACCTTGAGCAGGCAACCCGGGTCGAGCTTGTGAAGATCAGTGTAGATTGAGTTCGGAGCAGGAATATACTGATAGCGCAAATATGAGGCAACGGCCTCTGTGCTTATGTTGCGCTTCACCTCCGGTGCCTTCAGAATCGACTGGATCTCGGATGAAAAGATGAGTTGGCCATCGGCCAGATAGTAGTAAAGAGGCTTGATGCCAACCCGGTCGCGAACCAGATAGACAACCGAATTCCGGGTATCGTAGAGGGCAAAAGCGAACATCCCCTGAAAACGTTCGATGGCCCCGCCGATTCCCCACTGCTGATAGGCCTTCAGGACAACCTCGGTGTCAGAATCGGTGTGGAAGGGGAAATACTCGGCAAGCTCTTTTCTGATCTCGACATAGTTGTAGACCTCGCCATTGAAGATCAGCACAAGTGACCGATCATCACTGTAGAATGGCTGCACTCCACCCTGCGGATCGATAATGGCAAGCCGGCGCTGAGAGAGCCCGACCTGACCCTCGCAAAAATAGCCTTCACCGTCCGGCCCCCGATGCGCAATGGCATCGTTCATCCGCTGCAAGGTCTGCAACTCGACCGGCCTGCCTTTTAGATTGATACTGCCAGCAATACCACACATCGTATATTCAACCTTCCTGCATCATCGTAAAACATTGATCTCGATCCGGCGGCAACCGTTACGCCGAAGGGCGCGGACTTCGACCTCCCGACTCCTCACCAAGATGGACATGCCTCAACCAGCCATCGAGCATGAGCAGGTTCCAGAGTTTCGTCCCGTTGTCATATCTGCCTTGCCGATGCTCAGCGACCAGTCGGTCGACCAATCGGCGATCAAGGTGATCATATACCGGGGCAGAACTGGTCGAGAGCGTGTCTCTCAGGTAACCATCCCGATCTTCGCGCAGCCATCGGTCAACGGGGATCTCGAATCCCTCTTTCGGCCGATAGACATATTCACTTCCCAAGTATCGTGAGGCGAGCTCCTTCAGGATGAATTTGCTCCTGCGGCCATCCAGATCGACGTCAGAAAGTTTGAAGCGGGTCGGCATCGAGAAGGCCATCTCGGCAATTCGATAGTCCAGAAGTGGACTCCTTACCTCGAGCGAGTTGGCCATGCTCATGCGGTCGACTTTGACCAGAATATCCCCGGGCAGGTATGACTTGACATCCAGATACTGTGCCTTCATCGTCACACCGTCCGCAGCCGGAAATGGAAATGCCTTCGTCAGAAATGTCTCATCAGAAAGGGATGCCTGCCGCCCAAGCAGCAATCTTCTCTCGGGGAGACTGAAATGCGACATCAGATGGTCGAGATAACCTGGCCAATCTGGACGCCCTATCAATCGCCGCACAAGTCGTCCGATCTCTTCGTCAGCATGACGAACCCGCCGGAGCAGTCCCTTCAGCTGCGCCATCGTCGCCAATCTCAGTGGACGATCAGCTCTACCTACCGGCGAGGAGTCCCCACCGGCCAAACTTTGGAGCAGGTGCGAATATCGGCGATATCCGGCAAACATCTCGTCACCACCGTCTCCGGTCAGGACCATCTTCACCTTCTGACGGGCCAGCTTTGAAACATAGAAGGTTGGCACCGCTGAAGAGTCCGCAAAAGGCTCTCCGAAGAAGCGACAGAGTTCAGGTATCAGAAGCAGCCCCTCGTGGGCCACCCGAAACTCCTGGTGATCGGTCTGGTATTTGCCGGCTACCTGCCGGGCATAGGGTAGTTCATCTCTCTCCTGATCAGCCAGACCGATCGAGAAGGTTCTGACCGGCTCATTCATCAGACCAGCCATCTTCGCGACGATCAGTCCGGAGTCGGTTCCACCGCTTAGAAAAGCCCCAAAGGGTACATCACTGATGAGGCGGATGCGGACGGCGTCTGTAACCAGGCTCTCGAGATCTTCTATCCAGTCATCAAATGTGCGACTCTCATCGACCTGGCGGTCAGTCTGGATATCCCAGTAGGTTGACTGAACCGTCTGATTGTTAAACAGATCATGCTCGAGCCAGGATCCTGGCTCGAGCTTACGTACCTTTCGATAGATCGTCTGCGGCGCAGGGATATACTGGTAATGGAGATAGAGATCGAGGGCAACCTGGTCGATCTCGCGCGGCACCAGGCCACTTGCCATCAGTCCACCAAGCTCACTCGCAAAGGCAAAGTGTCGGTCATCCTGAAAATAGTAGAGAGGTTTGACCCCCAGTCGGTCGCGG
>CAIOZW010000236.1 GCA_903862855.1 uncultured Acidobacteriota bacterium
ACCCGTGGAGATCATTAAAATTTCCAATGCTGGGAGAAGAGTCACCGGGCAGCATCTCTATTGAGCCTGACTTCTGATGACCTCAATGCTGTTTTGGTTGTGTACGCGTGGAAAAAATTTAGGGTGGCCTCTGCCTCATCTGTAGAGAAGGTGCATCGACTGGTGGCGAGCGCCAAGGCTGCCCTTCCAGGTAATGGGCAGAATTCGTCCGGTCAGGAGATACTGGCGACTGACCAGAGTTTTGAAACCGGCATTCTCAAAGTCCTGTGGAGTCAGATGATACCAGGCGGGACCGGTCTGGCCATCCCAGAAGATGAGCGTTCCAGGTGGAAGCCGGCGGATCAAGTCGAGGTTATCTGCGCGGTTTGCCGTGAGTCCTGGCATCTCCCAGTGATCACGATCAAAGATGATCCGCATGTAGCCCTGGCTGGTGATGAGCCTCTCCACGGGGAGAGATGATGCTGCCGGTGTCTGAACGTATGACTGGTAGAGGTCACGGATCGCCAGAGCGTCCCGTCCGTGAGGAAGCAGGTCGAGAGTGATGATCGAGACGAGCAGTCCGGCGACCAGGCACGGGCCGCGCCAGCGCTGCCAGCGTAAGCCACCCGGCCAGTCCCAGCCGGCGAGCGTAATCAGCGCCGTCACCGGAGCGATGCAGACAAAGTAGCGTGAATAGCCGGCGGCCCCGAACCATCCCCGCAGGTAGAGGATCGAATGGACGATGAAGATTGTCCAGAATACCGCTCCGCCAAGCAGAAAACTCCTCGTTCTCCAGAGTTTCTGGTGCCCGGCAAAGAAGGCCGGCAGCCAGAAGGGGCCGACAATCAGCGGGAGGAGGAGGGTGTACCACCAGATCGGTCCGGTTCCATTTGCCTGACTCCCCGGATTCCAGTCGGGTGGCCAGTTATGAAGGATCCAGAGCGGATCGCCGGTCATCAGCCAGGCCCCGAGAACCCAGAGTGCTATTCCGCTCGCAAGAAAAAGGCCCTCGAAGGTTCGAACTGCCAGCTGCCAGCCCCGCACTCCACTCAGCATCGCTGCTCCTACGTGCCAGGCTCCCCAGAGAAGCCCGATGAAGAGTCCCTCGGGTCTGATCAGGATCAGCAGTGAGATGACCAGGATTGCACCAAAATCATAACCCTCATGCCGCAGTCGCAGCGCGACGACCAGGAAGAGACCAAAGAGTGTCTCGGTGTAGACGCCGGTGCTCAACTGCCAGAAGATCGGGGTGAAGAGCAGCAGCGGGAGGGCCAGACTGCTCTGCGGCAGCCCAAGTCTCTCTGCCAGGCGCGAACATTGCCAGGCGGTCGTGAGCGAGATGGCGAGTGTGAATATTTTTGTGGCGACATAACCCCACTGCGCCGGGATTGAGTAGATGAGGGTGAAGAGTGGGCGGCCCCAGACCGAGAGCAGATACTCCGGGTGACGCCACGACCAGCGGGCCAGCAGAAAATGGTAGCTGGAATCGAGCTGATCGGCATCCGGATAAAGGATGATCGATGCTGTGCCGAGGAGCAGCACGATCAGCGACCAGACCATAAGCTGACCCGGGTTCGGATTGGCCTTCAGGGCCTTCTTCAGTCTTGAGGTAATATCCATCTGCCAAAAGTCGGGAGCGCAAATGGGCGGCACCCTCTCCGGAAAAGGCGCCGGTCAATGTTGGATCGTCCCGCGCGGTGGTCTGAAAGAGGAAGGGCAGGGGAGAGAGAACTTCCCCTGCCCTGGTTATTCCGGTCATCCCAGTCTGATGAGCCGCGGCCCTGTCGTGGTGACCTGGCCGCGGGTAGACTGCGCCTCCTAGGCGTAGGAGTGGAGACCTGGAAGAATGTAGCTCACGCCGAGATAGGTGAAGATCACCAGGAGAAACCCGACCAGCGCAAAGTAGGCACTGCGCCTCCCGCTCCAGCCGTGCGCAATACGCGTATGAAGGTAACCGGCGTAGGCCAGCCACGCAACCAGTGCACCAGTCTCCTTGGCATCCCAGCCCCAGTAGCGTCCCCACGACTCATTGGCCCAGATTGCTCCAGTGACGAGCAGAATCGCCAGACCGGCGAAGGCTACGCCGACCGTCTTGTAGGTCATGCTATCGATCTTTTCCAGCGCTGGCAGGCTCTCCCGAATCCTCTCCGTCCGAATGCTGAAGAGAACAAGGAAGAGGGTGATCACCAGCAGGGAGATGACTGCGGCAATCTCGACCGGATTGCCCTTCACATCGAGGACGAGCTGGCTGCCATTGTTCTGCAGCCAGTTTGCTCCGACATTGACCAGGTTTTCGGCCGACTGGCCTGCTGCCTCTCGTCCGGCGAGGGTCTTTCCAACCAGATAGTACTGATCCTGCCCGATCAGTGAGCCGATCGAACCCAGGGTTCTGATCTGGTAGAAGAGGAGCCCGGTCGCGATCACCTGCATGACCAGCGATCCGCGCAGCATCCAGTGGCCCCACGCTCCGGCACGCTCGACCTGGCGGTAGAGTTTCAGAACGAACGCGACCGTCGTGCCGATGATCAGGGCGACACCGAGTGTCATGAATATCCCAACGCCCGGAAGAGTGACCCGTGCCCCGCTGTTGAATGCCCCTCCGGTATGCAGAATGACCGGGTTGAGGCTGTAGCTGAGGCTGAATGGATTGAAGGCCTTGATTCCACCCATGAGCCAGACAAATGCATAGGTGACGATGAGTGACCCGGTCACGGCTATGGTCATCTGCTCGATCTTCACCCCGTCTTTCAGCAGGTAGACGACGGCGAGCGCAAAGCTGACCAGCGCGACGCCGTAGCTGAGCGAGGCCACCCCGACGTGGATCGGTCGCCAGTAACTGTCGAGAACTGGTGGAAGATTGATGAAATTATTTCCGATGAAGATCGCCAGGAGCAGGATCAGCGACATCAGCGGCATCGAGAGCGCCCCGACAAACCGGCCATTCTCGCGGTAACTGAGGAGCATGGTTGCGATCCCCGCACCAAAAGAGAAGGCGATCGACAGATCATAGAGATTGGCAAAGGGAATGTAGCTGAAGAACCACCAGAAGTGGTACTCCCCGGTGATCTGATTGGTCAAGCGGATCCAGTTCTCGCGGTCTCCGGCGGCGACCCAGCGGACCAGCCAGCTCGAGAGGTTGAAGAAGACGCCAATCGCGCCAACCCAGACTCCCATTCTTTGCAGGAAGCCGATCGGTGCCCAGAGATTGGTCATGAGGGCACCGGCCGCAATAATGTAACAGAGGAGCGCAAGAACGATCATCGTTCCGTCGTTCGGTACCGCCCCGTCGCCAATCTTGATCCGCGCCGTGACCATCAGTGCCGCTCCGATGAGCGGCAGCAGTGCTGGCAGATAGTTGATCAGCGAAAAATCGCTCTCCTCGCCAAGGGGCGTATTAAAGGACTTAATGGCCTGGCTCATCTTTAGATTCCTCCAAGTTAATTGCCAGAAAGGTTCAAAAGACCGCAGCAGACTGCTGGTCAATACTCAGCCCGTCAGACTTGGCCTATCTCTTTTTGACCAGGGCGATCAGCCTGCGCGCCCGGTCTTCGAATCCAAGTCGGTTACGATTGGCGTCTCCGCCAATGTAGAATCTCCCCTCCTCGACTACGATCCAGAGACGCTGGTGCGAGAAGAAGAAGACTCCGATCAGGGTCAGACAGAGAAGTGTAAACCCGACATAGACGACTCGCACCCCAGGGTCATACTGGACTGAGAGGATGTGCGAGAGCGGGGCCTTTTCGAAGTCGATCAGACTGAACTGGTAGCCCGCCGGCCAGGTCAGCTTTGACTGAAGAAATGGTGCGCCGGCAATCTCTGCCTTGAACTTGCTGGTGATTGCCCAGAACTCACTCTCCCGACCGGCCGGATCGATGAAGAGTATCCGTGCCGCCGGGTTCTCATACTCGGTCGACCCGAAATCAGGCCGACCCTCACGCGAGAAGACGAGGTGGGGATTGAAGTCGCTGTACTTGAGCCGGGCTCCATCCGGGAGCCTCGCCTCCCCGAGACGGTTGATGTTCACCCGCGCAGTCCTTCCGTCGGGAAGGGTCGCCTCGACCGTAATCGTCCGCGCATTGCCGAGCGGATTGTAAGAGGCCTGAAAGAGCCGGTAACCGCGATAATCGTAGGGGCTGTTCATATGAACCAGCGCATCGGTCGAACTCCCCGTCTCCTTGTCGTGAATGCGTACTCTGGTCAGCCAGTCGAGGGTGTTGCCGGCGTCGAGACTGCCCTCTCGGTTGATCAATTTCTGCTGAATGTCCACTCCCTCGAGAATGAAGGGCAGCTCAAGCTCGCGCTGCCCGACCGCAAACTCGGAGTTGGCCTTCTCCAGATTGAAGACATTCTGAATCATCCGGTCGGCCGAACGAAATGGAATGATCGGGACCGATCCGGTGAAACCACGACTGGTCAGAAAGAAACCGAGGAAGATGGTGAGAAGCCCGACGTGGACGGCATAGGCTCCGAGGCGGTTCCAGACCCCCCGTTCGGCAAAAACGGTCGTCCGGGATGCTCCGTCGACTCCTGTTTGTGCCTCGGTGACCCGAATCCGGAACTTCATCTGCCGGGCGGCCCGTGAAATATTCTCGGTCAGCTCCTCACGAGTGCTGCCAGGGATCTCAACCTCCTCACGAAAACGCTGGGCCATGGCAAAGGTTGGTGAGGCCGTCAGCTTCTTCTTTTTAATAAAGCTCCAGGCGGCCGGAAAGTGATCGATCGAGGCAAGAATGATGTTGAGGCTGAGCAGCAGCAGGAGAACATTGAAATACCAGGCGTGGTAGATGTCGAAGAAGCCCAGGTTTCCATAGACGATCTTTTCGGCAGGTGTTAGTTCGGCGTAATAGTTGCCGAAAGTTTCGAGCTCCTGCTGCTGAATCAGCATGCCGATCATGCAGGCAATGATGAGGAGCATAAGGAGGACTATACCGAAAGGGACGGCACTGAGCGCACCCAGAAAGCTGTCGATGAGCTGCCCAGGTTTTCCTGACCGGTTCGGACCGGCACCATTACCTGGTTGGCCCGTCCGGTTTGCGGTCAGGGCCGTACCTGAGACTACCTCCAAGGATTCGTTCTCGTTACTTATGTTGCTTGTCTCACCTGATGTCATCTTTGACCTCTAGCTGAAAATAGACCGGTTGCTGATTCCAGGAATTAATTGCTCACGCGGGGCAGCAAGCCGAAATGATAAGGGTTTCTGGTCTCCTTCATCAAAACCACAGTTTAGCAGTCGCAAAAGGTTTCATCAATCAGCCTTGGCCGAAGGATCCGGATCGTTCGCGACCAAGTATCAGAAGAAGGGCCTTGTCGGTCGGCTTGCTGCTCGGTTAATATCTTCCGCGTTGCGCTGAATCGCCAAGAGTCTATAATCGCTGCCCGGCTCTGACTGCCGACCATTACCGGTTCCTGACGGCACAGCTGGTCTGCGTGAAGCCGGCTGCGGAAATTCACAGGAACTGAAACGAGGGGATTGAGTGAATCAGGAAAACGAAGATCCGCAATCGCCAAGACCGTTTCGAGTCTGCGGGGAGTGCCGGGCTCTTACTCCGGTCAACCTTCCGCATTGTGTTGCCTGTGGAGCCCTGTCTGTCCAGGCGATCATCGAACAGCAGCAGGCACAGGATGAACAGCGCTTCATCTATGCCATTATCGACCGCCCGGTCACGATCACTCGCGCCATACTCTGTCTCAACATTCTGGTCTATCTCCTCATGGTCGCCGTTGCCGGTGAAAGCTACCTCAACAATTTCCTCTACATGAATGATGTTGGCACACTGCTCGCCTTTGGGGCAAAGACCAATCAGCTTCTGCGGGAAGGGGAGCTCTTCCGCCTGATCACTCCGATCTTCATTCACGGCGGACTCCTTCACCTCGCTTCCAACTCATATGCGATCTGGACCATCGGGCCGCTGGTTGAAAAACTCTATGGGTCTCCACGCTTCTACCTGATCTATCTACTCTCCGGCATTGGCGGAGTATGCGGCAGCTATCTTGGCGGACTCTCCCGTCCGCCCGGCATTCCTGGCGTTGGCGCCTCCGGGGCCATCTTTGGACTCTTCGGCGTGCTGCTGGTATTCGGCTACCGCTATCGTGACGACCTGCCACCAAATTTTAGGCAGTCGATCCGTTCCGGGATCCTCCCGGTGATCCTGATCAACCTGCTGATAGGGTTTTCGATTCCGTCGATCGATAATGGAGCCCACATTGGCGGACTGCTGACCGGCGCGATCCTCGTCCTTCTGGTGCCATATCTTGCCCCTGGCCGGCAGTCTTGGGCGTCGGGCGGAATGGCACTGCTCATAGTCTGCCTGATCATTACAATCGGCTCATTTATCAGGACGTGGCAGGTGCGGGAGCCTCATCTTCACCGCCGTGTTATCGAAGTTTCGGCACTTCTGGAGAGTCTCCAGGAGGCCGACGACCTGGCCATCAGCATCATTCGGGAGATGAATATGAGCGGCCAGCTCACCACCAGTGCCGGTCTCCGGGTCGCGGAGACCCTTGGCCGACTCAACAGTCAGAACGGCCCGGACCGGATGGCTGACGATTGCCGACGGAAGCTTATCGAGGTGATGACTGGTCTGCAGAACATTATTGCCCAGCCGGATCCCGCCAGCGCTGACTGGGGAGCGATTCAGGATAGACTCTTCGAGGTCCGCCGGGAGAAGATCGACTGGGTCAGGAGTCAAGGAGATCAGTACGGTTTTCGTGTCAACACTGTGCCGGCGGAGAAGAGCCCTTCTCCCGCTGCCAACATAATTGACTAGCCACATCAATGGCAGAGGAGGTTTCGATGGTTGTCGAAAAGATAGGGGTACTTGGAGCTGGAACAATGGGCGCAGGGATTGCCCAGGTCGCCGCAGTTGGCGGATTCGCGGTCGAACTGTTCGATGTTGGAGAAGCCCCACTTCGCGAGGGTGTCGGAAGGATCGAAAGGTCGCTCCAGCGTCTCGTCGACAAGGGGGTCCTGACCTCCGAACAGCGTGAACAGGCTCTGGGACGATTGTCGGTCTCGACCGCTTTGGAATCGCTGGCAAGTGCCGACATGGTGATTGAGGCAATCATCGAGAACCTGGCGATCAAGCGTGAAACGTGGGCAAAACTTGATCGAATCTGCCGACCCGAGGCCATCTTCGCCTCCAACACGTCATCTCTCTCGATCACCGAGATGATGACGGCGACCGATCCGGCCCGGCAGGCAAGATTTATCGGACTCCATTTCTTCAATCCGGTGCCTCTTATGGAGCTGGTCGAAGTGATTCGAACCATCATCACCGATCAGGAGATTCTCCAGACCGCGACCCGGTGTGTCGAAGCGATGGGCAAGACGGTCGTTCGGACCTCGGACAAGACCGGATTCATCGTCAATCGTCTGCTTGTTCCATTTATACTCGATGGTATCAGGGTTCTTGACGAGGGGCTGGCCTCGACCGTTGATATTGACAACGCCATGAAGCTTGGCTGCAACCATCCAATCGGTCCACTTGCTCTCGCCGATTTTGTCGGACTCGACACAACTTTCTACGTTGCCAACATCATGTTCGACGAGTTCAAGGAGCGTCGCTTTGCTCCACCGTCACTGCTGAAGCGGATGGTCCAGGCCGGTCTGCTCGGCCGCAAATCGGGTCGCGGCTTCTATGATTACGCCGATCCCAGTAACCCGGTGCCGATGCCGCTTCTTGATAATGAATAGATATATCCAGTCCGCCGACCTGGATCAATTTCAGTCGGTGCCAGTCATCCAGCTCGATCGGGGTTCATATATCATCCCGGAGACTGCTCGCGCGTTGATCCTGACTGGATTTGAGTCTCTGTCTACCAGACCTTTGCCGGAGCTCGAAGATCTCGCTGCGAAATGGCAGTCCACCCGAATCCCGCTGCTGGCAATCATCGACGGTCCTCTGGCGGGCGTCCTGGCGGAGATGGTGCTGCTCTGCCACTGGCGGATCGGTACTTCGCGGACGATCTTTACCTTTCCAACACGTCCCTGGTCTGGCCCTCAGTCAACTTCCGGCCTGCTGCGGGGAATAGTCGGAAAGGATCGCGAGCTGGAAATTCGTCTGTCCGGTCGGCCGGTCGAGGCCTCGCTGGCCCTCTCGGCCGGGTTGCTGCAGGTGCTGGTCGATTCACCATCGGCCGCCCTCAGCCGTGCCGAGGCGATCGTCAGCCAGCTCGCCTGCACCTCACCAAACGCAATCCGGCTGGCGATCGATGCCGTAACGCAGGGCATCTCCCTGCCACTCGGGACGGCACTTGCCGTCGAGACCGATCACTTTATCCGATCCATCATCTCCGCCGATGCCCGCGAAGGGGTCAATGCCTTCTTCGAGAAACGAATGCCAAATTTCACTGGTTGCGAGGGCCAGGCACGTCTTGACCAGCCACCTTTCAACTCATATACTGAGTCGTTGTTGGTTGAA
Source organism: uncultured Acidobacteriota bacterium (assembly GCA_903862855.1). Lineage (GTDB taxonomy): Bacteria > Acidobacteriota > Blastocatellia > RBC074 > RBC074 > CAIOZW01. The sequence continues at coordinate 8,400 of CAIOZW010000236.1, forward strand.
GAGGATGACCGTTGTTGAATACCAGCTTTGAATGTTCAAGTGCTGATCTTCAGTGACCACCCAGAGTGGATTCACACACATCCACCGGGTCAGTTCACCTCTTCAGATCTTTTTTGTCGAATGTCGAGAACATTGAGGTCTCTGTAATGCAGATGACTTCCGCGTTCAGATTCATTCACAATTGGATCGTTCTGAACAGGTCCATTTTGATCCTTTCGGTCCGTTGATTGACCTGTTTGGTTTTTAGATTGACCTGTTTGGTCTTTAGATTGACCTGTTTGGTCTTTAGATTGACCTGTTTGGTCTTTAGATTGAATTGAAGATTATAACCAACCCAGTTAGAGCCCCTCGCCTTTCAAGGGTATTGCTGCCGGGGATTAACGGAGATTGCCTCTTCAGGTCGATAGAGTCGCTTGAGAGCAAGAAAGCTGATCCCGGTAAATAACTCCCAAGTATCAAAATTGCAGTCACCATATGAAATGGTTCGATCAGTTCACGCCCGGTGATCGATTCTGCAGCGCACGGGAGTATATTCTCTAAAAAGGAGAGAGGACGCAGGTCTGGAAGAATTATGGGTGCTCGCCGTAAAGCGCGTGAATGCGCATTGCAAATGCTGTTTTCTTACGATGTCGCCCGGCCCTCCATCGATGAACTTATCGATGGATACTGGGGACAATTGGCCGAGGCGGCCGATGATGTTCGACAATTTGCCAACGAACTGGTCATTGGCACGGTTCAAAACCTTGATGAGATCGATGAGCGGATCAGGGTGCGGACCGAACACTGGCGCATTCCCCGCATGGCCATCGTCGATCGTAACCTGTTGCGGATGGCGGTCTTCGAATTTCTTTTTCAACCGTCGACGCCACGGACCGTTGCCATCAATGAGGCACTGGAGATCGCCCGGCGATTCTCGACCAGTGAGGCGACCCAGTTTGTCAATGGAATTCTGGACGCCATCAAACGTGATCTGGATGGTGAGCCACCAGCGGCGGAGACATCCAGTGCATTGCAGTGAGTGATCATAAATGTGGGCTCATCAGGCGCTCTGCAACCCGCCTTTCACTCCATCGGCCGATGCCTGGTGGGCTCACGCTCGTGCCTCTTCAGCCGTAACGACGGTTCCTTGCACCCCTCCCAATTCCATACCCAATCTACGCTGACCTTCGGCGGTGGCCTCTCCACCATTTATTTTCATGATCGACCATAGTAAAGTAGCCCTTTGATGACAGATCAGTTGAGCTTGTAATAAAAGGAATAGACGATCGGTTGCGGGAGGATCTCTCTCTCGATACCGACTTTTCCAAGCCGAATTTATACTATTCCAGGAATGATGACTCCAAGAATGATGACTATGGTTATACGCCCAGACTCACTTCGATCATTGATCTTCGCCGTGGTGCTCGTCACTTTGAGTGTCTGCACCGGTCTTGCTCAGGAGAAGCCGAAGAGTGAGACGGCCGATCAGGAGACGATCAAGATCGGCACCAGTCTTGTCACGGTTCCCGTCATCGTCACCGATCCCTATGGTCGGCTTGTGCGAGGTCTGTCGCGCGGGGATTTCGCGATCCGCGAGGATGGAGTCAGCCAGCGGATCGAGAACTTCTCGGCAGAAGAGGCTCCTTTCGATGTGGCTCTCCTGATCGATACGAGCCGCAGCACCCAGAACAAACTCGCAGCTATCCGAAAGGCTGCGGTCTCCTTCTTCAAACAGCTTCAGCCGCGCGACAGGGTGATGATCGTTACCTTCGATGAGAAGGTGCGTTTCGTAAACGACTTTACCAACAATCCGGTTGAACTGGACCGTGCCGTCAAGCAGCTCAAGAGCAGTTATCTGACCAGCCTCTACGATGCAATTCACCTGACGGTCAATGAGAAGCTACTCTCGGCACGGGGGCGCAAGGCGATCGTCGTGCTCACCGATGGTGTCGATACGGCCAGCAAACTCGCCGACTTTGAGAGCACGCTCGGGCTGATTGCCAGCTCTGGCATCATTGCCTATGCGATTCAGTACGAGACCCGCAATGATGGGGCACCCATCATGAAGCCGCTCTTCCTCCCGGGCTTCTCCGGTGCAGGTGGAGCGAGCAGTTTCGTCTCCCGTTTTGCCGCCCAGGATCCGAAGCCCTCCCCGGCTTCGCCGGAGGAGGCTCCGCGGACATCAAAGCCGATCATTAATCTTCCACCGCCGACCGGTACTTCAACACTTGGAACGGGATCGACCGGACAGACCGGATCTCCGGGAGCGCGCCCCTCAAGCCGTGTCAATGCCCAGTCAAGGCAGCCCATTCGCGATCGTTACCTCATCGCTGCCGATTTTCTACGCTCACTCGCTGTCCAGTCTGGAGCCAGATATATTCGCGCCGAGAATATCGAGAACACCTCCTTTGCCTTCCAGTTGATCGCCGAGGAGCTTCGTTATCAGTATACGTTGAGCTATATCTCCTCGAATGAGAAGCGGGATGGAAGGTATCGGTCGATTGCGGTCAACCTTGGACGTGATGGACTGCTGGTTCGGGCAAGGCTCGGTTATCGCTCACCTGCACCCTAGTCATCCCCCCTGTGCGTCCCCCCCGGGACATCCCCCCCCGGACATCCCATTCAAGAGGCAGGTCGCGCACGCGGTTTCAATGGAAAAACTGTGGCCCGGTTCCTGATCAGTTGGAATCGGGCCTTCCTCTTTTCCTCGCTGATGAGCGCCTTTGAAATAAAAAATCCCACGATACGGATCGCGTATCGTGGGAATCAAGCAGGAGAAGGAGGGAGGTAAACGGTATAATGACGAATGTCAGATTCGACTCAAAAGAAAGTCCCTTAAACCCTCTCCTGCGATATTGAAAGGTGCTGTCGTTTCGGATCCTGCCTGGGAGAGACCGCAGAGTCTCTTTTTTCAACAAACCGGCTCACCAAGCCTTGAGAGCTGCAGGCGGACAGTGTATCTGTATTCAATTGTCTCTATAAATAAATGTCCGTATTGCTGAAGGCAATCGGAC
>CAIOZW010000237.1 GCA_903862855.1 uncultured Acidobacteriota bacterium
CGTGTGAGATCTCTCTGACTGGAGGCTTCCTGGAGGCCTCACGCGAAGACGCGAAGACGCGAAGGCGCGAAGGAGGGGTGGTTCGCGAACCACCTCCACAAGGGCCCCGGCTCCGAGACGGGATCGACCTTGCAGAGTCATTTGACCTCTGACCGCCGTATCGGTCATCCGCCACCTTGAGATGGTAAGTCCCCAACCCGCAGCGGGTAAGGAGGACGCCGTCGAGGATGAGACGAGACTACCTGCAGCGGCTGAAGCCCGGTTCCAGAGTCGCCAATGACAAGGGATGGCCCACGATTGAATCACGACTCTTGGACTTGATGAGTCGACTGGGAATATAATGAGCGCCGTCAAACTCTGATCGTATCGCTGCGTATGTCTGTCCGAAAATGTCGGCGGTGACGAGTCAGACCTTAACCTCAACCTGGATTCCGAGCCGGAGATGCCGAGATGAAGAGTATTTTGATGACGCGTCTTAATCGCCGCGGACCTGGTCTATCCAGACTGCGCCTGCGCTGGCAGGGCTACTTCTCGACTGTACTTCAGGCCGCCATTCTGGAGCCACGAACAGTTGAGATAACCCGCCAGCGAATAGCCCTCCGCAAGCTGCCGGAGGTCTTCGACAATTTTCGACTCGTCCAGCTCTCCGACATCCACCACAGCCCGTTTCTGAGTGAGAGAGAGATCACCGCCGCATCCGAGCAGGCCAATGCGTTGCGCCCCGATCTCATCGTGCTGACCGGGGACTATGTCTCTCATTCACGCGATTTCATCGATGGATGTGCGAGGGCATTGGGCAGGCTTCGCGCCGCACATGGGGTGCTGGCTGTACTGGGCAACCACGATCACTGGACAGACGGTCCGGCCATGGCAGCCGCGCTGCAGTCCAAAGGTATCCGCGTCCTCGAGAATGAGAATCTTCTCATCAGAAGAGGGGGATCAGCAATCCGCCTGATCGGAGTCGATGACTTTACGGTAAAGCGCGATAATCTTCAGCTGGCGCTGGAGGGGAGTGAGAGTGCAGAGGCACGCATTCTTCTCTCACACAATCCGGCGATCATCCGCGAGGCAGCGCGGGCCGGAATCGATCTCGTCCTGTCCGGCCATACCCACGGCGGACAGATCAACTGGCGGCTGCTGATCGGTCGCGAGAATCAGACCACGCAGCGGTGGCTGCGACGACCTTCGCGAAGGCTCATGCGGGGATTGGCCCAACTTGGGGAGACCACACTCTATGTCAACCGTGGTCTGGGGACGGTCATCCTCCCGCTCCGGTATGGCTGTCCACCGGAGATATCGTTAATCGAGCTGGTGTGCCCGAGAACCTCCTGACTCAGACCGAACCGCTGATCGGCTTGCGGTTTGTTTCACCAGTCTGCAGAACCGGAATACCGCCATCGACTTCACCATGTGGGCGCGGGATAACATGGGTCGAAACGACCTCCCCGATTCGTGCCGCGGCCGCCGCACCAGCCTCGACCGCCGACTTTACTGCCGCCACATCACCGCGGACAATCGCCGTCACCAGCCCGGCATCGATCTTCTCATAACCGATCAGCGTCACATTGGCCGTCTTGACCATGGCATCAGCGGCTTCGATCATGGCCACCAATCCGCGACATTCGACCATACCCAGAGCTTCCATAATTTATCTGATCCTCACCTGTTGAAATAGAAAAGGTCTGGAAGAGTCCGGGAAAGCTGAAGGCACGTCCCGGATCTCAACCGGCCGACATAATCCTTCCATACTTTCCCGGACTTTTCCAGACGATCGGAGTCATCAGATCATCTTCGACTGAATCGGAAGAGGCCCCCCTTGGGTCACGGTAGTCCTGAATCGCCGCGAATCAGCACCAGGTTCCGATGTTGCCCGTTCCGATGTCGGACGTTTCTATTTAGAATTTCAGCTTGATCCCAAACTGCATCACTCGCGGACCGCCGATGGTATTGGCGATCTTGTTGAAGTCTGTTCCGGCATCGCCGATGACGTTCTCCGGTGCGGCAAAGTTGACGCTATTGAAGAGATTGAAGATCTCCCAGCGGAACTCCAGCCCGACACGTTCGGTGAACTGGGTGCTCTTGGCGAGACCGACATCCAGGCGCTGCTGTGCTGGTGCGCGGAGGACATTGCGACCAAGGTTGCCAAAACCGAAGTTGTTTGGATACCCACCGGCGGCAGTCAGCGGCGAGCAGAGAACACCCGGGTTGAAGTATCGCTCTGTGCGGTCACCACCGCTCTGACGAAGATCAGCGAGCGATCCACAGAGACTTGGTCTTCCAAAGGCCAGGCGGTAGAGACCACCCGATCCAAGCCGGGGGCTGGCATAGTTGGCGGCACTGCCGGCAACTACCTCAGCCGAGAAGACAGAAAAGGGAGTGCCGGTCTGATTCTGCAGGAACCCGGAGACCTGCCAGCCCTTGACCAGCTTTGAATTGGAGCCAAAGGCAGGCAGTTCATAGACAAAGCTCGCACTGAAACGATGCGCCCGGTCAAAGTCCGACGGGGCATAGTTGGCCCGGGTATTGAAGGCGTTCCCCTGGGCAGTGAAGCCGGCATTGGGAAGATCGGGCTTGCCGCTTCCGGCGGTACTTCCAGGTTCGACCGAGCTGTTGTCCATCGCCTTCGCGAGACTGTAGGCAAGGTTGAACTGCAACCCCTTCGAGAAGCGTCGCGTCAGGCTGAACTGCGCCGAGTGAAAGTTGGAGAAGGCGGAGTTGCCAAGCAGGACCGCCTCGGGAACGTCGAAGCCGAGAAACGGGGTTCTCCCCTCGAAAGTGATGACCGATCCACCCTGCAGGGTATTGGCCGCCGTACAACTGATGCGGTTGGCCAGATTGAGGTCGACCGGAGCATTGGCCGGCATGTTGATCTGTCCATTCGCACAGATCGGAGCAACACCAAGAATGTAGGGGTTCTGGAAACCGAAGGCCTTTCCAAGTCCACGATCCCGGGCGGTGTTGCCGGTATTGAGCGGACCGTTCGGCGCCCCGGCAGCGACATAGGCCTGGTTGAATCTCTCGAAGATATAGTCGGGTGTCGCCGGATTGTTGAGGTCAAAGCCCTGGGTGAAGGATGTCGCCTGAAGCAGCTTCACCCCGCGTGTCCCATTGTACCGGGCCTCGAACATCAGGTCGCGGCTGATCTCGTACTGCAGTCCAAAGTTCCACTGCTGGATGTACGGGGTGCGGAGATTCTGATCAACGGCACGGAACTCGAAGGTCTCGGCGATGTTGCCAAGGAACGGCTGCCCGGTTGCCGGATCGATCGGATTGGGCCGCCCATCAGCCCCGATCGCCACTCCGGTATTGTCACGGATCTGGTAGGTTCCATTCGCTCCACCCGTTCGGACGACCCGGTTCGGCAGATACTGATTGAACGGCTGATTCGGGTTCTGGTTGGACCAGGCGCGCGTCAGCGGGACGGCACTGCCCGGAAATGTTACCTCGGCCTCACGAAGGAAAGGATAGTTTGAGAAGATCGTGTTGATGAAGGCGGCCGACGGACGGTCATAGAAGATTCCGTATCCGCCACGGAAGACCAGTCTGCCGTTGGAGAATGGCGTGAAGGCAAACCCGAATCTTGGGGCAATGTTGTTGAAGTCCTGCCCTTTGAGGGTGTGATTGTTGGTCGCCTTCCTCGTCGCCCCGACTGCCTCATCGATCGCCTTGAAGCCGGTCGGCTTGACATTGGCGGCGACGAGAAATCCGGGAAGCGGGGTTGAGAAGTCCCTGATCGCTCCGGGGATGAAGTTACCGATGAGGCCATTGCGCTCCTCGGGCCAGCCAAACCACTCCCAGCGTGCGCCGAGATTGAGTGTCAGCTTCGATCCCAACCGGTAGTCGTCTGCTGCATAGAGACTCAGATCACGGAAGCGAAACTCCTTCTCGGTCACTCCGAACTGGGTGTCCGCCTCAAAGGCAAGTCCGCGCAGGAGCATGGTGAAATTGTCAAACTTCTCAAACTCGGTCGCCTGCTCCTCCGGCAGTGCACTGTCAAAGGAGTGGGCCTTGTATTCTCCGCCAAGCCGCAGACTGTGTGCCCCTCTGAGCAGCGTCAGGTTGTCGGCGATGCTCCAGGTGCGCTGCTCACGGCGGTTGAAGCTGTCGTTCGGCCCGCCAAACGAGAAACGCTCCATCAGCGTTCCGGGACGGCCGACATAATGGCCGAGGCGGCGCGTCCCCGGCCCCTGATCAAAGGCCAGCGCCGGATTTGGGATGCCAACCGACTCGTTGGTAATCTCGAGGAAAGGATCGTCCAGAACCCGGGTATTGTTGAGAGTGAAGAGTCCAAAACGAACTTCGTTGATCAGCGATGGGCTGAAGGTGTGGATGTCCGAGATCGCCAGTGTCAGATTGCGATCACTCCTCTTCAACGTCACCGGTGAGACGAGGCTGTTCGGATCCGGAAACGGATCGAAACCTGGGAAGTTAGAGTGGAAAAATGTCCCGCTGAGGGTGTTATTCTCACCCGGCCGATAATCGAGACGGGTCGTAAACTGATCCTGCCTGAAGGTCGCAGGAAAGACATTACGCTGACGAATGTAGGGATTTCCACCAACTGAGAGATCCGCACCCGATCCGGTATTGATATCCCGTCCGACAATGTTGTTGCCTCGCGGCGCAGGAATGAGGAAGTCACCGGTCGCCGGATTCTTAATATTGAGAAGCCTTACCGCAACATCGGAGATGGCGGCGGCGTTGGGAATGGATGTCGTAATTCCTGGATTGAGCTGGCTGAATGCAGCAAAGAGATTCTCTTTTGTACGCGCACCATTGATCAACTGCAACGCCTGGGGCTGCACCGAGATGCTGCTGGCGGTCGGGACAAAGGCTGTGCTCGCTGCGGTCCGCTGGTAATTACCAAAATAGAAGAGTCGGTTCTTCCGGATGGGCCCGCCGATCGTGAAACCACCCTCGTTACGGCGTGCCTGCGGACGGGCGATACCGTCCTTGTTGAAAAAGAAGTCGTTGGCATTCAGCTTCTCGTTCTGCAGATAATGGTAGATCGAGCCGTGCAGGTCATTCGTTCCCCCGCGTGTCACGAGCTGAAAGTTACCGCCTCCTGAACGGCCGGTTGAGGCATCATAGAGGCTTGTCTGGAGCTTGACCTCGGAGAGTGACTCGGGTGACGGGGAGATGTTGTTGTTGAGTGATCCCTCATTCGAGGTGATATTGGTCGCATCGATGCCATTGAAGCTGAGGCTGGTGCTGGTCGTTCTCGTTCCATTGACCGATGGCGAGATGTTGCCATTACCATTCGTCAGCACCGGCGGCAGATCGGCGCTCACTCCGGCCTCAGCTGAGAGAAGATGTGTAAAGCTGCGCGTCGCCGTCGGGACTCTCGTCAGCTCCTCGGCATTGAGCTGGCGAAATGTGGTGACGGTTGTCGGGGTCAGGAGAGGTGTCGTATCAGTGACGACGATCTGCATATCGACCTGTCCAACCTCGAGTCGAATATCGAGCTGGCGTGGTACTGAAGCATCAACAACGACGGTCGCCACCGATCGGCTGAAACCGGGCGCTTCGAAAGAGACCTTGTACTGTCCAACCGGAAGCACTGGAAGCTGCCAGCGCCCCTCACCATCGGCGACGACATTTCGCGCGAACCCGGTCTCCGTACTCGTCGCGACCACCTTTGCGCCAGGGACGCTCGCCCCGGTCGTATCCTGAACAACACCGGTCAGACTCCCTGTCGGGCCCGACTGCGAATACCCGGTCAGGCTGAGTGCGAACAACACTAACAACCCGACACAATTGCCAATAATCACCCTTTTCATACATCTCCTCCTGATTCCATTCAGCGCGATTAAGTTCTCTCCACCGCCCACGATGTCTTAGCCGGGAGAGTCTGAAGTTGAAGATGGATTGTATGAGAGTCGATTTAAGACTGAGTCAGGTAAACATTATGTCTCCCTGAAGCCTTCATCAAATCTGCGTTAAGCCGGCAACGGGAGAGTGCCCCGGGGGATACCGGACTGGCTCCAGGTCAGGGACAATGATTCGGCGGGGTGATCACTCGCCAGCAATCCTTGCATTTTGCAGTCAAACCGTAGTTTCATAGCGATTCGATCAGAACCGCGATCGGTTTTTCAACCATCCACCGCAACGAGGGATTCGACAGTATGAAAACGAGACCGGGCAGACAGGTCGATGTCTTCTTTTTGAGACTGATCATATTGAGTGGTCTTACCGCAATGGCGGTTCTTCATCTGGCCCTGCCTGAGCGAGGCCGGACAGAGTCGATCCGGATCGACTTTGCGAGAGATATTCGGCCAATCCTCTCCGACAAGTGTTTTGTATGCCATGGGCCAGATGCCCCCTCACGTAACCTGCGACTGCGACTCGATTCCGAAGAAGGAGCAAAGGGTGATCTCGGACGGGGGCGGCGGGCAATCGTCGCCGGAGATCCGGGACGGAGCGAGTTGGTGCGACGAATCACTTCGACCGATGAGTCGATGCGCATGCCCCCGGCAGACGCTACGCACCAGTTGACGGAGAGTGAGAAGACGCTGCTGATCGAGTGGATCCGCCAGGGTGCGCCGTGGCAGCAGCACTGGGCATTTGTCGCGCCGCGACGTCCGGAACTTCCAGCGGTCAGTAATCAGCAGTGGGGACGGAATGAGATCGACCGGTTCGTCCTCGCCCGCCTCGAGAAGGAGGGGGTGAACCCTGCTCCGGAGGCAGATCGCGAGACTCTGCTGCGCCGGGTGACACTCGATCTGACCGGAATTCCCCCAACGGTGGCCGAGCTGGAGAGTTTTCTGAAAGATGCGTCGGCCGATGCCTACGAGAAGGCTGTCGACCGGTTGCTCGCGAGTCCACGCTACGGTGAACGAATGGCGTGGCGCTGGCTGGACGCCGCCCGGTATGCTGATACCAATGGTTACCAGATCGATGGTGATCGATCGGCGTGGCGCTGGCGTGACTGGGTGATCGATGCCTTCAATGGCAATATGACCTACGATCGCTTCATCACCGAACAGCTGGCTGGTGATCTTTTGCCCAATCCGACGCTGAACCAGCGCATCGCCACCGCCTTCAACCGCCACCACCGGATCAACGCCGAGGGTGGAATAGTTCCGGCAGAGTATGCCGTCGAGTACGTGGTCGATCGGGTCGATACGACCTCGACCGTCTTCATGGGGCTGACTGTCGGCTGCGCCCGCTGCCACAATCACAAGTATGATCCAATCTCGCAGAAGGACTACTATCAGCTCTACGCCTATTTCAATTCGATCGCCGAGGATGGACGGGCCTTCGACTGGGGCAACTCGGCCCCGTGGATCAGTGCGCCAACCGCAGCGGAACAGCAGCAGCTGGGCCTGCTCGATAAGCAGATCGAAGCGGTCGCCGCCAGACTGAAACAGGAAGAGCCGGAGATTGCCGCCCGGCAGCGCCGCTGGGAGAGTAGCCTGAAGAGTGACCCCGCACCGGCAGGCCTCCCCGAACGGGAACTGCTTCTCCATCTGCCGCTCGAACGTGCGGCAAAGCCGGTGCTCAACCGGGCCACTGAGGAGTGGCACAATCCCCAGCCCCCCAAGCTGGACGAGAAGACCAAGAAGCCGCTGCCGCCAACCGAGGTCGACGAAGCCAAATTTGTCGACGGTCAACCGGAGTATCTTCCGACACCATTTGGTGAGGGAATGCGGTTTGATGGCCAGATCTATTACAACGCCGGACGAGTCGCCGACTTCCGTTACAAATCGACCACCCGGGATTTCCGCGAGCGTTTTGCAGTCTCTGCCTGGATCAGGCCGGATTCAGAGAATGGTGGAGCGATCTTCACCAAGATGGCCGACAGCGCCGATGAGCGGGTCCATGGCC
>CAIOZW010000238.1 GCA_903862855.1 uncultured Acidobacteriota bacterium
AGGATCAGAGATCGAGTTCAACGGAAGTCGACGCCCGACCAACCGGATCAGCAATGTCAGGTTGACAACACAGATCAGTAGCGCCGATATCGCATCGCTTGCCAACATTGGGATTCGGGTCATCAACCCACAGCCGGGAGGCGGCGTCTCCAATCAGGTCACCTTCGCCATCAAAGCACTCAATCCGCTTCCGCGGATCAATTCGATCAATCCATCTTCGGTTGAACAGGGGAGTGGCACACAAACGATCGTCATCACCGGGACAAGTTTCGTCGATGGCGCTTCAGTTCTGTTGGGGGCGGACAGACTTACGGCGACCTATGTCAGCTCGACGCAATTGCGTGTATCGATCGATGGTGGGCGATTGACCACACCAGGCAATCTGCTTCTCTCGGTCACCAATCCTTCCCCGGGAGGTGGGAATTCCAATACGGTAGTTCTTACCGTAACTCCTCCCCGCAATCCACTGCCGTTACTGAACAGTATCTCACCGGCGACGATACTTGCCGGGAGTCAGGATTTGACACTCACATTGACTGGAAGAGACTTTATGCAGACATCGACGGTCCAGGTCAATGGCGAGACATTTCCATCGAACTATGTCAGTGCGACGACGATGACCATTCAGATCACGGCACGGATGGTCATCTCGGCCGAGAATCTCTCGATCAGAGTGGTCAACCCGTCTCCGGGCGGTGGTGGCTCAACTATAAAAGTTCTGACGGTTCTCAATCCAGTGCCGGTTCTGACGGCGCTCTCACCCGGCACGGTGATCGACGGAGGACCCAGCTTCACACTCTCATTGATCGGCTCAGGATTTGTGCCTGGGTCACAGGTGATGATCGATGGGTTTCCGCGCACACCAAACTACGTTTCAACCAATCAGCTCTCCTTGCCAATCCAGGCTGAGGAGATCGCAACTCCCAGGTCGATTTCAGTGCAGGTCGTCAACCCGGTTCCAGCCGGTGGCAGTTCGGTGAAACTGAGTCTGATCGTTCGACAGCCGAATCCGCTTCCTCGTGTTTCTGCCGTTCGACCGGGAGAGGTAAAGGTCGGTGGGCCAGGTTTTCTGATGACGGTCGAGGGAGTTCGATTCATTCCAGAATCGGTAGTCCGGATCAACGGGAAGTCGCGAGTGACCGAGTACATCTCAGATACATTGCTCGCCACTAGAATTGAAGCATCAGAGCTGACGGTCGCGACGGACCTGCAGGTCAGTGTCTTCAATCCTGCGCCTGGTGGAGGACAATCGAGCGGGGTATCGCTGCTGGTGGTCAATCCGACCCCACGTATCACTTCGATAACTCCTGATAACATCGCGGCCGGGGCCTCGGCCATCGATCTGGTCGTCTTCGGTGATGGGTTTATGGCCGCGTCGATTGTCAGATTCAATGGAGTCGATCTTCCAACGACGCTGGTTACCGGTACCCAGTTGACGGCTCGGGTTTCGTCGACGCTGCTTAGCAGTGGTGGCAATCAGAAGATCGCCGTCTTCAATCCAGCACCAGGCGGTGGATCCTCCAATATCGCCAATCTGGCCGTCAGACATCCGGCACCATCGATCAGTCAGGTCAGTCCGGCCCTGCTCACATCCATTGCCACGCCAACGACGATCACAGTCGATGGCCGTGGTCTTGTCTCAAACTCGGTTCTTCGAGTCAACGGTCAGGATCGTCCAACGACACTGGTGGATCCGACTCGTCTGACCGCCCAGTTAACGGCGAGTGACGTCAAAGCTGGAGCAACATTGAGCATCACTGTCTTCAATCCCGAACCTGGGGGAGGATTGTCGAACAGCCTTGCACTGCCCGTTAGCAATACTGCCCCGGTTCTCACCGAACTTGGGCCGACGAGCATCGCGGCCGGCAGCTCAGCCTTTGTCCTGTCATTGACAGGTAATGGTTTTGTTCCAACCTCGGTCGTCAAATGGAATGGAATTGCGCGTCGAACAGTCTATGTCTCTGACAAAAGAGTAACTGCAGAGATTACGGATATGGATGTCGAATCGATAGGATCGGCCTCGGTGACTGTTGAAAACCCATCTCCAGGTGGCGGAATATCTGCTTCACTTGTCTTCCAGATCATCTACCCAGTGCCGACAATTGTTTCGCTCAATCCGAATGTTGTCACCGTTGGGGGGACAGGCTTCACGCTGATCATCAATGGTGCCGGATTTACTCCGGCATCGATCGTCCAGTGGAATGGCCTTCCAAGAACAAGTGCCTATGTCAGCCGCACGGAACTGAGACTTGAGGTGCGTGCAGAGGATACGGCCTCGATCGGCACGGCAAGCATTACAATTGCCAATCCCTCACCCGGTGGTGGAGTCTCGTCTGGCATGCCTTTGGAGATTCGTGCCCCGGATCCGAAGTTGGCCAGCACCGTTCCCGCTTCGATTGCGGCTGGAAGCCCACGGTTCACCCTCTTTGCCATTGGCAGTGGATTTCTGCAGGGAGCCTCCATCGTCTGGAATGGCAAGAAGCTGCTCACAACATTCGTCAGCAGCACAGAGCTGCGGGCGGATGTCTCCTATACTGATATTTTCACAATTTCTGTTGCATCCATAACGGTAATCAATCCATTGCCGGCGGGTGGTGTCTCAAACGTCCTCCCATTCAACATTACACCAAGGCCCAACCCGGTGCCGGTGGTCGAGGGTCTATCTTCATCGAGTGGTCTGGAGGGTGATCCTGACTTGACCATTGGAGTCAATGGGCTGGGTTTCGTCAGTGGCTCTACCGTTAACTGGATGGG
>CAIOZW010000239.1 GCA_903862855.1 uncultured Acidobacteriota bacterium
CGGCGAAACGGATGTGGCCGTGCTCGTCCAGCTCGACATCCTGCAGATCTTTCAGTTCGTTCGGATCGAGCTTCTCGATCAGCCCTTCGGCGAGGACGACCACTCCGTGGTTCTGCCCCATCGCCCGGCGCTTGATGATCGTCCCCTCGATGATGTCACAGATCTTCGCAAAGGGAACCGTCGGCTCCGGAAACTCTTCGCGGATGAGCGTCAGCGCCGCCCCGGCCGTCTTGCCGATCCCAAGCGCAAGGTGGCCGGCCTGGCGGCCCATGGCGATGATCACGTACCAGCGCCGCGTCGCCGCTGCATCGGCAGCCAGGTTGCTGACGATCTCGACCCCGACGTGGCGCGCCGTCTGGAATCCGAAGGTCGGAATGTGCGACGGCAGCGGCAGGTCGTTGTCGATTGTCTTCGGGACGTGAACCGTGTGGACGCTCGATCGCGCGGCAACCGTCGCCGAGGACTTCGCCGTGTCGTCACCGCCGATCGTCACCAGGTGGGTGATCCCCAACTGGTTGAGCGTCTCGACCACGGCGGTCATCGACTCCTCCGACTTGGTCGGATTCTCACGCGACGTCCCCAGCACCGACCCGCCCCGCAGGTGGATCCGCGAGACATCGTCGATCGAGAGCTGACGCATCCGCGACGTATCACGCCGCACCAGCCATTTGAATCCATCCTGGATGCCGATCACTTCGAAGCCGGAGTTGATCGCCTTGATCGTCGCCGAGCCGATCACTGAATTGATGCCGGGGGCTGGACCTCCCCCAACCAGGATTCCTACTCTTCCTGATGTTCCTGATGACATGAAATAGTGCTCTCCTCTGAAGTATGTCCGTCACGACATGCTGCCGGAACGGTCTGCCTGACCTGATAAATAATAAGTCTACCGAAGCGGGAGGCTTTTCGCCAGTTTGGAGGGTGGTTGGATCGAAAAACTGTCGCTTACGTCGGATGGGAATGGCCTCCGCGGGGCTACCACAAGGGTTGCCCCGACAGTTGTGCGTTTATTTGTGATTTGGCGGACCATCTGTGCCAATTGCCAATCCTGGGAGACAGGGTCGGTGGGTCGTCTTCATTCTCGGATGGCCATTTTAGTCAGGATGTGGGGTGGTTCACTCTCGGCGGTCTCCAAAGTTATTCATGATCACGCGATCACGAACAATTCTGGTGGTACCCCCCCGGTCCGTTTGATTTTCGCCAATTGGCCCTCTCATCGGCAGAGTATGTTCACATCACCGTAGGGGCAGGCCTTGTGCCTGCCCTTCTTTGTCTACCGGCGTTTATCAAATCCCCCGGGGGCAACCACAAGGGTTGCCCCTACGGTGATCGTGTTGTTGTTGTCTGGAACTGGCGGTAATTTGAAAATTTTTTTCGCTCCGCTCCGCTTCGCTCCTTTTTTCGGGCCTTTTTTGGGCGTTCCTGTTTTTTCGTCGACTGTCTCTTCTTTCGCTTAGCGACGGGCCTGGTTGATCAGGCAACCTCTTGACGTCTATTCGGCCTTGCCGGTTTGTTCGCGGGCGCGCTTCGCCTGCGCCGCTTCCAAACCTGGCGCGGCCTCTTTACGGTCAACGCGCTCATCTATCTGCTGCTTGAGGGTAAAGAGGGCCGACGGTAAAGTCCTCGAAACGCGGAAGCCGACGTAGGCGCGGCGGAGGCCCGGCTCGTACCAGTTGCGGTACGCCGAGCAGCAGCTGATCGCGCTGTCGGACCAGCCGCCGCCGCGGCCGACATGGTACGCGGCCATGTCCTGCTCCACCCACGCCGACCCATCCTTTGGCGCACCGACGTAATTGTCGTGCCAGTGATCCTGGCACCACTCCCAGACATTACCGTGCATATCGTAAAGGTCAAACCTGTTCGGTCTTTTCCTACCTACTTTATGAGGTCTTTTTACAGCAGGTTTAACTTCAGGCTTATTCTTCTCTTCCAGCCCAGACTCCTCCCTCTGATCATCCTCTTGAACTGTCACATCTTCATCTTTATCAGAGTTACCCCAAAACCATGCATACTCAGACAACTGCTTGTCATCATTGCCAAATGAGTATGCATCCTGGCTTCCAGCTCGTGCCGCATACTCCCACTCGGCTTCGGTTGGCAGTCGATACCCATACTCCTCCGGCAATCCAAGCAGATCGTTCAATTGTTGGCAAAAGATGGTCACATCTTCCCAGGAGACAAAGATCACTGGGAATCGTGGGTTGACGAACTCCTGCCTCCCCTGCATATCAGCAGGCAATGCACCAGTTACTGACGACCAGAGCTGTTGTGTCACTTGGTAAGGAGATATCCAGAACTCCTTTATTTGAACCCGGTGCTGCGGCTCCTCATCTTCAAAAGCATCAGGTTCATTCTCATCTGATCCCATCAAAAATTCGCCGGCCGGGATCCGGCGCATCACCACTTCGACTCCATCCGGGAGTCGATCGACAATATAGTCCCCGGCATTCGGGTAGCGAGGGACCGCTGTCTCGATGAAACTGGCCAGTCGTCGGGTTACCCGCAACTGTTCGGCGATCGAGGTCGCCAGACTTGCCATATCGTTTCGCGATGCCTTCTGGGTCTCCATATCGAAGACGATTGGTCGCCTGAAACGGCGAGCCTCAAGGTAGATCAACAGACTGGTAAAGAGCAGCAATGAGACCAGAATCACAAAAATGACCGACTTTGGTGACCTGATGAGCAACCAGCCCCCATAACGATCATACTTTCGATTGTAGACAAGGATTCCGGTCGCCAGAAAGAGGATGGAGTGGAACGCGGTCATCAAGCGAATCAACTCTTTGGAGTAGTAGGGAAATCTCTCTTTGATTCCGAATGATATTTCCCTTCCTTTCAGCAGTAACTGACCAATATCGCGCGGCAATCGTTTTGCAATCCGGTCGATGAAACCACCCCGAACTGTTCTTTTACCAGTTCGGCGCGCCGCATAGCTCGAGAGGCCCCACGGAAACAGACTGACCTTCATGGCATCTTCGCGACTCTGCAGGTAGGTTGCACCATCGGCCGCATCGCGCAGGTGAGTCAATACCA
>CAIOZW010000240.1 GCA_903862855.1 uncultured Acidobacteriota bacterium
GTCGTAGAAACCGCAATGCTCCTCTTCCGGGTACGATCGACAGAGCGTCGGACGACTATGATAGACCGTACAGCGCCGCTCCTCCTGATCGAAGAAACGACAGACACTCTTGTAGATCCTGTCCTCACGATGTCGAAGCACCCGGTGGCCATACTCCTTGACAAAGCGGGTGAAACGCCGCTCAGCCACCTCGTAGCTCAGGTCAAAATGCTTCGCAAGGCGGGTGATATCGCGCCGGGTGACGAGTATCCACTCATAGGTGCAGCAGTACCCGGGACACTTCGAACAGTCATACTTTGGCTCTGTCTTCTTGGTTGGCAGAACCGGGAGAGATTTTTTAGCCATGGGATGACCTCCTCAGGAGGATAGCTGGTTGAGCAGATCACGGACCATCTTGAGATCCTCCCACGCCTCGCGCTTCTTGTCAGGAGAGCGGAGGAGATAGGCCGGATGGAATGTCGGCATGACCCTGATGCCCGGTATTCGTGGATAGTCCTGAAAATTGCCCCGCAACCGGGTGATGCCCGCCGTGGTCTCAAGAATCGCCTGTGTCGCCGGATTGCCGAGTGTCACTATCACCTTCGGTCTGATGACTGCAATCTGCCGGAAGAGAAAAGGAATGCAGGCCGCCACCTCATCCCGCTCCGGAGTACGGTTATCAGGAGGACGCGATTTGACGACATTGGCAATATAGACCTGTTCCCGTGTCAGCCCGATCGCCTCGATCATGCGCGTCAGCAACTGCCCGGCCCGACCAACGAAAGGGCGTCCGGAGAGATCTTCATCCGCCCCTGGCCCCTCCCCGATAAACATCAGCTGTGTTTGCGGGTCCCCTTCACCAAAGACGATGTTGGTTCGTGTCGACCAGAGCTTGCAGCGGCGACAGTCGCCCAGATCACGCCGGACCTCTTCGAGGGTCTCGAGAACCGCCGGCGCTGCTGGAACGGCGTCACTTTCAACTTTTCGCGGGAGGAGCGGAAGAGATGGCGGAGGAGCAATATCTCGACCATCCGTCGTGGGTGACGTCCCGTCTCCAGTGGCAGATTTTCCTGACTTCCTCGGCATCTCAGTCTGCTCCACTCTACCCATCACGGGCACCAGCCTCTTTTCCGCCTGCTCGAGGCCATTCACGCCCAGCTCACGGTAGTATCGCGCATACTCGAGAGCCTGCGCGAGAAGATCCCTCAACTCATCCTGATCGTTGTCACATTCAGCCATTGGCTATTCCATCGACCCAGGCCCCTGTTTCTGAATCTTTTTCCCAGATAAATATTCGGGATAAATATTCGGGACCATCAATTCAGGTAGATCTTTTAAGGTCAGACCCGAAACGGAGAATCTCATCCAGGATCCGGTCCGCCATTTCCCGCTTGCTCTGGAGTGGAAGCTCGACCCTCCGGCCAAGACGATCGATGATCGTGGCCGCATTGGTCTCGACATCAAAGCCAGCGCCAGGTGAAGTAATGTCATTGGCGACGATCATATCGAGTGACTTTTCGTGGATCTTCTGCACTGCGTAATCGATCACCGCCTTCGATTCGGCTGCAAATCCGACCACCAGCCGCTGCTCACGCCCCGGTGCAGCCGCGACTGCCCCGATGATATCTTCAGTCGCCTCAAGTTCGAGCGTCAGGCGACTCCGTCCCGACTTTTTGATCTTCTGTTCCTCACGCACGAGCGGGCGAAAATCGGCCACCGCCGCCGCGCCGATAAAGATTGTCTGTGATTCAAGTCCTGCCATAACGGCCGCAAACATCTCACGACTGCTTCGAACCTGCTCGATCTCAGCCCCCGCCGGTGGAGGTATCCGCACCGGACCGGAGATGAGAGTCACCCGTGCCCCGCGTCCAATGGCCGCTTCAGCCAGCGCATAGCCCATTCGCCCCGATGAACGATTGCTCAGAAAGCGGGCCGGATCGAGATCCTCAATGGTCGGCCCAGCCGTGATCAGGATGTGCCGCCCGGTCAGATCACCACTTCGTTCCTGCCGAAGCCGCAACCGGTCGAGAGCCTGTCGAACTATCTCTTCCGGCTCGGCAAGGCGCCCCGCCCCGACCTCGCCGCAGGCCTGATATCCTACCCCCGGCTCGACAATCTCAACACCACGCCGACGGAGGATCTCGATATTGGCCCGGGTCGCCGGATGGTTCCACATCTCGACATTCATGGCCGGTGCGATCAGCACAGGATTGGTGTTTGAAAGATAGAGGGTCGTCAGAAAGTCGTCTGCCAGCCCGTGCGCAAATTTGGCCAGGATATTGGCCGTCGCCGGGGCGACCAACAGCAGATCGGCTTCCCGTGCCAGCGCGATATGCTCGATCGTCGCATAGTCGGGACGATCGTACATCCCCACCACGACCGGCTGACCTGAAAGGGCTTCAAATGTCAGCGGCCGGACAAACTCGGTCGCACTCCTGGTCATGACCACCCGTACCGCGACGCCTGCCTTCTGCAGACCCCGCAGCACCTCGGCGGCCTTGTAAGCGCCAATGCATCCGGTTATGCCGAGGAGGACTCTCATCGGGAAGTTGTCCGGTCTACTCGACGTTCTCGGTCAATTCAAATTCGATCATGCCCTGCTCAATCTCCTCGAGCGCGACCCGGGTCGGTTTGGCATTCGGAACATTGACGCGCGGCCGCGCCCCACGCTGAAGCTGCTTGCTCCGCTTGGCGGCAATCAGGATCTTCCTGTATTTGCTGTCAATGACCATCTCATCCATCTCTTCATTCTCTTGCGTTTCCATTGAGTCTCTCCCCTTGCAGGTCTTCAAATGTTCGTAAAATATCCTCAGCGATCGCGGTGCGGCGATCGCCACGACAACGGGCAGCACGAATGATCGCGTCCAATTCACCGACTGCCTCATCGAGCAGATCGTTGACAATTACGTAATCAAAA
>CAIOZW010000241.1 GCA_903862855.1 uncultured Acidobacteriota bacterium
CAATGGTTGATAGCCGATGAGCTATGGCAAAAGAGAAGAAAGCGCAAACAGCACCGCAGCCGAAGAGAGAGGCGGTCTCATTTCGGCGAATTGCTGCAAATGGATGGATCCCATCACCTGTGGTTTGAAGGCCGGGGAGAAAAGTGTTGTCTGATGAACCTTGTCGACGATGCGACCGGGAAGACGCTCTCAATGTTCTCAGAGGAAGAGACCACTGAAGCGGCAATGGTCTTGTTGTGGAGGTGGATCGAGAAGTACGGCATTCCACGGGCAATATACGTAGACCGCAAGACAGTGTATGTGCCAGACGAGAAGCTGGAGCAGCAGGCAAAGGAAGAAGGCCGTGAACATTACACTCAGTTCGGCCGGGCCTGTGCTTCGCTTGGGATCAGGCTAATCAGAGCGTACTCGCCGCAGGCCAAAGGGCGCGTTGAGCGGTCACATGGAACCTATCAGGACCGCCTGGTTAAAGAACTGCGGCTGAAAGAGATAAGTACCATCGAACTCGCCAACCAGTTTCTCGCGGATGAATTCATCGAAAGATTGAACGGCAAGTTTGCCATTGAGCCTCGGGAATCAGCAGACTATCATCTGAGCAGCGCGGATTATGACCTGCCCTCAATCTTCTGCATTGAGGAAGATCGGGTAATCACCAGTGACTGGATAGTGCGATTTAACAATAGACTTTATCAGTTGAAGCGACAGAGCGCAGCAGCGCCAGCCAAAACTAACGTCAAGGTGCGACAATATCTTAGCGGTGAAGTACACATCAATTATCGGGGGCAGGATATGAAATACGAGATACTTGAAGAGGCCCCGGCAGCAAAGCGCAAAGAGAAGGAGAAAAAGAACCCCCATCCTTCCATCAGCAGGAAACCAAGGTATGTGCCTCCCCCGAATCATCCGTGGCGGTAGTCTGTGAGGCAGCAGGAATAGCCTCCGCTGCGTAAGCCGTCAATGGGCATTGCCCGCCTTCGGCGGCGCCTGCGGCGCCATTGACGGCTTACTCGCTTCGGCTATACGGCCTTTAAGAAGAGCTATCGCTCTTCCCGTTCATTACATTCACAGCGAATTCGACTCGGCGCAGTCTCATTCGGGGTCCCGACGGTGGATGTTGGCCCTGGTTTTTACCACCTTATTATCTTGAAAATGGAAAGTGTGACGAAAGAATTGGCCCTTTTTGTTGATTATCCAGGGCCTGCATTCGGGCGTTTCCCTTACAAAGGGGACATTTCTATTTTGGTAAAATAGGGGACATTTCTATTTTGGTCTGACAGCCGGGCACTTTAAGCCGACCGCCTCCAGCTTACCATCCGTTTCAGGTTATGGTCGTAAGGAATCAGCCAGCCGCCGGAATATTTTCCAGTGATTGAAAGGAGAGCAACGCAAAGGCTGGAGTGCGCGTCTGAGGTACGTTGTGATGGTGAACGTCGGTGACGGCGGCGATGCTTGTCACTGGTTACGACGTTTGCCCTGAAGAGGCTACTGTCTCGCGTCGCTGTTTGCATTAACGTCTAATGAGCCACCTTCGTGACGGTTACAGCAGGGTGGCGTTACACGAATCTGTCATCCAGAGGGTTCGAGTCTGCCGGTTAGTGGTTAGAGGGCCTATCAAAGTTGGAGCCGGGAGGTTACCGGGTTAGTGGCGATTCAGATTCCTGACTGGCCTCTCCTGAGTCACCCGACTGGCCTCTCCTGAATCAGAGGTTGCGGCCCGATCCAGGAATGAGCTGGCAGACGATACTCCGGCCGATACTCCGGACAGAATTGTTGGTACCCGATACCGCAGTTACCCAAAAGGGGACTCGTTGAGGGCCAGAGGGAGATATAAATGATCAAGAAAGCGGATGAAGTGAAAGAGAGCCAGCCGATGGTGACAGTCAACGATGTCGCCGAACTGGACGGCCTTCGTGAAGGCGTCGCCCGAACGGTTACGACCAGGCAGTCTGGACGGAACGTCAACCTCCTCATCCACGGGTGGCTGACCGATGTGTGGCTTCTGACGACCGGTGAGGATCTCCCCGGTGAAACTATCGCCGCAAAAGGATTTTCCCACGGTCGACCCCTCGCACTCGCCAGCGATGGCCAGATCCGCCTGCTTGGCAGCCGATCGATAACTCTCGACGCTATGCGGGACGTCGGAATAGAAATGTCTTGAAGTTGTCCTCCTTGATAATGATGACCATTCCTGGCCGGGTAATCTATGTTACCCGGCCATTTTTTGTCTGCGCCCGGCAGTGTTCATAACCGGGTCATCGATTTTGGAGGGAACGCACCGAACGAAGTGTCCTGACATAGGCGAGGGCTTTCCAAATCTGCTCGTCGGTCATCTTCTCAACGGGGGGCATGGTCAGACGCCCGTCAACCATCTTTCCAAGCCTGACCACGAGAAACAGACGACCATCCGGGTAGGAGGCCACCGGATCAACGGTCAGGTTGGCTGGTTCGGCGATCAGTGTGCTGCGGGAGGGTCCGTCACCCAGTCCCTGGTGGCCGTGACAGATTGAACAGTTGTTCAGGAAGAGTCTCTTGCCCTCCCCGATCACCATCTCATCCTCTTCAAATTGAAACGGGTTTCGCGTAACCTCGGTGACGTCGGTCGCGACCGGGACGCGGGTATCACGTCCACAGCCGGCCAGAATTGATAGCGGTATTAGCAGCCGCAAGAGCAGTAGGAAGACAGGACTCCGCTGGCCAGTGTTGGCTGAACTGGTGCGAGGGGAGGGCACTACTCTGCCCTAGTCATCGAGGCCAGCACACCCATCTGCTGACGGTCTCGAACTCTGACCTTACTGTTCCACTCGAGGTAGCCATCAGAGACCAGACGAATCTGATATTCGCCCGCGTTGAGATGAACCGCACGGGGGGTAGTTCCGGAGTACTGTCCGTTGATATAGATCCGGGCCGGCACCTGGCAATTGATAGAGACGATGCCTGTCCGCTCGGTTGGGGCGGCCTCAACCTGCTGGATCTCGACATCCGGGGCGATCTCTGCCCCAGTTCTGGCGCTGTAACTGGCATATGAAGCAAGGCTGGCTCCACGCTCCGAGCTGGTGGAGGACGCCGCCGGGGTCGCGCCGTCGGTGGCGGTTTCAACCGGCGTTGGTGCCGCTGAGGCCACCACTGCCCCCGATTGCGACGCACTACCGTCTGCCAGCTGCCCGGCTCTGCCACGAGAGACCCGACGGCGATCGAGCTTCTCCCTGACCGACTCGTTGACCCTTGCAACCTCCTCGGCTGTCATCGTCTGCCCACGGAGGAGCTGGCTGAGCTGGAGCCAGTCGATCGAACCCGCCAGCAGGCCGGAACCCGTCACAAATCCGGCTATCAACAACCACGTCGTCCAGCTCCGATCAACCTTTCCACGATAGGTCGAGACAGTACGCTCCGAGGCGACGTAGGAGGGTATATGTACGTGGCAGTCCTGGCAGAATGAATGCCACTCGATAACTTCGCACTTGCAATTAGGGCATCTTTTCATAATCAGCGCTACCTTGTGTGAGAGCTGACCGTAACGGCTCGAACCATCAGCCATCCAGGGCACCAGTGAGGCGCCTCCGGGGTGGACAGCCGCCGGGACACTCTTTCGGGGTTACAGGATCTCGACCGCACCATTGATCATTGAAAGCGGATCGTGCAATCCTGTTCAAGTCAAGGTCTGAACATTACACAAAATTCGAGGCAAAGGCAACAAAATGTTCAATTTTCAGGATAAAGTAGTTTTAATCACCGGCGCCTCGCGAGGAATCGGGGCGGCCTCGGCCATTCGCTTCGCGCAGGCAGG